>NZ_JBHIMX010000001.1:0-362075 GCF_042194435.1 Bartonella sp. LB28NMGDW
TCTTCCCATGATCAACGTGACCAATCGTACCAATATTAACATGCGGTTTTGTTCGTTCAAACTTGCTCTTCGCCATCGCTATTAATCTCTTGTTTTATTCCCTATCTTTGTTAGCATCTAGGGACAGTCCTGCAAAACTCAGTCTGACCAGACTGTAACCAGCCCAATCACCACAACTCTTAGACGTAAAACCCCACCCAATCTATAAATGGAATATCCTCCATCATACCTATTTGCCCAATCACCAACAACCATTTGGAGCGGGTAGCGGGAATCGAACCCGCATATTCAGCTTGGAAGGCTGCTGCTCTACCATTGAGCTATACCCGCATGACCCACATACTAACTCTCCTTCGATGAATGGTGGAGGGGGTTGGATTCGAACCAACGTAGCATACGCAACGGATTTACAGTCCGCCCCCTTTAACCACTCGGGCACCCCTCCATTACACCGGTAAAGTCGCGCAATGAGACATTACGACAACCATCTTGAATACCCATTCAATTCAATCTGATTGCGAAGTGGTTATGACGATTACTATTGTATCTGTCAACAGAATAAATACAATTCTGTACAAATTTCCTGCTCATAACTTTAAATCATAAATTTTTTCTCTCTATTTTTCTTATTAACACGCTATAAAGAAGCTATGAAAGAAAAAACATCACAAAATTCTCATTATGCTCGTTTACGTCGCCGATATCGCGATACAAAAAGCTCTTCTTCTCGATCTTTTACACACCTAAAGAAGAAAGCTGCTTCTTTACACCAAGGGATAATCCATCTTTATGGCATTCATTCTGTTCAGGCAGCTTTAGAAAACCCAAAAAGAATTTTAAAATGTCTTTACGTTACACAAAATGCCTTAAAACGATTAAATATATCCGAATCAGATTATCCTTGCTCTGTTACATTATGCACCCCCAAATATCTTGATTCGCTTGTTGGAAGTGAGGCTGTTCATCAAGGTATTGTTTTGGAAACTCTCCCCCTCAAACCATGCAAACTGTCGGAACTAACCAATACTGATCTGGTCATTGTCATGGATCAAATTACTGATCCGCATAATGTTGGCGCTATTATGCGCTCTGCAGTTGCATTGAAAGCTAAAGCGCTTATTACAACTTGCCGTCACTCTCCCCACGAAAACGGTGTTCTTGCAAAAGCGGCATCTGGAGCTCTGGAAATGATTCATTATATTACCGTACGAAACCTCGCTGAAGCTCTTCAAGAACTTCATCAAAAAGGTTTTACAAGCTTTGGTCTTGATTCAGAAGGGCACAAACCTCTAGAAACAGCATTAACAGGGAATAAAATTGCTCTTGTTTTAGGAGCAGAAGGTAAAGGTTTACGTAAAAAAACACGTGAAACCGTTTGCGCTTTAACACGCCTTGATATGCCTGGAAATATTAAATCATTAAATGTTTCAAATGCAGCAACAATAGCGCTTTATGTGGCACATAAATATCTTAGATTCTAGTTTTTATTTTTTTTGTGAAACATCAAAAAAACCAACCAACAAAAAACCCGCAAGAAACCCGCCAATATGAGCTTCCCATGCTATTGAGATGCCATTTTCTTCAAACAAAATAGAAGAAATACCTATGATAAAATCAGCCATCAGCCATACACCCATATAAACGAGCACCCCCTTAGAACACAGAGCTTTTTTAATGGACAATAAAGGTCCCAAAAGTTTTTCGTTCTGCGCATTGACAGCTAGATTACCACTAGGAAAACCGTAACGTGCAATAGCACCCATCATTCCAGATACGGCACCTGACGCCCCAATAAGTGATATGGTACTTTCTTGATGAAATGTAAAATAAGTCAAAACAGAAATAACTGCCGTTAACACCCAAAAAATTAAAAAACGTAAAACACCAAAATGCCTTGCTAAAGGAGAGCCAAAAACCAAAAGCCAAACCATATTAAGAGCAACATGTTTAAAACTACTATGCATAAATGAATAACTCACCATGGTATAACAGAGTGCTACAGGATCCCTCTTAAACAATGCTGGTATAAATGAAAAAAACTCAAGACTTTCAGTATAAACCTGATGAGAGAAAAAATACTGAGAAATGCAATAAAGACAAAAACAAAATGCTATCAAAACAACTATAATAAATGGAACATTCAACAAGGGTTCTTTAGGTTGTTTCGGCAATCGGGAAACATCATTATGTTGGTGACTAAAAACTTTCATTGTATAAAATCTCGTATTTTTCAGAAAATGGGTTATTCTTTATACAAAATAAATATACCACTCCCAGTGATACAGAATCTTTTCAACGCCTCTTCGGAGCCCCTTTTTCAATAGCTCTACATGAAAACACGTGTATTTTATACAAAAGATTTTAAAAAGCATGGATACCAAGAATATGATTTACAAACTTAGTGGTATCCTGCTTACTTAAATGTGAAGTTATCATACAATACACAAGAACTTACGAATAGATAAACTCACTTATGAGGTGGTGTATAATCAAAATATATAAACATTGTTTTCTTACTAGAAATATATTGATCATTGCATTTTTTAACTAAGCTATACTTCGATTGATAAACTTTAAATAATCTTAAATCTCAATTTTTCCATTAATATAGCTTGCATTGCTTCTACTCTTTGAATGAAAAACGACATCTCTATGAGAAAAAACTACCAACACAGCTTTCTCTAGATATACTCATTGGTGTTTCATGATGAATTACTCTCTTGATAGCCTTTTTCCCTCATAAATGCAAAAGCGTCAGTCCATCTCTTTAACAAATATAAACAAGCCTTTCATTTCAACCTCTAACAGATATAATTCAAGAACTGTCTCCTATGAAACACTGAAAAAATACGTTGGTTCTAATGATGCATCTTTGAATTTAAACAGTTCATGAAGGAAATTTTTATTCCTTATCTTAGAGAATCTTATCTGCACATCCGCCACTTGTAATGCGCAAGAGAATAATTTGGATTAATTCAATATAGAAAAATTTTAAATGAGAAAATCATAGGAATTTGAACCTCCTATTAAGTTGTAAAATGATAAATGACCATTATAAATCAATGTATTATAAATAGATAACACACTCATCATTGAAGAGGAAGATCTTGAGAATTCTGCTTGCAATCCTTTAACCACACATCATAAATAGGATGCTCAACAGCATTCAAACCAGGACTATCTGCAAACATCCATCCTGTAAAAATACGCCGTATTTTTTTATCTAATGTCACTTCATTGACTTCAACAAAACCAGTTGTACGCGTTGGTTCATCTTTAGAGCTCGTATAACACGCACGTGGTGTTACCTGTAATGCACCGTACTGATAAATTTTACCAAGAGTAACTTCAAAACGTGTGGTCCGCCCCGTGATTTTGTCAAGACCTGCAAAAACAGCAATTCCATTGCTAATACGTTCAGCACGCACCCCATTATTTAAGGATAAAAACACTAAAATTCCCATTAAAAAAATATATATAAAATGCCTCACCCCTAACAATAAAAAAAATCTCATCATATCAAAATTAATCGCACCTTAAAAAATAATTCTTTTCATAACATAGATTCAAATAAGACAAAAATATACGAGCGCATTAAAACATTTTATTTTTTAGGTGACCACGCATCATAATCTTCATGCACACAAGAACGCTCTCCACTGGAGGTGATAGCCCCCTTTGGTCGATAGCTCTCACTTGTTCCTGTCATATTTGCAACATGGGGCTTTTCCCATTCATAAGGATGATAATCCTCCTGTGTTGGTGGAGAATCACAGCGATGATGAATCCAGCCGTGCCAACCTGGTGGAATAGTAGAGGCCTCAGAATAGTCTTTATAGATAACCCAACGGTGCGGATAACCATCCTTATGAAGTCCCCCTTCATAATATATATTTCCAAATTGATCTTCCCCTATCCGCTTACCTTTGCGCCATGTGAAAAAACGCGTACCAATGGTATTGCCATTCCACCATGTGAAGATTTGCTTAAAAAAACGAGCCATCTGCTATTCCATTCATTTAGTGCGCTCATGAAATTAATCGTTGGAATAAAACTGTTAACGATTGAAATTACCGAAAAAGTTACTAGGAAATTCAGCTACAATTCCAATTGATAGGATAACGTGCTATCCCTTAATTTCAAGAAGATATCATATGTATGGCTTCTTCTCCACCCCATAAAATTTAATCTATGCCAAGTTTCATCTTAACCAATTCATTAACAACTTGAGGATTTGCCTTACCACCTGTTGCTTTCATTACCTGTCCAACAAACCAACCAGCTAGAGCGGGTTTCTGTTTTGCTTGCGCAACTTTATCAGAATTATTAGCAATGATTTCATCAACGGCTCTCTCAATTGCCTTTGTATCCGTCACCTGCTTCATATTTCGCTCTTCTACAATTTGGCGTGCATCTCCCCCCTCATTCCAAATAATCTCAAAAAGATCTTTGGCAATTTTTCCAGAAATAACTCCTTCTTTTATGAGATCAATAATGCTTCCCAATTGATTTGGCGATACTGGTGACTCTTCAATCTCACGATTATCTTTATTTAAAGCCCCTAAAAGGTCATTAATCACCCAATTGGCAACCATTTTTCCATCACGCCCACGCGCTACTTCTTCAAAATAATCAGCAATAGCCTTTTCCGTCACAAGAATGGAAGCATCATACACTGTCAATCCCATTTCCTTAACAAAACGTGCTTTTATAGCGTCAGGCAATTCTGGTAAGTCTTCTGCCAAAGCATCCACAAATGCCTGATCAAATTCTAATGGTAAAAGATCAGGATCAGGAAAATAACGATAGTCATGTGCTTCTTCTTTTGAACGCATAGAGCGCGTTTCACCTTTAGCCGCATCAAAAAGCCGAGTCTCTTGATCTATGACTCCTCCCTCTTCTAAAATTGCGATCTGACGACGCGCTTCATACTCAATTGCTTGACCAATAAAGCGAATAGAATTAACGTTTTTAATTTCACAGCGCGTTCCAAAATTTTCACCAGGACGACGAACAGATACATTGACATCTGCACGCATAGAACCTTCATCCATATTGCCATCGCAAGTGCCCAAATAACGAACAATCGTACGCAATTTTGTCATATAGGCTTTGGCTTCATCTGATGAACGCATATCAGGTTTGGAAACAATTTCCATAAGAGCAACACCAGAACGATTAAGATCTACAAAAGACATCGTTGGATGTTGATCGTGCATCGATTTTCCAGCATCCTGTTCAAGATGCAACCTCTCAATTCCCACTTCAATATCTTCAAATTGGCCATTCGAATCTGGACCAACAGATATGATAATCTTTCCCTCTCCCACAATGGGATAGCGAAATTGAGAAATTTGATACCCCTGCGGTAAATCTGGATAAAAATAATTTTTGCGATCAAAAACAGATTTTAAATTAATATGCGCCTTTAATCCTAACCCCGTTCGAACCGCTTGACGGACACATTCTTGATTAAGAACAGGCAACATACCTGGCATGGCTGCATCAATGAGTGATACATGATTGTTCGGCTCTGCACCAAATTTGGTTGACGCTCCTGAAAAAAGTTTCGAATTTGATATGATTTGCGCATGAACTTCCATGCCAATGATGACTTCCCAATCACCTGTAACTCCAGAAATAAAACGCTTAGAATCAGGAGTACGCGTATCAATGATGCTCATTGTCAATCCACTACCAATATTTTAAAATACACTCATGGCTTATCTAAAACCATTCTCTCAGTGCAATCATAGGATATAAATCTTACAAAAAGCCCGATTCTATCGGGCTTTTTCTGTTTGCATAAATATTAAGCTTTTTTAGGAGCCTTTTTCTTAACTGATGTTTTCTCTGTAGAGGTTTCTTTCACTGCAGATTTTTTCTTTGCCGGCTTTTCTTCAGGGACATCTGATTCGTCATATTCTTTCATCAACTCTTCAACCGTCACTTCTTTATCTGTGACTTTTATCTGTGCTAATAAATGATCAATGACCTTTTCTTCAAAAATTGGAGCACGTAGATTTTCAACAGCTTCCGGAGTCCTGCGGAAAAAATCCATAATCTCTTTCTCTTGTCCAGGATACTGACGAACCTGATCAAAAACGGCTGCTTTTAGCTCATCCTCACTAACTTTAACACCAACCTTCATTCCAATTTCAGAAAGCACCAAACCAAGACGAACACGACGTTGCGCAAGGATACGATATTCCTCCCGTGCCTTTTCTTCTGTAATACCTTCATCTTCAAAACTGCGCCCAGCCTTTTTCAAATCATCATTAACCTGAGCCCATATATTGTTAAACTCAATCTCTAAAAGTTCTTCAGGAATCTCAAAATTATAATCAGCATCTAAAGCATCAAGAATTTGACGCTTAACTTTTTGACGTGTCACTGAACCATATTGGCTCTCAATCTGTCCACGAACGACCTCACGTAAGCGATCCAGAGACTCTAAACCAACTTTTTGTGCTGCTTCATCATCAATTTTTAATTCATCTGGTTTAAAGACAGCTTTGACAGTAATGTCAAACTCTGCTTCCCGTCCGGCCAAATGTGCTGCACTGTAATTATCAGGAAATTTAACAAAAATCGTTTTTGCATCCCCAGCTTTCACACCAACCAATTGCTCTTCAAAACCAGGAATAAATTGTTTTGACCCAAGAATCAGTTGTGCATCACTATCTGCCCCACCTTCAAATGGAGCGCCTTCAAGCTTACCTTGATAATCTATGGTAATACGATCACCTTCTTCAGAAGCCCCCTCTTTTAGGGAATAATTACGCGTAGAAGAAAGGACGCGATTGATTTGATCATCAATATCCTGTTCAGGAATAGTTGCAATTTCACGGATAACCTTAATATGTTCAAAATCTTTAATTTCAATTTTTGGTAAAACTTCATACTTTAAACTAAAAGTAAAATCAGCTTTGCCATCTAGAATTTTTTCATCTTCATCTATATCAATTTTCGGCTGCATCGCTGCACGTTCATTGCGATCTGCTAAAATAGACCGAGGCGCATCACTGAGTATCTCATTGAGAATCTCCGCCATAAAGGATTTACCATACATTTTTCGCAAATGCCCACTAGGCACTTTACCGGGACGAAAACCATTAAGCTTGATTTTTCCCTTGGTATCATCCAATCTTTCATTCAACTTTTCTTCTAAATCTTTCGCTGGAACCACGATCTTAATTTCGCGCTTCAGTCCTTCATTAAGCGTCTCGGTAACCTGCATTAAACACCTTCATTTTCCTAAGGAGAGGGATAAACCCACTCTAATAATCATTACATTCTAACACTTCGAGTGTTACATTTACCATGAAGCGGAATTTCAGACACGTAGAAATCCGTAGCACTTAAGGGATTGCTTTGGTGCGGATGGAGGGACTCGAACCCCCACGGTCTCCCGCCAGAACCTAAATCTGGTGCGTCTACCAATTTCGCCACATCCGCTCAAACTTACAAGCTAATAACCTTATACAAGCGGCGTTTCTATACCATTAATTACAGAAAAAAAGCAAACAAATATATTAAAAAAAACAAAATCTATGCTTTTCATACATAACTGCTTACGCTAAAAGTCAATTATGTTAAAGACATTTGATATCCCAATTCATATCATCGGTGGCGGTCTTGCGGGGTGTGAAGCAAGTTGGCAAATCGCTCAGTCAGGAATTTCTGTTGTTTTGCATGAAATGCGACCCGAAAAAAAATCAGATGCCCATAAAACCGATAATTTGGCAGAACTGGTTTGTTCAAATTCATTTCGTTGCGATGATTCATTAACAAATGCCGTAGGGCTTTTACATGCTGAAATGCGATTAGCGAAATCGTTAATTATGAAAGCTGCTGATGCCAACAAAGTTCCCGCAGGTAGTGCCCTTGCTGTTGACCGTGATGGATTTTCAAAAACTGTTACGACAGCACTCGAAAACCATCCTCTTATAACAATCAAACGTGAAGAAGTTCAAGAAATTCCTAAAGCTTGGAAACATGTTGTCATTGCAACGGGTCCCCTTACATCGCCTGCACTTGCTCAAGAATTACAAGCAATAACCGGTATAAAAGCTCTTTCTTTTTTTGATGCGATTGCACCTATTATCCATACCGATAGTATTGATATCAACATTTGTTGGTATCAGTCTCGCTATGATAAAATTGGTCCTGAGGGAACAGGAAAAGATTATCTTAATTGTCCCCTCAACAAAGAACAATATAAAACATTCGTTGAAGCATTAAAAAATGCTGAAAAAACAGAGTTTCGTGACTTTGAAAAAACGCCCTATTTTGATGGATGCCTCCCCATTGAAATTATGGCTGAGCGCGGACTTGAAACGTTAAGACACGGTCCTATGAAACCTATGGGCTTAACCAATGCCCATAACCCTACAGTTAAACCTTATGCTGTCGTTCAATTACGCCAAGATAATAAACTTGGAACGCTTTACAATATGGTCGGCTTTCAAACAAAACTGAAATATGGTGAACAAATTCGCATTTTTAGAATGATTCCCGGTCTTGAAAAAGCAGAGTTTGCGCGTCTTGGTGGTCTTCACCGCAATACCTACCTCAACTCGCCAATTATTCTTGATCAAACCCTTCGTTTAAAACAAAAAAAACAACTACGCTTTGCAGGACAAATTACCGGATGTGAAGGTTATGTAGAATCAGCGGCAATAGGGCTTCTTGCTGGACGTTTTGCTGCTGCCGAATATCATCATATTTCCCCTTGCCTACCCCCACAAACTACAGCATTCGGAGCCCTTTTGAATCATATTACGGGGGGACACATCATAGATGAAAAAGCAGAAACACAGTCCTTTCAGCCAATGAATATCAATTTCGGACTCTTTCCCCCTATTGCTTCTATTAAACATTCAGGAAAACGCCTAGCAAGTAAAGAAAAAAAATTAGTAAAAAAACAAGCCATAACAGCGAGAGCTCTCAATGATTGTACTCAGTGGTTAGCAGATAAAGAATCAAAGAGTTTCTGTTTATAAAAAACACACGATTCGCTTCTCATCTACTGATATGACTCTCGTGAAAAAATCATTCTAAAGCCTTTTAATGGCTGTCTCTCCCAATCAATAAATACTACCTACGTTTCATCATTTATTCAATTATGTAGGTGCTTGTAAAATAACTTTTGGCTATAAAAAACCTTTACCGCTACCAACAATTTATATGATTTAATAACTAAAAATAAAATAGATGGAAAATACACAAGCAATACTGTACTATCTCTATTGATTGATAGTTTTTATATTATGTAATGTAATTAGTTTATAGAAGAAAAACGCTCGCTTGCATATCACAAGTGAAATAAAGATATGGAAAAAATATTTGTAGGATAGAGCTTGATCTGTCTCTTCCCTCTTAAATGCCAAGAAAAAACATAATATTGAAAGTGAAATCTGATTATCATAAGATTCTTTCATTTCAGATTCTCTTATAATAAATCGATAAAAATTATCCTCTTGGTGCGTCACAAGCAAGCTTGGCGTATAAGTAAAAGAATAAAATTACCCCTTATGCACTCGTCTCAGATATTGAGGGCTAGTCGCAACATTATAGGAACTGAGAAAAATAGTACAATGGCACCAATATGCGCTTTTATTAAGCATAAATGGTGGTATATAATAACTTTTATACACTTCACAGAGTTTTTTGCCTCATACTATTTACGGGTCTTATTTTTGAAATAAACACCGTAACACTTCAGCGTAATAAAAGTTAACATTACATTTTATAACCCATACCAGTACTTCACTAATACAGTGCAATATTTTATTGAAATGTCTAAAAACAATATATTTTAAGCTGACAGTACTTTATACAACACTTAAAATCATTTTCAAAAATACCAGCAATAAATGAAAATAAAAAATACCGCAAAGATCTCAAAATATTATATAAAAAACACGCATAATACATGTGTAAAAAAAACCCGCTTATAAATAAATCGGGTTTTTTAATGTCGCTTAAATTATTTTTTATTAACTGCTTCTTTAAGGCTTTTTCCTGCAGAAAATTTGGGTACAGAACGTGCTGGAATATCGATTTCAGCACCAGTTGAAGGATTACGCCCCTTTGTTGCAGCACGATGAGAAACTTCAAAAGAGCCAAAACCAGGAAGACGAACATCTCCTCCTGAAGCCAAAGCTTCTGTTACAGAAGCCATAAAAGCATCAACAACAGCACCAGCTTGCGCTTTCGAAACACCTGCCTTTTCAGCAACGGAGCTAACCAATTCACTTTTATTCATAAAATATTTCCTTTCCCTATATTACCTGACAACATGACTTAATCATGTTATTGGTCAGTTTATTGAAAAGTACAACAAACAGAAGTCTTATTTTTATCCAAAACATTGTTTTTTTAGCAATAATCACAGTTATTCACGGAATTTTTTACTTTTTCCAACAAAAAACAGAATAATAACCTCAACAACGCCTTCTGCCACCTAAAAAATGTCGTTATAAATGAGATAAGTGAATCAGTGTGCAATCTGTATTCCTTCACTATCACTGCTCTCTGACCGGATTGGGACAGCCACCGTAGAGGGTTCTTTCCATTCAATAGTGTCTGGAAAACGAACCAAAGCATGTTTCAAAACTTCACTCACATGATTTACCGGAATAATTTCCATATTATTTTTGACATCGTCAGGAATATCAACCAAATCTTTTGCGTTTTCTTCAGGAATAAGTACTTTTTTTATCCCTCCTCGAAGAGCTGCTAGGAGTTTTTCTTTTAATCCACCAATTGGTAAAACGCGTCCACGTAAAGTAATTTCACCAGTCATTGCAATATCTTTATGCACAGCTACTCCTGTAAGAACCGAAACAATTGCTGTCACCATTGCAATCCCAGCAGATGGGCCATCTTTTGGCGTCGCACCCTCTGGAACATGAACATGGATATCGCGTTTTTCAAAAAGTGGAGGTTCAATACCAAAATCAACAGCACGAGAACGTACATAAGATGCTGCCGCTGAAATGGACTCTTTCATAATATCACGTAAATTTCCAGTTACAGTCATCTTACCTTTGCCGGGCATCATAACTCCTTCAATGGTCAATAACTCTCCACCAACTTCTGTCCACGCAAGGCCTGTCACAACACCAATTTGATTTTCTCCTTCAATCTGATTGTAATGATAACGTTTAACACCCAAGAAATCATGAATATTATTTTCTGTAACTTTTACAGATTTTTGATGCGTTTTGAGAATTTTTGTAACAGATTTGCGGGAAATTTTCATGAGTTCACGCTCAAGGTTACGAACGCCTGCCTCACGTGTATAAAACTGAATAATTGACCTTAGTGCTCCATCAGAAATACTAAGTTCTTTTTTAGACAAACAGTGATCTTTTAGTGCCTTTGGTAAAAGATGCTGTTTAACAATTTCCATTTTCTCACATTCAGTATAACCAGCAATACGAATAATTTCCATACGGTCCATTAACGGACCTGGAATATTAAGCGTATTGGCAGTTGTGATAAACATGACATCAGAAAGATCATATTCAACTTCCAAATAGTGATCAATGAATGTACTGTTTTGTTCAGGATCAAGAACTTCTAATAAAGCGGATGAAGGATCTCCACGAAAATCTTGTCCCATTTTATCAATTTCATCAAGCAAGAAAAGCGGATTAGATTTTTTTGCTTTTTTCATAGACTGGATAATTTTTCCAGGCATCGAACCAATATATGTTCGGCGATGTCCGCGAATTTCTGCTTCATCCCGCACGCCTCCCAATGAGATACGAACATACTCACGCCCCGTCGCCTTTGCAATAGAGCGCGCTAATGATGTTTTCCCTACACCAGGAGGACCTAACAAACAAATAATGGGACCTTTTATCTTTGATGCTCGACTTTGGACGGCCAAATATTCAATAATTCGCTCCTTAACTTTTTCAAGACCGAAATGTTCATTATTCATGACCTTTTCAGCAAAATCTAAATTGTTTTTAATTTTAGATTTTTTACCCCAAGGCATTGCTAATAACCAATCAAGATAGTTACGTACAACAGTCGCTTCTGCAGACATAGGAGACATATTCCGTAATTTTCTCAATTCTGCCCCAGCTTTTTCCTGCGCTTCCTTGGATAGTTTTGTATTCTTGATGCGTTCTTCTAATTCAGAGAGTTCATCTCGGCTATCATCACCTGCGCCTAACTCTTTTTGAATAGCCTTCATCTGCTCATTGAGATAATATTCTCGTTGGTTTTTTTCCATTTGCCGTTTAACATGCGAACGAATACGTTTTTCAACCTGCAAAACAGAAATTTCTCCTTCCATGAAGGACAGAACTCGTTCAAGACGGGCCCGTACAGGTAAGAGCTCTAATATTTCCTGTTTTTCTGCAAGTTTAATCATCAAATGAGAAGCAATCGTATCGGCAAGCTTAGAAGGATTATCAATCTGGCCAATCGCATTGACAACTTCAGGAGAGATTTTTTTATTAAGCTTTACATAGTTTTCAAAATAAGCAATCACTGACCTTGAAAGAGCTTCAATCTCAACATCACTCTCTCTAGGTTCTTCTGTAACAGTTGCAAAAGCCTGATGATAACCTTCACTTAAAGCAAATTGACTAATTTTTGCACGTGCAGTTCCTTCAACCAAAACCTTTACAGTACCATCAGGCAGCTTTAAAAGTTGAAGAATATTGGCAAATGTACCAATATGATAAATATCCTCTGATTTTGGATCGTCATCAGAAGCGTTTTTTTGTGTCACCAAGAGTATTTGCTTGTCAACCGCCATCGTTTCTTCAAGAGCACGAATTGATTTTTCGCGCCCCACAAAAAGTGGAACAATCATATGGGGGAAGACAACAATATCACGAAGAGGTAAAACAGCATAAACCCCATCTCTTACTTCATCTGTCTTTTCATCAATATATTGCATAACTCTCCTTTCTGGAGCCTATGAGCTATCTACAACAACCAGCCCACCTTTAGAAAACCCAGCTCTTCACAGTACATGAAGTGGTAATTACTCATACATAAATCAAGCATTATAATGATATTATTATAAACACCCATCAAATACCGTTCATTATCACCTTTTATATTGTGCATCGCACAATATCATGCTGATACATTTTCTTTATCTTCTGCACGTTCTGAGTAAATATAAAGAGGACGCGCTTTCCCATCAACGACATCACTCGAAATAACCACTTTT
The DNA here is from genome assembly GCF_042194435.1 of Bartonella sp. LB28NMGDW. Lineage (NCBI taxonomy): Bacteria > Pseudomonadati > Pseudomonadota > Alphaproteobacteria > Hyphomicrobiales > Bartonellaceae > Bartonella > Bartonella sp. LB28NMGDW. The sequence continues at coordinate 13,208 of NZ_JBHIMX010000001.1, forward strand.
TGAACGCCTTCAAGAGCCGGTAGCTCAAACATCGTCTCAAGAAGGATCTTCTCCATAATTGAACGTAAACCACGAGCACCAGTTTTACGTTCAATTGCTTTCTTCGCAATAACACGTAAAGCATCTTCATGAAATGCTAACTCGACATTCTCCATTTCAAAAAGACGCTGATATTGCTTTACTAACGCATTTTTAGGTTGTGATAAAATTTGCATGAGGGCGTTAACATCCAAATCCTCTAAGGTAGCGACTATAGGAAGGCGCCCAATAAATTCTGGTATTAGACCAAATTTTATAAGATCTTCAGGCTCTAAATCACGAAAAATTTCACCGACACAACGCTCATCAGGAGCCTTAACGGTCGCAGAAAAACCAATAGAAGTTTTTTCACCACGTCCTGAAATAATCCGTTCTAAACCTGCAAAAGCTCCCCCACAAATGAATAAGATGTTTGTGGTATCAACCTGAAGAAACTCTTGTTGCGGATGCTTACGTCCACCTTGAGGAGGAACAGAAGCAATCGTTCCTTCCATAATTTTTAATAACGCTTGCTGAACCCCTTCCCCCGAAACATCTCTTGTAATAGAAGGATTGTCAGCCTTACGAGAAATCTTATCAACCTCATCAATATAAACAATACCACGCTGCGCACGTTCAACATTATAATCTGCTGCTTGAAGAAGCTTCAAAATAATATTTTCAACATCTTCACCCACATAACCCGCTTCAGTCAAGGTGGTCGCATCCGCCATCGTAAAAGGCACATCAATAATACGTGCTAATGTTTGTGCAAGATAAGTTTTACCACAGCCCGTTGGACCAACAAGAAGAATATTTGATTTAGCCAACTCAATATCATTGCTTTTAGACTGATGCGCCAACCGTTTATAATGATTATGAACAGCAACAGAAAGAACACGCTTTGCATGCTGCTGACCAATAACATAATCATCAAGAACTGTTATAATCTCCTGTGGCGTAGGGACACCATCACGCACCTTAACCCCAGAAGACTTATTTTCTTCCCGAATAATATCCATGCAAAGCTCTACACATTCATCACAGATAAATACAGTAGGCCCCGCAATGAGCTTACGCACCTCATGCTGACTCTTGCCGCAGAACGAGCAATAGAGAGTATTTTTTGATTCGTTCCCGCTATTGCTAATTTTGCTCATTTTTCTTTCCTTTCACCACGATATATGAATACTTTGCCTTTTCAAAGGAAGCTTTTCATCATGAAAACTAAAAGACATATAGAAAACCATGCATGTCTCAATCTTTTTAGGTGTTTGTCTTATTTTGCGATATTTTTTATAAAACTCTGTGATTTAAAGTAGCTGTTTTTTCTATAAAAACTCTTAATCTTTTTCTTCTTTTTCAGTTTCTGCACGATATTGTATAACATCATCAACTAAGCCAAACGCTTTGGCTTCTTCTGCTGTCATAAAATGATCGCGATCGAGAGTTCTCTCAATAATCTCATAATCTTGACCTGTATGTTGAACATAAATTTCATTTAAACGCCGTTTCATCTTTATAATGTCTTGCGCATGTCGCTCAATATCTGAAGCTTGACCTTGAAAACCACCAGATGGTTGATGCACCATAATACGTGCATTTGGCAATGTAAAACGATGACCTTTTGCTCCAGCTGTTAACAATAAAGACCCCATAGATGCCGCCTGCCCCATGCAAAGCGTAGAAACAGGAGGGCGAATAAACTGCATAGTATCATAAATAGCCATACCAGATGTTACGACACCACCTGGAGAATTAATATAAAGACTAATTTCTTTTTTAGGATTTTCCGCTTCCAAGAAAAGCAATTGTGCACAAACAAGCATTGCCATACCATCTTCGACAGGACCATTAATAAAAATAATCCGCTCCTTTAAAAGACGGGAAAAAATATCATAGGCCCGTTCACCACGATTGGTTTGTTCAATAACCATAGGAACAAGGCTTAATGCTGTTTTCATTGGATCACTCATATTTTTACTTTCCGTTCATATAACAACCGCTCTTTACACATTCAATGTTTTTATCCATATGTTAACATTACTCTCTTGCGCAAGCTACAATCAAGAGCTATTTAAGGTAGATTAAAATCTCAATAGTTAAAATAGCAATAATAACTCTATCTAAACAAATGATGAACATCAGGGATGCGAGATACCGCCCAATGGTAAAAACTTCCTTCCTGAGGTCTTTTCGTGGTCTTTGTCTTTCTGTGAATATGAAAGCCTATCAAGCGTGAATCTGTAAGCGGCTTTATGCCAAAAGCTGGTTCAAAAATACGTTCAGTTTTTCGCCCAGTCCAATAATAAAAAGTTTCCTTTTCCTTTGCTTCATGAAAAAAACCATATCGTTTTGCTAATCGTGAAATACCATCATTGCCAAATATCGTAACACCAAGACTTCCCGGTAAAATCGGCATTTTTTTCTCTTTAACCAGAATGGTCTCCAAATACGACGCTTAAATCCAAGCCAATGAGGAATAATTTCTGTGCCTGCCCAATAATCTTCAAATATTTTTATAATAGGGTTATTGGGTGGAAAATAAAGTGCAGAAACGCCTACTCTTGTATTATTTTCTCTTGCCAACCAAACCTTATCCGCATCTGGATGAAATTGTTTAACAAGGTAAACATCTGTATCTAACCAAACACCTTGTTGATATTTCATCAGCATAACACGAAAAAAATCCGAAAACTGAACAATTGTATACCCTGGTTTATTATCAGAAAAATCGGGGTCAAGGCGATAAATTGCTGAGCGTGGTAAAATTGATTCGGCTTCATGCAACTCAACACCGGCAGGAAGATTATCTATTTTTTTATCATAACTAAAAAGCTTAACGCGCTGTCCAGTTTTAACCATTGAGGACAAACAAAGCCTATCCACCAATCTTAATTGTCCACTATACCAAAAAGTACAAATATCCATAGATAATATATCAAAAATATTCTAAACTTACGCGAAAGAGTTGTTCAACATCACGAACCCTATCAGCAAGAGCAAAAATCACTATTCTATCACCAGACAAAATGCGCGTATCTGCCGAAAGTTGTATTATTGTCTTATTGCGATAAATTGCACCAATTCTCAAACCATCTGATAAATTGAGCTCTGATAATGACTTACCAACCAATGAAGATGTTTGCATCACTTCAGCTTCAATAATTTCTGCTCGGCCATTAAAAACTGAATGAACAGAACGAATACGTCCACGGCGCATTTGTTGCAAAATTCTCGATATTGTAACGCTATGGGGATTAAGATATGCATCCACACCAACAGCACGACTAAATTCTTGATAGGCAACATTATTAATCAATACCATATTGGCTTTGCAGCCCAATCTTTTAGCAATAATAGCGCTTAAGAGATTAACCTGATCTTGATTGGTCAATGTAATCATTAAATCGGACTGATCAATTCCCGCATCTTGAAGAATCACTGGATCTAACACGTTACCGTATAAAACTGTTGTTTTTTCAAGCTGATCAGCAATCGTGAGAGCTCTTTCTCTATGCGATTCTATAATCTTCAATTTTAATTTATGGAAACGCTTTTCAATAGCCTGTGCAACATAAAGGCCAATGTGACCGCCTCCTGCAATAATCATGCGGTGGGCATCTTGTTCTTTATGACCAAAAAGCCCAACAGCACGGCGCATTTGATCACGAGCAACAACAAGATAGGTTATATCACCAACGCGTAATTGCGTTTCTGAATGTGCAACCAATAATTCCGCGCCACGTTTAATAGCGGTAACCGTCGTATGAAGATCTGGAAAAAGCTCTGTTAATTGACGCAAAGGTGTATTAATAACTGGACAATCTTCCATGCATTCCAAGGCTAGCGCAACAACATCATCATTACAAAAATAAAGAACATCTATTGCACCAGGTAAAGCAATACGGCGCAAAACCATTTCCCCAACTTCAACTTCTGGCGAAATAACCACATCAATGGGAATATTCTCTCTGGAAAAAAGCGTCTTATAACGTGGTTCTAAATAAGATTGTGAACGAATACGAGCAATTTTTGTGGGCACATTAAATAATGAATGTGCTACTTGACAAGCTACCATATTGACTTCATCAAACAAAGTGACAGCAATCAACATATCAGCTTTGTCTGCATCTGCAGCCAAAAGAACTTCAGGACGTGAACCGTGACCAACAAAACCTCTCACATCCAATGTATCGCGAATCTTTTCAATTAATCTCGTTTCAATATCAATAACAGTAACATCGTGATTTTCAGCAGCAAGACGCTCTGCTATCCCATACCCAACCTGTCCTGCTCCGCAAATAATAACACGCATCGCTTTAAGAAACTCCAAGCGCTTTAAGTTTACGGTGCAAAGCTGAACGCTCCATGCCTATAAATTCAGCAGTACGTGATATATTTCCACCCAAACGCCCAATCTGTGCCACTAAATATCTCTTTTCAAACAATTCTCGTGCTTCACGTAACGGCAAATCCATTATACTTTCATCTGAATCCATTTGAAGACGTGGCAAAGAATCACTTACTTCACTGGGAAGAAAGTCCGCTGTTATAGGACCATCACCATCCCGCACAAGAATAAGAAGACGCTCAATATTATTGCGTAATTGCCGCACATTACCCGGCCAAGCATGCGTTTGCAAAATAGCAATCACATCATCACTGATTGCACGCGGTTTAATCCCAACCTGCTGTGATATTGTTTTTACAAAATGATGTACAAGTTCTGGAATGTCTTCACGACGCGCTGAAAGGGGCGGAACAGCAATAGGAACAACCGAAAGACGGTGGAAAAGATCTTCTCTAAAGCGCCCATCAGAAATGAGGTTTTCAAGATTTTGCGCTGTCGAAGAAATAATACGCACATCCACTTTAACACGTTTTGTGCCGCCAACTCTTTCAAATGTCTGCCCCGTTAACACCCGAAGAATCTTACCTTGAGTCTCACGTGGCATGTCAGCAATTTCATCAAGATATAATATACCGCCATGAGCTTCCTCTAAGGCACCGATCTTGCGCTCTCTTCCTTCCATTTCACTGCCAAACAGCTCTATTTCCATTCTTTCCGGAGTAATCGTTGCAGCATTTATTGTAACAAATGGCCCATTCGAACGCGTTGAGAGCGCATGAATAGTTCGTGCAACAGTTTCTTTTCCTGCCCCTGAAGGACCTGTTATCATGACGCGACTATTGGTTGGTGCTACTTTTTCTATGATTTGACGCAAATTTTTTACAACTGTCGATTTTCCGAGCAACTCTAATGTCTCGTTCGAACGCTTTCGCAATTCTAAAAGCTCACGTTTTAAATTTGAGTTTTCAAGTGTTCTCTCTGCAACCAATACAAGTCTATCAGCTTTAAAAGGTTTTTCAATGAAATCATATGCCCCTCGCTTTATAGCGGAAACAGCCGTCTCAATATTACCATGACCAGAGATCATAACGACCGGAAGAGCCGGATATTGCGTTTTAATTTCATCAAGCAATGCTAAACCATCAAGACGACTACCCTGTAGCCAAATATCCAAAAAAATGAGCTTTGGAATACGCTCACTAATTTGAGCCAATGCTTCATCAGAGTTACAAGCAACACGCGTTTCATAACCTTCATCATCTAAAATACCAGCAACAAGCTCACGAATATCTGCTTCATCATCAACAATCAAGATATCTGATACCATACTATTCCCCTATCTTATGATTTATGGCTTGTATAATACTACCCTGCTTACCCCCATCCGCCGGAAATATCAAACGGATCATCGCACCACGACCTTCATAAAAACTCTCCGGTGCATCATGAAGCTCCATGGAACCACCGTGATCTTCAATAACTTTGCGCACAATGGCTAACCCGAGCCCTGTTCCTTTTTCCCGCGTTGTTATATAGGGCTCTAATAACTTTTGTCTTTGCTCTTTAGGAAGTCCTTTCCCATTATCAACAACATCCACAACCACCCATTCCTCTTGACGATAAGAACGGACAAGAATATGACCGTGGATATTTTCCTCTCGCACAACTGAATCTATGGATTCGCTCGCGTTTTTGATAACATTGCAAAAAGCTTGTACAATGAGACGGTTATCAAATGCACCCATAAGTGGTAGACTTCCTAAATCTTGCTCAAAATGAATATCATGTCGTGTCACTTCTATCAAGAAACATGCTTCGCGCAACAATTCTCGTATATCTAAAATATGCATTTGTGGTTTGGGCATACGTGCAAAAGAGGAAAACTCATCAACCATACGCCCAATATCTCCAACCTGTCGAATAATTGTCTCAATACACCGCTCAAAGACCTCTCTATCTTGTGTAATAACTTTGTTATAACGTTTACGAATGCGTTCAGCGGATAACTGAATAGGTGTGAGGGGATTTTTTATTTCGTGTGCAATACGCCGTGCAATATCCGCCCATGCCGCTGTACGTTGCGCTGCAACAAGGTCTGTAATATCATCAATTGTTAGAACCCAAGATTGCCCCTGTCCATCATCCTCTTCCATCGTAACTTGGACATTACAGACACGCTCTTTTCCTGCAACGTTTAAAGTAACCTGCTCACGATGATTTTTACGATCCAATGAACGTGCAAACTGAAAAACCTGCCAAATTTCAGCACTTAAAGATAAAAGACTTTGTCCAACAACGTGTTCAGAGCGAATATCAAACATCGCTTCAATAGATCGATTAATAATTGTAATATCACCATTATCATCTATACCAGCTACTCCTGCTGTTACACCCGATAACACTGCTTCAGAAAAACGCCTTCTCTCATCAATTTGATCACGCACTGCAATCAACTCATTGCGCCGACTTTTCAATTCACTAACCATGTAATTAAAAGTTTTGGATAATTGCCCAATATCCCCATCTTTTGCTCGTACTGGCACAAAAATTTCCATATTTCCAGTAGCAACATCATCAGCTGCACTAATGAGAAGACGAATAGGACGTACTAAGCGATCAGCGACAGCAATAGCGGCCCAAATAGCTGATAAGAATAAACTAAAAAAAAGACATAAATAAAGCATACCAAATGCAATTTGCGTCAGCAGGCGATTTTCATTTAAATCACGATAACGATCTGTATTGACTTCTGTCAAACGCAAAGCAGATAAAACACCTTTATCAACGTCACGCACCAAATATAGAAATGTGTTTGGAATGTTGGTAAATTTTAAAATAATACCAAAATAATCATGCACGCCTGGTTGAAAAGAAAAAGGCCTCGCACTGGTTGCACGTTCAATAAGATTGGAAGGAGGAATTGGCAGTTTATCTTCATCACCAAGAGCACTCGATATAAAAATAGCTCCGCTAGAACTTAACAAAAATGCGCCACGCAAATTGCGTCCTATAGCATGGCGCGTCAATTGCATCCTATATTCAGCTGGATTACGTTCTAAGAGTTTTTTGTTATCAAGTGCAAATGCCATCGCGTAGGATAAATTTTTTAAATTTTGAAGCATTTCATCTGCATAAGCATTTGCTAAATCAATAGAAGAGCCCACAATTTGCCGCGTTGTTGTATCAAACCATCGATCAAGTCCCAAATTTAGTGCTGGACCCGATACAAGAGCTACAGCAACAGCTGGCATTGTTGCAACAAGTGCAAACAATGAAATAAGGCGCACATGAAGACGCGACCCTGCACGCCTTGAACGCCAAGCACGAATGATCGGAATCATCTCATAAAAAACGATGACAATAAGCCCTAAAACCCAAAAACTATTAATCCCTATAAGAATAAGAGTTACTGTTCTACTGGGAACAACAGGGGTTAATCCAATAAGAATAATAAATGAAACAGAGGCCGTAAGTAAAGCCAATACAATAATTGTAATCCCTAAAAAAATATATACCTTACTTAAACGATACAACTCATCGTTATAAGTATTTTTATCTATGTCTTGAAGATTCGTCACAGATGTTATATTCGTCATGAGCTTACATACCCTTATCCCATTATTCTCATATAACCTTTTGTAGCAAAAATTGACAATACTAATACTACATTTAAAATAGAGCAAATATAGTCAACGAGAAAGAACTTCTACATTTTGCAAAATATCTTTAAAATAAACTGTGTTCGACGATACTTTACGAAGGAAATGAGATGCGATTAACAAAACAAACAAATTATGCTCTTCGAATGCTCATGTATTGTGCAGATAATCAGGGAACTCTCAGTCGTGTTCCAGAAATTGCTAAAGCATATGCCGTTTCAGAACTTTTTTTATTTAAAATCCTTCAGCTGCTTGTTCAAGCAGGTTTTATACAAACAGTGCGTGGACGCAATGGTGGAGTTAGATTGGCGAAACCCGCAGCAGAGATTTCAGTCGCTGATGTTGTGAAAGTAACAGAAGATAACTTTTCCCTAGCAGAATGTTTCGATACTGCAGAACCAACTTGCCCCTTGATCGATTTTTGTGGTTTAAATACCGCACTTCAAAAAGCATTAAATGCTTTTTTTGAGGTGTTATCCGTGATATCCCTTGCTGATCTACAACAACCATCCTTTCAAAATCATTTTAAAATTAATGACAAAAAGGCAAACTAAGATTATAATACAAGGAGATTAGGTATTTCTATTGCAGCAATAATATTAGCCGCTGGACGTGGTGAAAGAGCAGGATCTCCCCATGAAATTCCAAAACAATATCGGCTTCTAGGACAAAAGCCGATTATTTATCATACCGTGCATTGTTTTTTGCAGCATCCATCTATCACAACAATTATCCTTGTTATTCATCCAGAAGATCGTCAAATCTGTGAACAAGCTATTGGTGATTTTAAAGAGCGCCTTATTATCGTTGAAGGAGGCAATACACGTCAAATCTCTACCTTAAATGGACTTCAGGCACTCAAAAAATTCAATCTCCAATATGTGCATATTCATGATGGTGCACGCCCCTTTATCGAAAACAAGCTTCTTGATAACATTCACAATACAATCACCCCTCAAGAAGGTGTTCTTCCTGTTCTTCCCATCTCTGATACCCTTAAACGTGTAAATAATCAGCATGTTTTAGAAACAATTCCCCGTACCCATCTTTATAGTGCACAAACTCCACAGTGTTTTCCCTTTGAACATATCTTAGCGGCCCATAAGCAAGCAAAACAAGCTTGCAAAAAAGAATTCACTGACGATTCTGCGATTGCCGAATGGTTTGGAATTCCTATGCGTATCGTTCCTGGGGATCCTAACAACATAAAAATTACATGGCATGAAGATTTTAATACCGCACATTTATATCTCCAAAAGAAAATGCAAATGTTTCCTGATATCCGCACCGGCAATGGTTATGATGTTCACTCTTTCGAGGAAGGTGACTTTCTTATTTTATGTGGTATAAAAATCCCTTTTCATAAAAAATTAAATGGACACTCCGATGCAGATGTTGCTCTTCACGCGCTAACAGATGCCCTGCTCGCTACGCGAGGTGCTGGAGATATTGGCACACATTTCCCTCCCTCTGATCCCCAATGGAAAAATGCATCATCAGAAATTTTTCTCCGTCATGCTCTTGATATTCTAAAACAAGCAGGTGGTCGTATCGCCAATGTTGATATCACAATTATCGCTGAAAATCCTAAAATTGGTCCCTATCGTCATGCCATGACAGAAAATCTTATGACAATACTTTCAATGACACCTGATCGAATCTCTATCAAAGCAACAACAAATGAAAGGCTTGGATTTATTGGTCGTGGTGAAGGAATTGCTGCTCTTGCAACAGCGAGCGTTCTTTATTCAGGAGAACTTCCCCAATGACATATCTTTGTGAAAAACAAGCACATGAAGTCCTTAATATCTTTCGCCAAAAAGGTTTGCTGTTAACAACTGTAGAGTCTTGTACAGGAGGACTCATTGCTGCAAGCCTCACAAATATTGCAGGCTCGTCAGATGTTCTCGATTGTGGATTTGTTGTTTATTCAAATGAATCTAAAACACGCCTTGTTGGCGTTTGTGCTGAACTTATAAAAACCTATGGCGCCGTTTCAAAAGAAGTTGCTCTTGCAATGGCTGAGGGTGGATTAAAACATTCACAAGCTGACATTGCAGTCTCTGTAACAGGAATTGCTGGTCCAGGAGGAGAAAGTCTTGATAAACCTGTAGGACTTGTGCATTGCGCAGTTGCTTACAAAAATCATAAAACTCTGCACAAAGAAATGCACTTTGGTCATCTTAACCGCAATGCTATCCGCCATGCAACTGTTGAAAATGTTTTTAAAATGATTCTGGAATTGCTTCACTGAATTCCCCATACTAATTTCAAAGCTCTCTATTCCACATTGAGTCTATAATCGTCAACATCTTGAAAAAATGATTTATTGCACCACAACTTTCAGTTGAATTAATCAAATTTATTCACTTGCACGCCACAAGAAAAAAACTGTATAAATAAAATGATTAAAGAAAAGGATACTTGTACCTCTCTCAAATGCTAAGAGCTCGCGCAACATCTCGAGAGATGGCAAATAAATGGTGCAGGCTGACTTCTTCATAAGTGTAAAGATGTTGATTTATATACTTTTACGAGTATCTATACTATTTATTATGAAATGGGTATGACGCAAGCATGTCCTATTTGGGCGTTTTGTTTGGATATGCCTCTATTAAAAAAGAGAAACAAAAGCGTGAAGCTGTGCATCATCTTCATCATTTAAAATGATATTCCTTTAATATGCTTTTCAAAGCTGAAAAAGATGAATTAAAACAAATAGTAAAGATGGAAACCAGTTTTCACCTTCACGCCGTTATAAGCAATACGTATTGTTAAAAAATAACAGAATAGACTATGTTATCGTAGAGCCATAAATCTGATGCGCACGCTTCTCAAAAGCGTCGGTGAATTTACGAAACGCAATATCAAACATTGAGCCCATCACTAATCCAAGCGTTTTACTTTTAAATTCATAATCAATAAAAAACTCTACATTACATGCATTGGTATTTTCAATATCATGAAAGGACCAACGATTTTCAAGATATTTGAATGGACCATCAATATATTTAACTTCTATAAGATTTTTTTCCGGCTGAAGAAATACTTGAGTCGTAAAAGTTTCACGGATAATCTTATAGCCAACGGTCATATCCGCAAGAAGCAACATTTTTTTCCCATACTCTTTTCGAGAACGTACTATTAAAGACTCACACATTGGTAAAAATTCAGGATAACGCTCAATATCTGAAACCAGCTCAAACATTTCACTGGCACTATGGGTGATCTGCCGATGTATTGTAAAAATCGGCATAATTATCTCTGTAAGGAAAATTTTTCATCACGCGCTTTTTGCAAAATAGCAAAATCATCTCCAGCATGATGAGATGAACGTGTCAGAGGATTGGAGGCCATATGTAAAAATCCTTTTACTTTACCAATCTTGGCAAAAGACTCAAATTCTTCAGGAGGCACAAAACGAACAACTGGATGATGTTTTCGTGTAGGCTGCAAATATTGTCCAATCGTCATAAAGTCAACATCAGCAGAGCGCAAATCATCCATCAATTGCAAAATTTCATTTCGCTCCTCCCCAAGACCAACCATAATTCCCGATTTTGTAAAAATTGTTGGATCAAGTTCTTTAACGCGTTGTAATAAACGAATTGAATGAAAATAACGTGCCCCTGGACGAACCTTCAAATATTTAGAAGGAACTGTTTCTAAGTTATGATTAAAAACATCAGGCTTAGCAGCAACAACAACTTCTAAAGCGCCATCCTTATGACGAAAATCAGGTGTCAGAACTTCAATTGTTGTTTTAGGAGTTTTTTGACGAATCGCATAAATAACTTTTGCAAAATGCTCAGCACCACCATCAGCAAGATCATCACGATCAACAGATGTAATGACAACATGTTTTAATTCCATCCGTGCAACAGCATCGGCTACACGTTCTGGCTCATTATCATCAACGGCAAGTGGAATACCTGTTGCAACGTTACAAAAAGCACAAGCACGCGTACATATTTCACCTAAAATCATAAAGCTAGCATGCCGCTGGCTCCAACATTCGCCAATATTAGGGCAACCAGCTTCTTCACATACAGTCACTAACTTATGCGTACGTACAATACCATGTGTTTCCTTATAAATTGGCGATGTTGGCGCTTTTACACGAATCCAATCTGGCTTTTTTTGAACGCTTGTATCAGGACGATGTGCCTTTTCAGGATGACGCAAACGTCTATTTGTAACTCTATCAACAACCGTAACCATTTAAGCCTTTGCCTTATAAATACGAAGTAACAATCAAAAATATAAAATCTTTCATACAATCCAGTCATCAAGCGTTTAAAACTTGACCATAAGCATCCAATACACTTTCTTTCATCATTTCCGATAAAGTCGGATGTGGAAAGACAGTATGCATTAATTCTTCTTCTGTTGTTTCAAGATTCATAGCAATAACAAAACCCTGTATCAATTCTGTTACCTCAGCCCCTACCATATGGGCCCCAAGAAGCTGTCCTGTTTTTTTATCAAAAATTGTTTTTACTAACCCCTGATCTTCACCCAAAGCAATCGCCTTGCCATTCGCAGCAAAAGAATAACGACCAATACGTATATCATAACCTGCTTCTTTTGCTGTAGCTTCTGAAAGCCCTACAGAGGCAACCTGTGGTGTACAATATGTACACCCTGGAATTTTTCTTTTATCAAGCGGATGAGCATTCTTTAAACCTGCAAGATGCTCAATACATATCACACCTTCTTCTTCTGCTTTATGTGCCAACATAGGAGGACCTGCTACATCACCAATAGCATAAATGCCTTCCACCCCCGTCCAACTCCATTCATCGGTTACAATGCACCCGCGATCGGTTTTTATTCCCAAAGCTTCTAAACCAAGATTCTCAATATTACCTTGCACCCCAACAGCCGAAATCAACCGGTCAACAGTCATTGACTCTATTTTACCTTGAACATCAATATGTACAGTCACAGAATCAGAAGATTTTTCAACCTTTGTTACTTTTGCTTGACGAAGAATGCGTAAACCTTTTTTCTCTAACTGTTTACAAGCAAACGTTGAAATTTCAATATCTTCAGCAGGCATGATGTGGGGCATCATTTCAACAACAGTTACTGTCGCCCCCATATCACAATAAAAAGAGGCAAATTCAATGCCAATAGCCCCAGACCCTATAACCAAAAGCGATTTTGGCATTGCTGGCGGTATCATAGCTTCAAAATAAGTCCAAATGAGTTTTCCATCTGGCTCAATACCAGGAAGGACACGAGGACGTGCACCCGTTGCAATAATGATATGCTTTGCTTGATATGTTCCCTCCCCTAACGTCCCTTTAGGGACTGGATTTTGCGGTTGCATAATCGGTTTGGAGGATGAAGAAACCATAATTTCCGCAGGATGGCTTCTCTTCGCTTCTTTAGTAAGCTTTGCTTCACCCCAGATAATATCAATTTTGTTTTTTTTCATTAAAAAATCAACACCAGCATTTAAACGTGCTGAAACACCGCGTGAACGTGCCACAACATCTTTGATGTTTGCCTCAATTGAACCATTAATTTTTAGTCCATAATTTTTTGCATGTTCAGCAAAATGTTTCATTTCCGCTGAACGTAGAAGGGCCTTTGTTGGAATACACCCCCAATTTAAACAGATCCCTCCCAAATGTTCACGTTCAACAATCGCAGTCTTAAAACCACATTGTGCTGCACGAATTGCGGTTACATATCCGCCTGGACCTGATCCAATCACAATTACATCATAAAGATTTGCCACAGTAATTCCTCCATGGATATATATAAAACGGATATGCATTTTTTGAACTTAAAACTGCAAAACAACATCACAGAATTATCTTATGTCTTTTTCTTTAAGCTTCACGTAAATGCTTTACCCAAACTAGAAATAGCAATAACATTGCTCTTCAAACTCTTAAATTTGTTTTTATTCTCTTAACACACTCTCTCACAATTTACGTGAAGAACTGTTAAACAGTTCAAACCAACATTGCTAATGGATTTTCAATCATCTTCTTAAAAGCCCGCGCGAGCTCTGCGGCTAAAGCACCATCGACAGCACGATGATCCGCAGAAATTGTAACTGACATAACTGTCGCAACAACTAATGCACCATTTTTAACAACGGCGCGTTCTTCCCCTGCACCAATCGCAAAAATCGTCGCATGCGGTGGATTAAGGATAGCCGAAAAACTTTTTATACCATACATCCCCATATTTGATACAGCTGTTGTTCCACCCTGATATTCTTCCATTTTTAACTTGCCCTCACGCGCACGCTTTGCAAAATCCTTCATCTCTTTGGAAATAAGTGATAACGGCTTTTCCTCTGCATGGCGAATAATCGGCGTAATTAATCCATTGGGAATAGAAACAGCAACCCCAACATCACAATGTTTATGATGAAGCATTCCGCCTTCAAGCCAAGAGACATTCGCATCAGGAACAGCTTTCAAAGAAAGTGCGACAGCTTTGATCACCATATCATTAACAGAAAGCTTATAAGTAGGCTGAGTTTCTTCCTGCCCCTTAATCATTGGTGCAGCAGCATTCAGTTGTGTACGCAGTGCTAACAGCGCATCAAGTTCACAATCTACCGTTACATAGAAATGTGGAACTCTCTGTTTTGATTCCATCAAACGTGTTGCGATTGTTTTACGCATATTATTATGGGGTGCGAAGGTATATTCATCCTCTTTAAAGAGTTTCAGTATCTGTTTGTCAGAAGCACCTGTAGCTACTAGCTCCCCTATTTGTGATGAATAAGACACTTTAGAAATATCACTACTCACAGCTTTTTCTACATCGCGCTTGATAATACGCCCATGCGGACCACTTCCAGAAATAAGGGATAAATCAAGGCCTTCCTGAGATGCTAATCGCCGCGCTAAGGGAGAGGCAAAAAGACGCGCTACCTTTTTATCTTGCTGTATTAATTGCTGAGCTGATGATTCATGAGACATTTTTGTACCCTTTGAGTCCGTCTGTTTCAGAGAATCTGTCTGTTTTACGCGCTCTGGTTCTTGTTTTGTAGAAGAAGAGATTTCTTCTGAAACTTTTGCCGCTTCAGCTAAATCTTCACCTTCTTCTGCTAAAACAACAATTAAAGCATTTACTTTAACGCCTTGTGTTCCAGCAGGAACAACAATTTTGGCAACCCTACCTTCATCAACGGCTTCGACTTCCATTGTCGCTTTATCCGTCTCAATCTCAGCAATAACATCACCAGAGGAAACCTTATCTCCCTCCTTAATATTCCATTTTGTTAAATTTCCCTCTTCCATCGTAGGGGAAAGCGCTGGCATTGTAATTTTAATGGGCATTATGCTTTCCTCCGTTATGCTCTGTATGTCACAGCCTTAACGGCCTCAATAATCTCAGCAGTATTAGGCAAAGCCAACTTCTCAAGATTAGCAGCATAAGGCATCGGAACATCTTTACCAGAAATCGTAGCAATTGGCGCATCAAGATAATCAAAAGCCTGCTGCATAACACGCGTTGCTATTTCAGTTCCCACGGATGACTGAGGAAATCCCTCTTCAATCGTTACCAAACGACCTGTTTTTTTAACTGAAGAAAGAATTGTTGGAAGATCCATCGGGCGAATGGTTCGTAAATCAATCAATTCAACATCGATACCAAATTGTTCAATTTCCGGCAACGCTTGAACGGCATAATGCATTCCAATTCCACACGCGACAATCGTCACATCTTGTCCAGACTTATGAATACGCGCCTTACCAATAGGCAAAACAAAATCATCCAATTGAGGGACATCAAATTGATGCCCATACAAAATCTCATTTTCAAGAAAAATAATAGGATTATCATCACGAATAGCAGCTTTCAGCAAACCTTTTGCATCTGCAGCACTATAAGGCATGACAACTTTCAGACCTGGTACATGACTATACCATGCAGCATAGCATTGAGAATGTTGAGCACCAACACGGGCAGCCGCGCCATTGGGACCCCTAAAAACCATAGGAGCGGTCATTTGTCCACCAGACATATAACGTGTTTTGGCTGCTGAGTTAATAATTTGGTCCATCGCCTGCATCGCAAAATTAAATGTCATAAACTCGACAATAGGACGTAACCCTCCAAAAGCAGCCCCGACAGCCAGCCCAGCAAAGCCGTGCTCTGTAATTGGGGTATCAATAACTCGGCGTTCTCCGAATTCTTCCAACAAACCTTGACTAACCTTATAGGCACCTTGATATTGCGCGACCTCTTCCCCCATGAGAAAAACTTTTTCATCACGCCGCATTTCTTCAGCCAAAGCCTGATTAAGCGCTTCACGAACTGTCATTGTAACCATTTGTGTTCCCGCTGGAATATCAAAATTAGGAGATGTATCAAAAGTAGAAGCAGACTGCGGAACTGACGATGCCAGAGAAAGAGGAGATTCCTTAGTTTTTTTTGCTGTATCAGTAGGTTGCGAAATATCCTCAGCACGCTCACCTTCTTCTAACAAAATCGCAATAACAGTATTAACCTTTACGCCTTCAGAACCTTCAGGCACAAAAATTTTACCAAGAGTACCTTCATCAACGGCCTCTACTTCCATTGTAGCCTTATCCGTCTCAATTTCAGCAATAACATCGCCAGAGCTAACCTTATCACCTTCTCTCTTGAGCCATTTAGACAGTTTACCTTCTTCCATAGTTGGTGAAAGCGCCGGCATCAAAATATCAATAGACATACTTGCTTCCCTCGCATCAAACTAAAATATCAGTATAGAGCTCAGAAGCATCTGGCTCTTGATCACTTTGTGCAAAATCTACCGCATCAGCAACAATTGCACGGACCTCTTTCTCAATAGATTTTAAATCATCTTCGTTCGCCCAATTTTTTTTAAGAATCCGACTTTTTACTTGATCAATCGGATCGTGCTCCTCTTTTATTTTTTGGACTTCTTCCTTTGAACGATATTTTGCTGGATCAGACATGGAATGACCACGATAGCGATAGGTCTGCATATCAAGAATGATCGGTCCTTTACCTGAGCGTGCCCAAGAAATCGCTTCATCAGCAGCTCCTTTTACTGATCGAACATCCATACCGTCAACAACAATACCTGGAATTTCAAAAGAAAGACCACGTCGGGAAAAATCAGTTTCTGCAGATGCACGTGAAACTGACGTTCCCATAGCATACTGATTATTTTCAATAATATAAACAACAGGAAGCTTCCAAAGTGAAGCCATATTAAAACTTTCGTAAACCTGCCCCTGATTTGCGGCACCATCACCAAAATAAACCAATGTCACATTATCTTTACCAAGGTACTGATTCGAAAATGCCAAACCTGAACCAATTGGAACCTGCGCACCAACAATACCATGTCCTCCATAAAAGTTCTTTTCTTTAGAGAACATATGCATCGAGCCACCTTTCCCTTTGGAAAAGCCACCTTGACGTCCCGTTAATTCTGCCATGACACCACGTGGGCTCATCCCAACGGCTAACATATGACCATGATCACGGTAAGACGTAATAACCTGATCACCTTCTTTTGCCGCTTTCAATGTTCCTATAACAACGGCTTCCTGACCAATATAAAGGTGACAAAATCCCCCAATAAGCCCCATACCATAAAGTTGTCCTGCTTTTTCTTCAAAACGGCGAATTAAAAGCATTTCACGATAAGCATCAATTTCTTCTTCTTTTGTAAAGTCTGCTATTGGTGCTTTCTTTGTGGTGCTTGATAATGCAGTGCGCGCCACCGACGCAGAATTTTTTTTAAGTCGTTCTGCCATATTAAACTCCCTTTTATGATTATTTAGGAATAACCTTTACGAACAAAAGTTACAAGCCTTATCAATCGGCTTAAACAATATCATTGCTGATTGTTGTTTAAAGTAAGCGATTTTTCATTTACCTTTGGTATCATTTCAAGGTATTAAGATTGTCAGTTCATTTGGCTTAGAAAAGTTCAAATTCTTTCGGACATACTCATCCAGCATATCTTTTTCTATATGTCCATTGCGTAAAAGAGAAATACGCTTTTCCATGAATATCCGCTCAGCTTCTATTTTATGAAGCTCCTTTTCTAATTCGCTAATATGCTGATTAACTTCACTGCGTGAATACAATCCATACTCACCATGATAAATGTGATAACTGAAATAGCTTAAGACTCCCACCGTCATAAGAGGTAGTACAAAGCGCACTTTGATTGATCGACGTTTCTGCTTTGTCCACATAAAATAGCACAGTCTTTACAGCACAAATTTTTTAATATTTTGCCCAACTATGCACGATTTTGATTAATACCTCATTACCAAATCTATACACTCAAACAATTTGTTATCGCCAATTTATCCCCCCCTTAAATACAATCAAAGTAAGCTGAATGCCCCACTTTTTGTATTACAAATATTGGATATCCCACTAACTTGTGATTTTACACCCATCTTTGTCTTTAAAATTTCCTGTTAAAATGACTATAAAATCAATCAATACCCAAGGTGTAATTATCAAAAAAATTCCTATAAGCCCTACCGGCATAAGTATTACACTTATTATAAGTATTACACTTATTATATTTATAAGAAGCATTGCAATGCCCGTTCCAACTTTACCAACCATAAAACGATGAAGTCCTAGTCCACCTAGAAAAAAACAAACGACCGCTAACGTCACTTTTGATTGCTGTGACTGACCTTCAGTCAAGATAGGGAAAATAGATTTAATGGTATCCCCTTCACACACAAAATCAACGACGTCACCAACTTTCGGCGGCGTTTTTCCTGACCAATCCCAATTCGCAAACTGATAGCGCTTACCATCAGCCCCTGAAATGAAATAATCTCCTTGATCATGACCAATAATCTTACCTTTCATCTTCACCACCTATAAAATTGTTATTCATAAAGAAGCTTTTCTTCTAATATGATAATATGTTGAATAAACATCACTGCATGAATACAGTCTGTATTCACCGTGATATATGACAATTTAAAAAGCTAAAAATTCCCCAACAACTTAAAATTCCCGCAATTACAAGTGGTAATACAAAGCACGCTGTTCGATTTGCACCTTTGCTTTTTTCATATGAAATAGTACAGTCTTTTTCAATAGTTTTATTTAAATATTCATAATTTTCTTTAATATTTCACATTTAAAGACATATATTAAAATAATTTACATTATTAAATTAATATATTGACAACATTAAAAGTAAAGAAAGTGCCTCACTCTTTACATTTTATATTATTCTAAAATTTCTACCAATTTATAATTTTATCCCCATTTTCATCCCTAAAATATCCGGATAAAATAACTATAAAATCGATAAACGACCACGGTATAGTAACGAACAGCCCTATACCTGTTATCGTTATAAGAAGCATTGCAATGCCCGTTCCGACTTTACCAGCCATAAAGCGATGAATTCCCAACCATCCAAAAAACCAACAAACAAGTGCTATCGCCAATCTTGATTTTTCTGACTGCGATTTACTCAAAAGAGGGAGAACAGATTTAACAACATTATCTTCATATACAAAATCAACGGTATCCCCTACCTTTGGTGGTTTTTTTCCTAACCAATCCCAACTCGTAAATTGATAACGCTTACCATCAGCCCCTGAAACGAAGTAATCTCCTTGATCCTGACCAATAATCCTACCTTTCATCCTTGCCCACCTATAAAGCTTCTCCTCATGTGTTATTCATAAAGAGATTATTTCTAATTTGATGATATATCGATTAACCTCACGGCGTAAATAAAATTTGTAGCAGCCGTGATAAACGTGAAATTAAAATAGCTCTGATCCCCCCAATGATCTAATGTTTCTGCTGCTATAAGCAGCAATACAAAACACACCTTAGTGGATTTACGTCGTTGTTTTACCTACATAAAATAGCACAGTCTTTTTCAATACTTTTATTCAACTGTGCATATTCCTCTTAATATCTCACATTAAAGAAATAGAGTACAATAATCTTGCATTATGCAACTCAATATATTGGTCGAAATAAAAAGTAAACTTAATTATTTTCTTTTTATTATAAAATTTTTACAAATCTGTAATCTGATTCCCATCTTTATCCGTAAATCTTCCAGCAACAATGACTATAAAATCAACAATTGCCCAAATACCGGTAATTATCAATCCAAACAATGATAAAGATAGAACCAGCATTAAAGCACCAGTCCGAACTTTACCAACCATAAAGCGATGAACACCAAAGATACCTGCAACCCAACAAAGCAGTGCGAACATTATCTTTGTGTTCTCTGTACCTGGTCTCAACAATGGGAAAACAGAACTGACAACACCTCCTTCACAGACAAAATCAACAGCATTACCAATCCTTGGTGGATTCTTTCCCAACCAATCCCAAGTCGCAAACTGATAACGTTTACCATCATCACCCGAAACGAGATAATTTCCTTGGTCTTGACTAATAATTATACCTCTCATATTAATCCCTATAAATTTAAACACTTAAAAATTATTGCGTATATGCCTTTGATAAAAAATCTCAATTTCATAGTCTAAATAATATCATACTCTCACACTCTTTGCTCGCAACTATACACGATATAAATCACCAGCATAACGCGCTTGGGCTCCTAGCATTTCTTCAATACGAATAAGTTGATTGTATTTTGCTAATCTATCCGAACGCGCAAGAGAACCTGTTTTAATTTGTCCACAATTCGTTGCAACCGCAAGATCTGCAATGAAAGAATCCTCTGTTTCGCCTGAACGATGAGATATAATGGCACGATAACCTGCTTTATGTGCTACTTCTACAGCATCAAGTGTTTCACTCAATGTACCAATTTGATTAACTTTTATGAGAATAGAATTGCCTACCCCCATTTTAATACCATCACGCAAACGTGCTGAATTCGTTACAAACAAATCATCGCCAACAAGCTGACATTTTTCTCCAATTGTGTCAGTGAGTAACTTCCAACCTTCCCAATCATCCTCTGCCATTCCATCTTCAATTGTAATAATAGGATAATTTTTCACAAGCTGCGCTAAATAATCTACCTGCTCTTGGATGTCACGGCATTTGCCCTCACCTTTATAAAAATACGAACCATTTTTATAAAATTCGGTTGAAGCACAGTCTAAACCAATGGCAATTTGTTCACCTGGTTTATAGCCACATATCATGATAGATTCCATAATAAAATCAATAGCTTGATCAGCACTTTTAAATTGAGGTGCAAAACCACCTTCATCACCAACATTGGTATTATAACCCGCATCTTTTAAACGCGTTTTCAATGCATGGAAAATCTCAGCGCCATAACGGATAGCTTCTCTTACAGTAGGAGCTCCTATAGGAATAATCATAAACTCTTGAAAATCAATCAAATTATCAGCATGAACGCCACCATTAATAATATTCATCATGGGGGTTGGAAGAATATGCGCTTGTGTACCACCAATATAACGATACAAAGGTAAATTTAATGAATCCGCAGCTGCTTTTGCAACAGCTAATGAAACACCAAGAAGTGCATTGGCACCAAGACGGGCTTTGTTTGGCGTTCCATCCAAAGCAATCATTGCTTGATCAATAGCAATTTGATTTGTTGCATCCCGCCCACCAAGTTCTTCAAGAATTTCGCCATTAACTGCAGCAACCGCTTTTTCAACACCTTTCCCTTGATAGCGCAAACCACCATCACGAAGCTCTATAGCCTCGTGTGCTCCTGTTGAAGCTCCCGATGGAACCAGAGCGCGACCAAAAGCTCCATTCTCCAAACGAACATCAACTTCTACCGTTGGATTACCACGGCTATCAAGAACTTCACGTCCAATGATATCGACAATTATAGTCATATGTGTTTCCTTATCCAATAAAAGTCTTGATTCATTTCTAATGTCCTATTAATGAAGTGTTTTTCTCTTCTCAATTCAACTTCTTTGACAGATAATCAAACTCCATTAAAGTCTCAAGCAATCTTTGTAAATTATCAAGTTTAACCATATTGGGTCCATCAGAAGGTGCATTATCTGGATCTTGATGTGTTTCTAAAAAAATACCAGCTACCCCAACAGAAACAGCTGCACGCGCTAAAATTTCAACAAATTGACGCTGTCCACCAGATGAAGCACCCTGCCCCCCAGGTTCTTGAACAGAATGCGTTGCATCAAAAATAACAGGAGCACCAAATGAACGTAAAATAGGCAATGAACGCATATCAGAAATAAGTCGGTTGTAACCAAATGACGTGCCTCGCTCACAAAGCATAACATTCGGATTACCACTGTAAACAACCTTTTTTAAAACATTCTCCATGTCCCACGGCGCTAAAAACTGACCTTTTTTAATGTTAATAACACAGTCTGTTTTGGCGGCTGCTACCAAAAGATCTGTTTGACGACATAAAAAAGCCGGTATTTGTAAAATATCAACCGTAGAAGAAACAATTGTACATTGCTCTTCTGTATGCACATCAGTTAGTACAGGGCAATTAAACTCTTTTTTTAAATCAGAAAAAACAGCCATTGCCTTTTCAAGACCAATACCACGTGCCGCACCCAAAGAAGTTCGGTTAGCTTTATCGTAACTCGATTTATAAACAAACCCGATACCAAGCTGATCGGTAATTGTTTTAATACGACCAGCCATTTCAAAAGCATGATCGCGACTTTCCATCTGACACGGCCCTGCAATTAATGAAAGAGGCATTTCATTTGAAAAAATAATATTTCCAACT
This sequence comes from Bartonella sp. LB28NMGDW, assembly GCF_042194435.1. NCBI lineage: Bacteria > Pseudomonadati > Pseudomonadota > Alphaproteobacteria > Hyphomicrobiales > Bartonellaceae > Bartonella > Bartonella sp. LB28NMGDW. The sequence goes on from NZ_JBHIMX010000001.1 coordinate 35,928, forward strand.
TTCACACGGGCATTTGGTTTAGTCATTTTATCCCTCAAAAGCAAAGTAACCCAATTTATGCATTAAACTAATCGACTTTGTTCTACAGCGGCTTCAATAAAAGAAGAAAAAAGCGGGTGAGGATCAAAAGGACGAGATTTTAATTCTGGATGATATTGAACACCAATAAACCATGGATGATCTGCATATTCTATCGTTTCTGGTAAAATACCATCAGGAGACATCCCAGAAAAAATCAAACCACACTGTTCTAACTTATCCTTATAATCAATATTGACCTCATAACGATGACGATGTCGCTCGACAATCTTGGTTATCCCATAAATTTGAGCAATATGACTCTCTTCTTTTAATTCAGCAGCAAAAGCACCAAGACGCATTGATCCGCCGAGATCACCATTTCTTGTACGTTTTTCAAGAACGTCTCCTTTAAGCCATTCTGTCATTAAACCTACAATTGGATTTTCTGTTTCGCAAAACTCACTTGACGAAGCATTCTTAATCTGTGCAATATTGCGCGCAGCTTCTATACAAGCTAATTGCATCCCAAAACAAATCCCTAAAAATGGGACTTTACGCTCTCGTGCAAATTGAATTGCTCGAATCTTTCCTTCTGCCCCTCGTGCCCCAAAAGCACCTGGAACCAAAATTCCATGGGCTTTTTGTAAAGCTGAAACAGAATCTTCTTTTTCAAAAAGTTCCGAATCAATCCACTCAATATTAACTTTTACTTTATTCGCTAAACCACCATGTGCAATCGCTTCAATAAGAGATTTATAAGCATCCTTTAAACCCGTATATTTTCCTACAACAGCAATCGTAACTTCTCCTTCAGGATGGTGAATACGATGCGTAATATCTTCCCAACGATCCATCTGAGGGGAAGGTGCCGAATCGATTCCAAAAGCACAAAGAACTTCAGAATCCAAACCCTCCTTATGATATGCCATAGGAACATCATAAATTGTTGGCATATCTAATGCCTGAATGACTGCATTGGAGCGAACATTACAAAAAAGTGATAATTTGCACCGTTCTGTTTCTGGAATAGATCGATCTGCACGTACAAGCAAAATATCAGGAGAAATACCAACTGCTTGCAATTCTTTGACAGAATGTTGTGTTGGTTTCGTTTTTAATTCACCTGCCGAAGGTATATAAGGCATTAATGTGAGATGGACATAAACGACACTTTGTCTTGGTAGCTCATTGCGAAGCTGACGAATCGCTTCTAGAAAAGGCATTGCTTCAATATCACCAACCGTTCCGCCTATCTCACACAAAACAAAATCAAATTCTTCATTTCCCATCGTAATGAATCTCTTAATTTCATCCGTAACATGAGGGATAACTTGGACTGTTGCCCCCAAATAATCACCACGCCGCTCTCGTTCAATGATATTGCGATAAATACGCCCTGTTGTGATATTATCTTGGCTATTTGCAGAACGCCCAGTAAAACGCTCATAATGACCAAGATCAAGATCCGTTTCTGCACCATCATCGGTCACAAATACTTCACCATGTTGATAAGGTGACATCGTACCTGGATCAACATTTAAATAAGGATCAAGTTTGCGAAGACGTACACGATAACCACGAGCCTGTAATAACGCTGCTAACGCCGCCGCTGCGATGCCTTTTCCAAGGGAAGAAACCACACCACCAGTAATAAAAACATAACGTGCCATGGGCTTATGGTGATAAGCAATTTATAATGATTTTTCCAGCAAAAAATGCAAAAAGAAACAATTTTTCTTCTAAAATAAAAAAGGTGAAAAAATCACCTTTTTAAAAAGTCTATATTTTCTTAAAAAACTATTTCGTACTGTTATCCGGAACTGTATTTTCAAGAACCGGTGGAACTGGACTTTCTGCTTCAGGATTTGCGGACTGTTTCTGTTCCTGCGGAGAATTCGAATTGCCTCCTAGCTGTTCAAGAATAGAAGGGGAAGAAGACTCACCATCTGATGATGGGACTGATTCTGATCCTTTATTGGTAGAATTCTGTTCTGAATTAACCGGTATACGCTTTAAAATATCAGAACTAGAATTTGATATATTACCCACCACGGTAAGCCCAATAGACACAACAAAAAAACAACAGGCTAAAATAGCAGTCAAACGTGTTAAAGGATTTCGAGATCCACGAGTTTTCATCAACCCTGAGCTATTACTCACACCTAGCCCACCACCTTCTGAAGGTTGGATTAATATAACACCAACCAGAGTAATCACAATCAACAAATGAATAACTATAAGTACTGTTTGCATAAACCCTGCTCTTCAAATAACTCTTTCATAGCTATTTACACATAAATAACACACAATCCAAGGAGAAACTAAAATTTCTCTACTATAGTTTACGACAAACATCGCAAATAGTTAAAAAATCAATCGCTTTTAAGCTTGCTCCACCTATTAAAGCACCATTAACATGAGGAATGCTTAAAAGCTCAAATGCATTGGATGGCTTTACGGACCCACCATAAAGCAGACGTATCTTATCGCCTTCATCACTAAAACGAGAGCGCACCTTATCACGAATGAAATGATGTACTTTTGCAATATCTTCTGGAGTCGCTGTATTGCCGGTGCCTATCGCCCAAACAGGTTCATAAGCGATAATGGTATTTTCTGCTGTTGCATCATCTGGTAAAGATTCTTCAAGCTGCTGCGTGAGAATATCCAGTACTTTATTATTATTACGCTCCTCCAATGTTTCACCAATACATACAAGAGCCACAAGACCTGCTCGCCACGCAGCTTGCACTTTGGCACAAACAATCGCATTATTTTCTTGGTACATTGTACGACGTTCTGAATGCCCAATGATGACATGACTTGCTCCTGCTTCTTTAAGCATAAAAGCTGAAATATCTCCAGTATAGGGACCATGATCATCAAAATGACAATTTTGTCCTCCCAAAAGGAGATTTTTGCCATCCAGCATATCAGAAGCACGGGATAAAAGCGTTGCTGGGACACAAATAAGCGCCTCAAAAAGATGACTGAGATCAGATCTAACGCCTGTAGCAATAGCACGCAACTCTCCAAGTGTTTCACCCGTTCCATTCATTTTCCAATTTCCAGCAAGAAAAGGCCGAGTATTTGGAGACATATTTTCACCTCAAGAGCTCTTACAATACATTGTTTATCTGTAGTTACCAAATTATAACATGAAAGCAAGTCTTTAAAGCTTGCATCTTTTGTCTCTTTATTGCAAATTCTATTACTGCTTTTGTAATAATTTATGTTAAAAATAGGATTGAACAATGCTTGACGTCATAAGAAGTGCTACAAATTCTTGGATTTTCAGAATTTTCCTTGCTATTTTACTCTTATGCTTCATTCTTTTATGGGGGGTACCGCATTTACACAAAAAAAGTGAAAGAGATCTTATTACTTCTGGAAAATCCACAGTAACTGTCGATGATTATCGTCTCGCACTTGCCGATCAAAGTGCACGTTTAGCCCAAGCGGCTCATCTTGGACGTATGTTTACAGCAAATGAAATGCAGCAATACCAAATTCCTGCTTTTGTGTTTAATCAATTACAACAAAATGTATTGCTTGATGAACAAGTACGTAAAATGAAAATAAGTCTTTCAAAAGATACAATAGCTCATACGATTGGTTCTGATAAGATGTTCCAAGTAAATGGCACTTTTGATAAAAATTTATTTTATAACTATCTTCAGCATTTACGTATTAGTGAAAGTGCTTTTCTTAATTATTACTCCAAACAAGAAAAGCGTAACCAACTTATTTCAGCTTTACTCTCTGATATGAAAGCACCAAATCTCTTTTATAAAGCACTTGCTCTTTATCAAGGAGAAATGCGTATTGCTGATTATCTCGTTATTGATCTAAAAGAAAAGGAAACAATTGCTGATCCTGATGACGAAACACTACAAAAATGGTTTAAAACACATCAAAGTCAATTTCGTGCTTCAGAATACCGCACTGTCTCTTTGTTATCTATGGAACTTAATAATTTTGTAAAACCTAAAGATATCTCAACAGATGAGGCAAAAGCCTATTATACACAAAATGCTTCACGTTTTGTAACGCCTGAAAAGCGTACATTCGAAGAACTGCGATTTCCCTCACGCGAAGAAGCCGATAATGCAGCAAAAAAAATAGCTGATGGATTGAGTTTTGATGAACTGGTAAAAGCTGAAAAAAAGACTCTTAATGACATAAAAAAAGGGCCTTTCGCAGAAAATGAACTTCCTAATCATCTAGCATCTGAAGTTTTTGAACTTCAACAAGGCCAAGTCAGTCCTGTGATAAATGACTTACAGGGTCCTGTTATCATTCGCGTCACACATATTGAACCCTCAAGCTCTCTTCCTTTTGAAAGTGTCGAAGAAAATATTCGCCAAACACTTGCCAAAAATCGTGCTACTGATGATATTCGTAACAATTATGTAGCCATTGAAAATGCTCGTTTTGAGGGTGCTTCTCTCAAAGAGCTAGCTGATCAATACAAGTTATCTTTGCGCACAATTACCATTGATAAAACGGGAAAAACGCTTGAAGGTGCAATACTCACGGATTTACCTCAAAAAGATATTTTACTGAATGCCATCTATCAATCAAACGAAGGAGTCGATCTTGATCCTCTCTCTTTTCAAAATGGTGGTTATCTCTGGTATAAGGTCGATAAAATTATTCCTGCCCGCGATAAGACACTTGAAGAGGCTAAGCTAGATGTTCTTTCTCAATGGAAAAGTGAGGAAATTCAACGTCTTCTTGATGAAAAAGCCCAAAATGCTCTCAAGCAGCTCACGGAAGGAAAAAGTCTTGTTGCTCTTGCTCATACCCTTGCTGTTACAAAACAAACAACACCAGCCCTCCGGCGTCAAGACTCATTTGCCCCCCTTGGCGTTGAAGGGATTAAAGCATTATTTTCTGCTCCCAAAGGTCATTATGGCATCATAAAAGGTCCAGTTTCAACAAACCGTATCATTTATCAAATAAAGACTGTAACCATGCCTCAAGATATCACGCCTCATACTCTTTCAACTGAGGTTCGCACCAATATAGATATGATGATAAGAGAAGATCTCAAGCTAGAAATGCTACAAGTTGCCAATAAAGAACACCCTTTGGAAATTAATAGCACAAATTATAATCAGATCTTTAACGCTCTCCAATAAAAAGATTGTGCATAATTTAAAGAACTTATTCGATAAAGTTTCCATCAACTCTTCGTCTATAGTTGAAGAGGTAAGATAGGTCTCTTGTTTCCATATCTTAGGATCAGTATTTGTATAATGATTAATTCTCTCGCAAATCAGTGCATGTATGGATTTGCGAGAAAATAGTCAACGGAATGTAGAGTCGTTTTTGCAACGCATTAAAAAATATTATCCATCCAAAGGTTGTAAAAGTTGCCGCACACTAAGCTATACCCATTAAGCTATAAATGTCATCCCTATCGTCATTCATTTATAGCTTATCATATTGCTACTCTTAATACTCATTCATAAGGAGCGTATTGCTTTTTCTTTAAATGATTTCATTTACACACCCAACTTATAATATACAAAAAAACTATTTTTAAAATTCATTATAAAAATGAAGAAATCTTTTTCTATTCAAGACTCTCATTCAATATGAGAAAAAACGAATTATCATTATAAATCAATATATTCATAAATCATAACAGTCATCAATTATGATTTTATAATTTCTCAAAAATAAGAGTTTTTTATAGACTTATAGACTGCCAAGACAACTTCTCTCATAAAATAGAAATTTTATTTCATTTGCAAATGAGATACAATCAACATACTTAAAAGTTTTTCATCAAACAAACCAATGTATTGAGCTTTATCTCATATTTTTCTTTCTCTGCATCTCACCCTTCCAATACACTGAATAAAACATATTACCGATAAAGAAATACATCGTATTTTCAAGATCATAAAATTTCTTATTCTTTTGCGCTCATAACAACCAAAACATCAACATTTTTTATAACAAAAAATGGTTTGGAAACACCATAGTTCCTTTTATCTTCATATGAGAAAATCAGTCTATATGTTACGCATTCCGACATAGTAATATTCTTTTACAATATCTTTGGAAAATTGCCGCTTATTGCTGCCCTTGTTATCAACCAATAGCGATATATCAATGGCAACGTTGCATTCTCTTGAAAAATTTCAGCCCCCAGCTGTATAGCTTTTTGAAGAGAAGCCGGTACAATGACCAATGGAAGAAAAGCTGGCTTAAGAACTCTAGGTAAAGCACAAGAATACTCGTGAAATTGGGTATAATGATCGCGCGATAATGCTACCATAGCTTCAACAATACGACCCTTTTGTTGATCACTGAGACGATGAGATTCCAAATCTTCCCTATTCACTCCTACAGCCTTTAATATATCAGTAGGTAAATAATATTGATATCGTGATTGCATGAATGATAAAAGACGCAATACACCACTTAATCCTTGAGATATCCCTCCATGTTCATAGATATCTGTAAACTCTTGTGCAGTATCAGGATCTAATATCTGACAAGAAAGCTGTAAAATTATGCTTGCTGTCTCACCACAATAATGCTCTAGATCATGAAGCGTTTCTATTGGATTGTGATAAAGATCTAAAATTTGTGCATTACAATAACGTAAAAAAGCTGTCTTAGGTAAATTAAAAAGAGTCATTGCTTTCAATAAATCACTCAAAATCGGATTATTTCCACTCGTTTGTATTTCACCATGAGCAATAGAATCATACCACCAACGTAACCGTATTTCTCCTATGAGTGGATCATGTACACTTTCGCGAATACGAGAAACTTCAGCATTAAATACGTAAAGAGCAGCCAATGCTTGGCGCTTTTTTTTAGGCGCAAATAAAACCGATATATAGCGATCACGATCTATGGTACGTAAAATATCAAGACAATAAGGAAGAGAGCCTATCATTCGAACCTATTAACGTCCCTTTTTTAGCAATGAAATTAATATCCTCTTTTTATTCATATTAAAAAATGAGGGGTAAGCAAATACAGCTCAGAAAATAAGATTTTTAAATGTGTCTCTTAACTGTATTATGAATTAAAATTTCTTTTCTAGTCACTTTTCGTTTTAGAAAGAAAAAAATTAAATAAATAACTTTTCTGATAAAACTTATCTTATCAGACTTCAAATTTTCATTTGCAGTAAAAAAAGTTAAAAACTAATCGTAACATGCATAGTGAAAATTAGAATAACAAACAACGCAAAACACTTTTTCACCGAATAGATGACAATGTTATTTATAAAAATGCACTGATCATAAAAACTTCATCAAATCATTGACCTCCTCCCCATTCTAAAGGACAAAGATTCTTACCAATACCAATTTGTAAAAAATCCAATTGCTCTCGGTGAGTTTCTATTACTATCAACATATTTATTTATAATGATAATTTATTGTTTTATATGTTAAATTAGAATCCCAAATATCGTAGAATGCTTTCATTTCAAACCAATTCCATGTTGACTCAATCAAAACTATTCCCTTGCACGTCACAAGCAGGGCTGGCTTGTAGGTAAAAACTGTATAAGAAAGAATTAAAAATGTCTCTTATGAACTGCCTCAAGTGCCAAGAGTTGATCACTCATGTGATTCATTGAACTACGAACAAGCTCTGCCCTGAATACTTGCTGCTGTATTTAAAAACACTTAATGTGTTAAGTTATGTATATTTTATTCCCCTTATATCACCACTTTAAACGACGGTATTTTACGGCGCAGTAAAGTAATCACACAATTCTTTCATACTAGATGAGAGAATTTTTTTATTAAACAATACTCTATTCTACCGCAAATAATAATGCCGCAACAGCGCGATCTTCAGCCAATAAAACATTAAATGTACGCACCGCCGCTCCCGTACTCATTGTATCTGATGAAATACGTTTTTCCCATAAAAGAACCCGTAACTCTTCAGGTAATCGCAATAATTCAATGCCAGTACCTATTAATAAAACTTCGATTTCAGAAGCTTCTTCTAAAATACGAGATATATCCTCTTGAGTGGGAATAGGTCCTGCCATATCAATGCCATAAATACCTGATGGTACACAAATAATAGAACCTCTATGAGACATATCAGCAAAACGAAATCCACCATTTCCATAAGCATCAATAGGTGCGCGACTTGGAAAATGCGCTTCACGAATTTGAATTGCATCGAACATGAACAAGCACCCTTTATTTTTGAATAATCCAATTGTCTTTGCTACTTCTCACCATAAAATTAAAGGAAGGCTGATACAAACATTGATATCTTAACCATAGCCTAGTATTGAAGTGGAAATTTTATATAAAACCCTAATCTTCTCATACAACGAGTATATGAAAATTTGATAATAAACCGCAATCAAAAGCTATACCTGCTTAAATAAATCTATCTTTTAAAAAGTTTTCTCAGCTTATTTACTCGCAAGTTTCTTTTTATAGAAACAATGATCTTGTTTAAAAAACAGAAAAAAATTGCGTAATATTCTATAAATAAAGCAACTATTTTAATAATCTCAAGGAAACAAAAACTCCATTTTCTGTAGCCACTATAAAAGCTATTTTTCCAATGAAATTGTCCTGATCTTGCCAAGCTTTTTATAAAAATGCTTAAAACTGCCACTACACCTTAAGATGCATTTTCCTTTGATATAGCTTTTTTCTCTTTAGAGACACTCATATTTTCTTTCGTTGTCGTTTTAGATTTAGACTTTTGTGGTGTTTTTGTTCTAGCATTAAGCTTTGATTTTTTTTCTGCAATCGGCTCACCTTTAACGCGCACATCAGCTAATGTTGAGCGAATAACACGAATATTCATACTCTCACCAATTTCAACCTCTAATTCACCACTCTCGTCGTGAACCTTCGTAACTTTGCCGATGATACCACCACCCGTTATAACTGTATCACCACGACGTACTGCATTAAGCATTTCTTGACGTTTTTTCATTTGAGCACGCTGTGGACGAATCATAAAAAAATACATAATTGCAAAAATTAAAATGAGAGGGACAGCGCTAGCAAATGAAATTCCACCGGAAACATCGCCTGCAACTTGAGCATAAGCGTTCGTAATAAACATTTTCATCTCCTATAGTTAAACCTCAGGTATTTCCCACTCTATTAAAATGAAATTCCGATACAGAAAAAATTCCTAAAGAATTTATCATAAAAAGCAATAACTACATAATCTAATCACAGCTTTACAAAAATACAATAAATCCTTAAGAGATAGAATACCAAAATACAATGAGAAAAATCTTTAAAATAGATTCACTTTCCCCTATTATATATCCTAAAATATAGAATTTTTCACTAACTCAATAAATTATACAAGATAATTTTTCTCATGAAAAAACTTTAATTTATATAGATAATTCATCGTTTTTGATATCGAATGACAGATCTAAGTACAGTAAAATACTCTCATTTCAAACCCTCTGAATTAATCAAAACGATTTTCTTGCACGTCTCACATATGAAATGAGCCTGTAGATAAAAACTTTTTAAGAAAAGCGTGAAATATCTCTTTTCATGCTTCTCTCAAATGCAAGAGCAGTTGGAACACTGAAAGCTGACAAATAGTATGATGCTATTGCCTTACACTTTCATAAACACAAAGATGGTAATATCTAACGCCCCAACGAAATACTCTGATTAAACCAATGATTTTTTGCTGCAATGTTATTGATTTAAGAAAATCAATTGTTTTTCATGAAGTTTCTATAAACTGTAAGGCTATTCAAATTTTAAAGTCATCAATCAATTAGTTTTCTAAATATTTAAGGGGATCAACAGGTAATGAATTCTTACGCATCTCAAAATAGACACGTGGCGTTTTAACATTTCCTGAAACACCAGATTTAGCAATCTCATCACCGCGTCTTATCCTTTGTCCTTTGTTAACAACAAGTTTACTGTTACATCCATAAATAGTGATAATATTATTTTCATGTCGAATCATCACAACATTACCAAGCTCTTTTAATCCATCTCCCGCGTAAATAACAACACCATTTTCTGCCGACTTTACCGAAGATCCTTCCGGCACTGCAATATCTATTCCTCGATTCATTACTGTTCCCTTTTTTTGACCGAACTGGCTTAACAAACGCCCTCGTACTGGCCAACGCATCTTAGAAATTCCTGTGGCTTGCGGAGTCGTCATATTATCTGTATTCGTAACAGTATTTGACAAACCAGTCTCATGATTCAATTGCGTCATCTGTTTAGAAAAATTTTTCTCAGAACTTGATTTGTTCATCTTTGCAGGGGGTGGCGTTGTTACAGGAGCTTTATATATAGGAGAGGACTTCTTGTTTTTTATAGAGGACATCAATTGAGATTGGGCTGCAGATTCTGTTTTTGACACTGTCCAATCGTTATTATTGTGTGCATTTGAAGCTGCTAATGTACGCCTGCTTGGAACAACAAGTACCTGACCGATATAAATGGAATTGCTGTTTATACCATTTGCTAATTTTAATGCCTCAACACTAACCCCTATTTGTCGTGCAATACTGAGTAGTGTATCTCCACTCTGGACAATATAAGAATTCCGCCGAAAAATAGGAGACTTATCCATTTGTGAACGAGAAAGAGTTCCAAGATTACGTGGAGGGGAGCCCATAACGCGACCATCAGAAGAAGTTATCCTACCTTGATGTGGAAAATTATAGGGAGAATTGTCATCTCCCCACGAATCATCGCTTGATTCCACAGGCGGCAATTCAGTGCTTTGTATCATACCACTACCGTATGATAGCATTCGCGGATCTATAGACATTGTGCTCGATATATTTGATTGAGATGATACCGTACGATGAGAGAACATATTAGAAAAACGCTGTGTACCAGAACTACAACCAGCAACAATAGTTACCACCGCTAAAAAAGTTATTCTCTGAAAATTATGCTGGAAAATATTATCCAAAGCTTTTAGACACATCGTTTTGCTCACTCATCAATAATCAACTCACTCTATTAAAGCTTTTTTAAATTACCGAAGAGTTAAAATGAGATGTTTTATTCATAAATATCTTTATATAAGATCAAAATGAATTTAACATAGACAATTTGCAGAAATTTCTTAGCTTTTAAAAATTAAAGTATCTCCGCAATGCCTTTAATAAAAGGTTGGTAACGCACTTGGAACAGTTCTAAACACTCAAATCGACTACCAATTTTTGTATAGCGCGTCACCGTTTGTACCCCTTCGTCAGGTCCTATCGCCTGAATGAGAATTCCGTTTTCAGCTAAAAGTTCTAAAAATTCCTTGGGTTCATCAAAACGTGATGGCCAAATAAGAATGCGATCAAATGATCCCAAGCCTGTCACACTATGACTTCCATCAATCTGCCGTATAATAATATTTTCAATTCCTAAAGTTTGAAATTTTTGGCGCGCCAAATCAACAAGCGTTTTATAACGATCAATCGTTGTCACACGGTCACTCAGACATGCCATAAGCGCAGTACAAAAACCAGATCCTGTACCGATTTCTAAGACGCGATGCCTTTTTTTCAACGATAATGCCGAAAGAATTAAGAGTTGTTCTTCCAAACGTTCCATATATTCACCACACTCAAGGGGAATAACTTTATTATCATAAGCACTATTAAACCAAGGAGCAGAAACAAACTGTTGACGCGGAATTTTCTCTAATGCCGAAAAAAATCGCACGTCATCAATGCCTTTGCTACGCATTTTCAGTACAAGAGCGGCTAACTCCTCACGAAATTGTAAAATACCCTTTTGCCCCATAGTATCATTCAATCTCCAATGGAGGTGCACTTTTATTATACTGACAAACTGCTTCTTTTAAAATGGCAAAAACTTGCGTTTGCATATTATCACCTCTTGGCAATAAACGCATATTGTCTCTCCTTTCGTAAAATTAAGCAGTAATACAACGCATGCCTCCCATATAAGGTTGTAAAACATCTGGAATAACAATTGATCCATCAGCCTGTTGATAATTTTCAAGCACGGCAATAAGACAACGTCCAACAGCTGTACCAGAACCATTAAGGCTATGAACAAAATGCAATTTTTTATCGCCTTCTGTACGATAACGTGCATTCATACGACGACCTTGAAAATCTCCACAAACTGAACAGCTAGAAATTTCACGATAACATTCTTGACCAGGAAGCCAAACCTCGATGTCATAGGTTTTACGTGCTGCAAACCCCATATCACCCGTAGAAAGAACCACTGTGCGAAAAGGCAAACCAAGTCGTTTTAATATATCTTCTGCACATTCTGTCATACGTTCTAATTCAATTAAAGACTGCTCTTCACTGGTAATTGAGACCATTTCAACTTTCCAAAATTGATGCTGACGCAACATACCGCGCGTATCACGACCGGCTGCTCCCGCCTCTGAACGAAAACAGGGAGATAAAGAAGAAAATCGCAGTGGTAAATCTGATATTTCAAGAATTTCATTGTTGACCAAATTGGTTAATGGCACTTCTGCCGTAGAAATAAGCCATCGACCATCTGTTGTACGAAAAAGGTCTTCAGCAAATTTCGGCAATTGTGCTGCTCCGTAAACAATCTCATCACGAACAAGAAAAGGTATTGAGACTTCTGTATAACCATGCTCATTGACATGCACATCAAGCATAAATTGACCTAATGCCCGTTCTAGCCGTGCTAACGCCCCTGAAAGTATTGTAAAACGTGTTCCAGACAAACGACTAGCTCGTTCAAAATTCATCTGCTTGAGATCTTGACCAAGATCAAAATGTTCCTTTGGTGTAAAATTAAATGTTGGAGGTGTACCAAAATGTCGAATGACGACATTATCACTTTCATCTTTACCTTCTGGAACATCATCTAATGGAATATTTGGAAGTGCTGAAAGAATTTTTTCAAGACTCTCCGTCAGCTGTTTTTCTTCCGCTGTTGCAGAGGAAAGAAAGATTTTAATCTCTTCACCTTCAGCTCTAAAGCTTTCAGCCTTTTGCTGATCAGATACCGCTAAAGCCTGTCCTATTTCCTTTGAAACCGCATTGCGACGTTCCTGCGCCAATTGTACCTTAGCAATATGCGACCGACGTGCAAGATCAAGTTGTATTAACCTCTCAGCTTGCGGCTCAAGACCTCTACTTACGAGTGCTTTATCTAATTTCTCAGGATTGTCACGAATCCACTTAATATCAAGCATAAAAATTCCTCATTTATATTTTTTTATTAATTTCTTATCGCATAAGATTATACACTTTTCTTAAGCGGATTTTCTTCTCTTTTCTATACTGTAAGCAATTAAAATTGAAATCTCGTAAAGTGCTATCGTTGGTAAAGCCACTGCAAACATCGTAAAAAAATCCGACGGCGTTATGATTGCCGCAATGATAAAAGAAAGTAAAATAGCCCATTTTCGTTTAGACGCCAAATCATGAGACGTTAAAAATCCAACTTTTGTTAAAAGACTGATGACAAGAGGTAATTGAAAAATCAAACCAAAAATTAGGATAAATGATGTCATAAAGCCCAAATAATCAGAAATACGCACTATAAACTCTATTTTTAAATGAACATCTGGAAGAAATTGTTGAGAAAGGCTAAACCATAGTATTATTGGCGCTAATAGACCATAAACAAACGCTCCCCCAATACAAAATAAAATAGGCCCCCCAATGAGAAATGGTAAAAAAGCCATACGCTCATTTTTATAAAGCCCTGGTGCAATAAAACTATAAAACTGAAAAGCCGTATAGGGAAAAGATAAAATAATTCCCCCAAAAGCAGAAAGCTTCATCTTCGTTAAAAAAGTTTCCCATACTTGCGTTGATTGCAAACGAATATCCTCAGGATTACCCCCTGCTATTTTCATTGCCCACTGATACGGCCATAGTAAAAAATTTAAGATATAATCTTTAACAAGAAAACACATCATAAAAGCGATCATAAATGCAACTAGGGCAGCAATAATTCGCTGACGAAGTTCGATTAAATGTTCTAAAAGTGGTGCCATATGGGCATCAACTTCATCTTTCTTAACATTCATGACACATCTTCTTTATCTTTAGAAGCTATAGATCCTGTCATATCTTTATTGGTTACGTTGTGATCGCATTCCAAAAAATCTTTACCTTTTTCTGATTTATGGTGTGTTGCCTTAACATCCAAATTATCGTGGATATCTTCTAATGTATTTTGAATGGGATCAAAAGTCTCTGTCAACTTCTTGCTTGAATCGCTAATATCCGAATATGTTTTTTGCAAATCATCGAGCTCGATTTGTCTTATTGCATCATCAAACTGATGACGCAGCTCTTTTGCCATTAAACACATATGAGCTCTTACCTTTGCTATTGTCTTTAATATTTTAGGTAAATCTTTCGGTCCAACAACAATGATGAGAACAAGTAAGATTACGACAAACTCTGGTCCATCAATCCCAAACATCTCTTAATTCGACTTCCTCATCAAAAAATAACGCACAATGATGATTACGTTTTTGTTATTTGACACGCTGTTTTTTAGCAACAGATGTTTTGCTTCTTTTAGAAGCAGAAGAAGCCTTTCTGCGCGCTGTTACATGTTTTACCGATAATGGCTGAGATTGTTGAGATTCTACATCAATTATTTGGGAAGTAGTAGCCATTTCAACTTTATCCTCAATGCCATCATCTTCTTCCTTCATATTTTTTTTGAAGGCTTTAATTCCCTTAGCAACATCGCCCATTAATTCAGAAATCTTACCGCGACCGAAAAGCACAAAGATAATCAGTAAAATTATAATTAAATGCGTTGGTGAAAAAATATTACCCATTACTCTCTCTAACTTTATGCTTTTAAATTTGATTTCATTTATTCATGCTTCCTCTGAAGAATGTATCAAATATAATATCTTAATTATATATTTTCTTCTTAACTTAAAAACAATCACACGCTTTTATTGCAAAAGAACTTTTTATCATCTCATCCCTTCTTAGCGTATTATAACACAAACCATTCAAAAATGATAAACCGCTTCATATAAAATTAAAAAAGCTTAAAAACTTTTCTAAAATAACTTCATCTGATCTCTTAGTTACTCATCTTCCTGTAAATACTATAGCTCATCTCTTTCCTTTTAAACAATGTTGTACGTATCATTACAAATATTTCCTCCAAATTATCCATTACTGATAAAAAACATACCATGCTGTAAAAAAATTTACGTATTCAATTAAAAAATTCAGAAAGAAAAATCTCTAAAAAACTTTCTTGACACATCATCAGTCTCTTTAAAAACTATCATCTTACGCATAAGATTTATTCTTTGCGTTGGTGGGAATTTTATCATCCATTATTCCATATACAATACGAAATATAAGCCATCATCGCATTCAATTAAATATCTGACGTGTGGATAAAAACTATTCGCGGAAAGAGTAAAAATGCACTTTATGAATCAGGTCAAGTGCCAAGAGGTATGGCCAATACTAAAAAATAAAAATGGTACCAGCTTGCGCCTTTATTCAGTAAAATACCTCCATATAACCAGCTCTTTGAACCGCTGCATGCCCTAACTATTACAAGTCTCCGGATTCTGGGCATGCGTTCTCATAATATCATGTGCTTAACTTATCTCAGTATTGAAAACAGAATGGGCATTAATAGAAAATTACATCCAATCAAAAGCATGGAATCGAAGCACAATCCATGTAAAAGAATTTCTTATCCTAGTCTTTTTATAAGATTATCTCATAAAGCCGCTAGATAATACAGTGTTAGAGATAGATACACCTATTTACTTTAGTTAAAAACCCCTCATTTTATTGAGATCGCTTGCAGAGAACATATCACTTTTTAAAAGTTTTGTTTTAGCACCATACACAATAATCTAGCCATTTAGCATGTATAATATAAAGCTTGGGTTTCGCTTAAACCAATGAGATTCATCCACACTTTTATAAAAATCTATCACTATAATACCAGCACTTTATTGCTCTATCCATAATTTTACGCTCGCTAAAAAAACTGATAAATGTAACAATGTTTTTATCAAGCATTTTAAATTCTTTAATCTTTAAACAAGTAAATTTATGAATGAATTTGAAAGATAACCTTAAATTTTTTAACAAACTTCACTAATATTCTCGTTAATTGCTTGTCTTTTATAGTTTTCCTGAAAGAGTCCGCGATCATAAGAAACTTCTCTTACAACATAACTATCTCTATTGAAATGTTTGCCCTCTCCCTATCTATTTTTCATATAAAAAAATTTAAGATCTTAATGATGAATCTCATAATATGAAAATAGCCCAGTGAATAAATGCTCCTATGACATTAATATTTTTCTGTAGGGTATTATTTGGGAGTGAGGGTATTATTTGATTTCTATAAGAGTATTTTTATGGATATCAATTCTAATATTCTATGCTAATAATCCGGTACAGTTATACATATGATAGAGTTTATTCCATGAATTATCGGCATATTTATCATGCTGGCAATTTTGCTGATGTTTTTAAACACATTATTGTCACTCGCATTGTAGAATATCTCAAACGCAAAGAAAAAGCTTTTCGCGTTATAGATACGCATGCTGGAATCGGTATTTATGACCTTTCTTCTTTAGAAGCACATAAAACAGGAGAGTGGCGCGAAGGTGTCCAACGGCTTTTTTCAACTCCTATCCCAGAAGATTTAAGAGCACTCCTTTGTCCATGGTGTGATATCATTGATGCCCTTAATAAAGGGGAAAAAGAAATTGTATTTTATCCTGGATCTCCTGTTCTTATTCGTCAATTATTACGGAAACAAGATCGCCTCACCGCAATAGAATTGCACAACGAAGATTATCATATTTTAGCAAAAAACTTTGCCGGAGATTATCAGACAAAAGTTCTGCATTTAGATGGTTGGCTTTCCTTAAACGCTCATGTACCACCAAAAGAAAAACGTGGCTTTATCCTTGTTGACCCTCCCTTTGAAAAAACTGGAGAATTTTCCCGCCTTATTGAGGGATTAATGAAAGCCTATCGTCGCTTTTCTGGAGGGATCTACGCTTTATGGTATCCTGTTAAATATGATAAAGAAATTGAAAGTTTTCTTCACGCGCTTTATCAAACTAGAATTCCTAAGATTCTACAGCTTGAAATGCGTATCCGAAAAAGCTCAAGTCCACCGACAATGAATGGAAGTGGTATGATTATTATTAACCCTCCTTATCTTTTGGAAGAAGAAATGAAAAAACTCAGCCCCTTTCTTATCAACCGTCTGGGACAAGATGAAAATGCCCAAATAACGCATAAGTGGCTTCAAAAAGAACATCTATTATGTTAAATCTTTCTCTATATTTTTTCTAAATCAAATATCATGTTGTAAGATACAAACGCATTAAATGATAAAGTTCTTTGATTTTTTGAATAATATCAACATGTTATAATGATATGCTAACAACGATCAGCGTGAATTAATTTTTTCCCTTTTAGAAAGTCTATCCTCTTAATCATTATAGATTTCCTATTCCAATCATTTTAATGGATAAATTGAGCAAATTCATAAAACTATTTTAGAATAACAACTCTTATATTTTTTATAAAAGATCGGCTCTCTAAAATCATACTCTTATGCTATAAGATTTTATTGATAGAAAAAATTATAAAGATATAAATAATCATTATTTAATAAAAAAGAATATTTCATATATTAAACAACAAGCATATTCTTAATAAACGGAATGGTCCTGAAAAATAATACAAATTGTCCGCAAAATGAAGGGGAAAAGCTTTCTTTTCTCTCTAACATTACATGGAATAATGCCAATCAAAATAATGAGAAAAATCAATTCCAAGGTGTCAAATTCATACAAGAGTTTGTTAGACACCTCCCGCATAAGCCAGGGGTTTACCGGATGATTGGTAAAAATGGTGATGTTCTCTATATTGGCAAAGCTCGTAATCTCAAAAAACGTGTTTCAAACTATACACGTGAACAAGGACACAATAATCGTATTACCCGCATGATTCGCGCAACATATCATATGGAATTTATCGTCACCCATACAGAAACAGAAGCACTCCTTTTAGAAGCCAATCTCATAAAAAGATTGCATCCACATTTTAATGTATTACTACGTGATGATAAAAGTTTCCCTTATATTATGATTACAGATGATCATCGAGTGCCTGGACTTTACAAACATCGTGGTGCCCGAACACGAAAAGCTCACTATTTTGGTCCTTTTGCTTCTGCTGGTGCAGTGACACAAACAGTTCATGTTTTACAACGCGCCTTCTTATTACGAACCTGTACTGATTCAGTTTTTGAAAACCGTACACGCCCCTGTTTGCTTTATCAAATTAAGCGATGTTCTGCACCTTGTACCCATGAAATTAGTGACAATGATTATAAAGAACTGCTGAGGGGAGCAAAAGCGTTCCTTTCGGGAAAAGATCAATCTGTTAAAAGTAATATGGTTCAAGCTATGCATAAAGCCGCAGAAAATCTTGATTTTGAACAAGCAGCTTCCTATCGTGACCGCTTATCAGCCCTTTCTCATATACAAAGCCATCAAGGTATTAATCCTCAAACGATAAAAGAAGCGGATGTATTTGCAATTGCGCAAAAAGAAGGAATGACCTGTATTCAAGTGTTCTTTTTTCGCATGGGGCAAAATTGGGGAAACCGTGCCTATTTTCCTAAAGCAGATCCCTCTTTTTCCTGTACTGAAATTTTAGCGAGTTTTCTTGCTCAATTTTACGATGATAAACCACTTCCCAAAAGCATCCTTTTATCTGAAGAAATTGAAGAAAAGACACTTCTTACAGAAGCATTGAGTCTCAAAGCAAATCACAAAGTGTCTCTCTCTTTACCCAAACAAGGTGAACGGAAAACTCTTGTTAATCATGCCTATCTCAATGCTCATGAAGCACTTGAACATAAGCTTTCTGAAACAGCCACTCATACAAAATTGCTTCAAGGTCTTGCCAAAACATTCCAACTACCTTTTCCTCCACGCCGGATAGAAGTCTATGATAATTCTCATATCATGGGAACAAATGCTGTAGGTGCTATGATTGTTGCTGGTCAAATGGGATTTGTTAAAAATCAATATCGCAAATTCAACATTCGCTCAATAGATATCACGCCTGGCGATGATTTTGGCATGATGAAAGAAGTGATTAAACGAAGATTTTCACGCCTTATAAAAGAGCATGATCAGTCAAATAGAAGTCATGACATAAAAGATAATGATCTTTTTCCCATTTGGCCTGATCTTATCTTAATCGATGGTGGTGAAGGACAAATCAACAGCGTACATGCAATACTTGCTGAATTACAATTAAATGACCTCTTCACAGTTGTTGGAATCGCCAAAGGTGTTGACCGCCATGCGGGACGTGAACGATTTTTTATAAAAGGTATCCCCCCCTTTACACTTCCTCCACGTGATCCTATCCTCTATTTTTTGCAACGTCTGCGTGATGAAGCACACCGTTTTGCGATTGGAGCTCATAGGATAAAACGAAAAAAAGAAACATTCAAAAACCCACTTGATGAAATCGAAAATATCGGTCCGACAAGAAAGCGTGCGTTGCTTCATCATTTTGGAAGTGCCAAGGCTATTGCTAGTGCCTCACTTGAAGATTTAAAAAAAGTTACGGGAATTTCTATGACAATTGCACAAAAAATTCATAACCATTTTCATGAAAAATAGGCTTGTTTCATAACCTTTGCCTTGTTACGTTTAGGAAATATATTCTCTTTCACAAGAATTAAAAATGGCTCCATGAAAAATCATACTTTTTCTTTTCCAAATATTTTAACTTATGCACGAATTGTCGCAGTCCCAATGGTTGTTGCATGCTTTTTTTTAGAAGGGCGATTACAATCAAGTGATATCACTCGCTGGATTGCTGTGTCCATTTTTATCGTTGCATCCATTACTGACTTTCTTGACGGTTACCTTGCTCGTATTTGGGAACAAACATCCAATATTGGTCGCATGTTAGATCCAATTGCTGATAAACTTCTCGTCTCTGCTTGTTTGCTCTTGCTTGCCGCAGACAGTACCATCGCTGGGTGGACACTATGGGCAGCTATTATCATTCTTTGCAGAGAAATTCTTGTATCAGGATTACGTGAATATTTGGCTGAGTTAAAAGTTAGTGTTCCTGTCTCTCGTCTTGCAAAATGGAAAACTTTTGTACAGATGATCGCTATTGTATTTCTTTTAGCTGGACCAGCCGGTAATAAAATTTTCCCTTACACAATAGAGTTCGGCATTACTATGCTGTGGATTTCTGCCCTCCTTACATTGTGGACAGGGTGGGATTATTTTCGTGCAGGTTTAAAACACGTTATCCTATGAAGAGTATGGAGATTTATAATGATAATTTATCTTTTTGTACTTAAATAAGAGATAAGAATAGCATAAGATTGATTTATTTTTATTAATGATAAATCAATCAAGCACTTTTTTGCACATTACAAGTAAGGGTAGTATATAGATAAAAGCTCTTCAAAAAAGAGTAAATAGGCTTTATATTTTCGTAAAAGCAGCTGTAATATTAAAAGCTAAAAAAACAATTAATGCTCCATATGCTTTCAAAAAAGTCTACAATCTCATAAGCAAAAAACCGAAATATAGTGTTTCGGATTTTTGCTTCTTATAAACGCTTTATTATTATAAACTCTTGATTAACCAACAATTTCTACCTCAGAAAACCAAAAGGCGATTTCTGTTTTTGCCGTTTCAGCGCTATCGGATCCATGGACAGAATTTTCGCCAATCGATAAAGCATGAACCTTACGAATTGTCCCTTCTTCTGCATCACTAGGATTCGTAGCCCCCATTACTTCACGGTTTTTAGCTATTGCATTTTCGCCTTCCAAAACTTGTACAACAGTTGGACCAGAAGACATGAATTCAACCAATTCACTAAAAAAAGGGCGTTCTTTATGAACAGCATAAAAATTTTCAGCCTCACGTTTGCTCATCCAGACACGTTTAGACGCAATAACACACAAGCCCGCATCCTCAAGCATTTTAGTAATTGCGCCAGTCAAATTACGACGGGTTGCATCTGGTTTAATCATCGAAAAAGTACGCTCTAAAGCCATTTAACCACCTTTATTTCATTTATAATATTCTCTCGCCATTTCTATAGCGAGCAAGAAGCGATTTGCCAAGTGACTCTGCAAAAATCTACACAAATTCTCAAAAATATAGAATGAATTATAAAGAAAACTTTGATAGAAATACCTGTAATTTCTCATCCCATCATAAAGATGCGCTACCGACTCTCAATAAACATTGAACCTTCTTGTATAATCTTAAATGCCTCTCATCAAATTTATCATTGAAGTCATAAGAAAAGCCAAACATGCAAAAAATATACCTTTTTGAAAGCCTTCTTCTTTAAAGAGGATGAACCTAGATACTTCGATCTAGGTTTGAAAATCCTTCTACACACATTGAGATCAATCAAAAAATAACCATATAATTAGAAACTATAGCGTACACCTAAAATACCCTGAAGGGACTGTTTTGTTTTACGTCCTTTAACATAATGTGCCTCACCATATAACTTTAACTTCTCACTCACTAAACTGCTCAAACCGATTCCTAACTTACCTGCATTACCCGATAAGTCAGTGGTAAATGAATGCCGTTGATTAATCAATGTATGGTTGTCATCTTTATGCTCACGCAACCATGCTGCTGTAATATACGCAAGTGATGAGGAATCCATACGAGAACCAAATTCATATCC
Organism: Bartonella sp. LB28NMGDW; assembly: GCF_042194435.1. NCBI lineage: Bacteria > Pseudomonadati > Pseudomonadota > Alphaproteobacteria > Hyphomicrobiales > Bartonellaceae > Bartonella > Bartonella sp. LB28NMGDW. The sequence continues at coordinate 57,673 of NZ_JBHIMX010000001.1, forward strand.
TAAAGATATGCCAACCTCACTGCGTAATGAAGTGAATGGACGCATGTCACCTGTCATGTCATTCGATAACTTGATTTCTTTACCCTCAACTTGCAACCATGTAAATTGTCCATAAGGCTGCAACCAACTGTTCTTTGACGTCTGAAGTCGATAACCTGCTTCAAAGGAGGCGCCCACCGCCCATTGCCTATAACTTCCTTCAATCCCTAAACCATTCGTTGAAACTGCTTTTAAACTATTTTGATAATGATTGTATTTTAAAATACCATCGAGATACCATCCACTATGATCCAAATAAGTGACATAAGCGCCAATACCATAAGTATTGATACCACTGATACCCCCCCGTGCATGCGCAACACGGACACGATCATAACTGCCAAAACCACCTATATAAAATTCTCCATTTTCCCACTCGCTTAAACCATTGATCCCTAAAACAATACCTGTCTGATCTAACTTAAAATCTATATGCTCTGTCGCAATACTCTCTTTAGATTTAATCGCATAGGTCCATAAAGCTGCATTCTTGTTACTTTTATCTAGAATTCCTCTTCCCGCACGCACGGTTTGCATTTCATTGTGAAAAACCATCGCTGGAGCCACAGACATAGACAATACGGCATCTGTAGAGGGAGTGGTTAAAAAGTGAGAAACTGAAAGCGTCTCTCTCAATTGTGGAGAAGGTTGTTCTTTATGAACTGGACGCAAAATCATTTGATCAGCTAAAGATTGTGAAGATTCTGAAACAACAGCAGGTTGCTTTCCATCAGAAAAATGAAGAGAACTTGTTGGAGGAGACTTCACATGAGTGCGATTTTCTTGAGAGGGAGATACCGAAACACTAGAGACATTCTGTCTTTCTGTTAAATGACGTGGAGGACGTGGCTTGGATTGCTCTTTTTTAGTAGGTTTACGAGGACCGGTATTTTTTCCTCCAGAAGGAGAACTTTGATCAGATAATGCAACAGGGACCTTCGTTTTTTTGTTTACACACTGTGTTTCAGTATTAGAATGTTCTGCATTTTCAGAAAGTCTACTTAAATACCAAATTGTAGCACTACCACTAGAACTAGCACATCTTTCTCTCTTCAGCAATTGATACTGATAGGTTCCACCATCGACAGCTGTAATGTCCTTGCCCAAAAAATCTGCCAGAGTAAAATTAGCTCCTCCATCTTGGCTTCTATCAGTAATTAACGGAAGTTCAGTAACCAGACTATTCCTTTTTGAGAGAGAACCTGTAATTTCACGACCAGAATCTGCAACGCTTATTTTGTGATTACCTGCGCCCTTACCAATTGATAAGTAATCATTCAAATCTCCCGTAGCACTAATATTGAATCGAAAATGTAAATCCCCTGAAAGTTTCTCAACATGAAGTAAAATATGTCGTGGATCATACGGGATAGAAGTAAAAATAACAGTTCCTCCGTGCCCCCCTAAATCTTCAATTTCAATCTGAGGTTTTTCTCCTATATTCCGCTCACCAACCTCAAATATTGTTTCATCAACTCTTGCCTCTATAGGAATCTTTTTCTTAGTGATATGGTTTGTCCTATCACCAGCAAATAAATAAAGTTCTCCGTGATCATTGACCCTTACTTCTCCAACGATTTTTTGAACACCAGAGTGAAACCATGACCTAGCAGAATCCATAATTGTTAAAGTATTCACAACCCCTTGAGGATATACAACTTGAATAGCCTGTCCCTTCAAAGTAGTAGCATAAGATCCTGCATGCGCTAAGACATGCTGTCTCCCATTCCCAGAGACCTCAGTAGATATTGCTCTTCCCCCCTCTTTTCTTTGTCCCGCATAAAGATTTTGTTCTCCGTTATCTCCCACTTTCGTATGCCAAACCCACGCTCCATCATACACGTTCTGCTGTCCCACTACTCCACCATCACCTGAAACTGTGGAATTATATGCACTACTTTTTCTCTCCACGCTTGTAAGATCAAGACCTTTTTCTTCATGAATAAACTGCTTACCACCAAGGATTTTGGTGCCTATCGCAGTTCCTCCGCGTGTAACTATTTGCATCCCTCCTTTTTTAATAGTAGAATCTATAGAAGTTGCTCCATTTTCAACAATCTCAACACTGCCATCTCCAATTTTGCTCTTACTACTGGGAAAATTATTTGTAATCAGTGCTGAACCTTTTGGTATCTCTGCTCCATTTCCTACATGTTCTACTATTGTTAGCTCTCCATTTCTGTTTTCAACTGCATTTGCAACTTGTACAAGACAACTACTGATCATCAATACTGAAAAACTTAATTTATGTTTATACTGCATTATCGACACTCCACTCTCAATTATTTAGAAAAATATCCCACGGCTACGTAGGTAACTCGCTTTAGATTGTATCGTAATGTGTTTTATTTATGTTTAAAAACACTTTTAAAGTGTATTTTTTAATATAAACAACTTTAAGTTGTGTATCTATAAGCAGCTAGAAAGTTCTAACTTAAGGCAGAAAATCTGAATAAAATTCAAATTGTTTACTTGAGTTCAAGGAACAATTTTCAATATTTGAGGTTATAGATGAAAAAAACGCTCGTGCCTTCAAAGGAGAGTATAAAAATATCCTTACTGTTTAAGAAGATCTCTACACTCTCGAGAAGACAAAATCGAGCGTTATCTGTTTAAGCATGCAAAGCAATTACATTCATAAAGTTAATCAGCCGTGTACACACATATTTAGAAACTATAGCGTAATCCTAAAATACCTTGAAGAGCATTCTTAATCTTATGTCCTTTCAGATAATGTGCTTCCGCATAAAGTGTCAGTTTATCATTGACCGAGCCGTTTAAACCAATTCCCAATTTACCTGCACTGCCTGATAAATCTGTAATAAATTTGTACTGGTTATTAATTGTCGTATAATTATTATTTATATTCTCACGCAACCAAGCTGCCATAATGTAAGCTGTTAATGAAGTTTCTGAATTCACAAAAAATTCATGTCCTGCAGTTAATCCAACTTCACTGCGGAATGAAGTTAATGGACTTAGATCACCTATCATTCCATTGGAAAGTTTTATTTTTTTACCTTCAACCTGCAAACCTGTTAGCTTGATATAAGGCTGCATCCAAGTATTCTGTGCCGGTGTAAAATAACAGCCAATCTCAAATGATCCACCTATCGCCCACTGATTGTAATGACTTTGAATAGCTAAATTATTCGTTGAGATGGCTTTTAAATTATCTCGGTAATAATTATATTTCAAAACACCATCCATATACCATCCACGATGATCAAAATAAGTTGCGTAAGTTCCAATGCTATAAGAGCTCAAATCGCTGTCACCACCTCGTGCATGAGAAACACGTGCTTGATCATAACTACCGAAACCACCAACATACAACTCTCCATGCCTTAATTCACTCAACTGATCAGCACCAAAGACTAAACCTGTCTGCCCAAGCTTAAAGTGTGTATGGCCTGTCGCAACACGTTCTCTACTCTTAATCCCATAAGTCCATAGTTCGATATCTTTCTTATTTCTGTCCCAAATTTTTCTACCATTCCGTACAACTTGCAACTCATTATTAAAAATAAGTCCAGGAACTACGGACAACGTTAACACTGCATCTGTAGAGGGGGTTGTTGATGTTTCACCAGGAAAAAAAGGATCTGTCGGATTTGGCATAGAAGGCTCTGGTCCACTGAGGCGGTCTGCCGATAAAAACCAAACTTTTCCATTTTCATCCTTTCTTTCTTTCAAATCATACATATACGTTCCACCATCAATGGCGTTAATTTTGTCACCCTTAAGATCTGTCAACGTAAAATGTGCGCCACCACTTTGATCCCTAATTAAATCACGCTTATTTGAAAAAGGATCCGTGATTTCAACTCCAGAATCAGCAACACTTATTGTATGTTTCCCAGCGCCTTTCTCAACCAAGAGATAATCACCACGGTTATGAGCAATCGTCGTATTGAACGCGAAATGTAAATTTCCTGAAAGATTATTCACATGAAGCTGAGAATAATATGGATCAGAACCTGTAAACGAAAAAATAACACTCCCTTCACCACTTAATTTTTGTATCAAAGAACTTTTTCCATCAAACTCATCAGTAATAGAATACAGTTTTGTATCTTTTCCATTTAAAATAATATCTTCTACTATGGTACGATGTTGATCATTCCCAGCATAAAGATGAATCTGCCCAGAATGATTTACCTGTGTCTTGCCTTCTAATGTTGCCCCAGCATGCACCCATGATTTTGTTTCATCATTCATTGTTAGATTTTTTACAGATCCATCAGAATATATTTCCTGAATAGCGCTCTCATTTAAAGTAACTCCAATAGCCTTACCGCCTTTTAAGATACGCTGTTTACCACCGCCAAAAACTTCTGTGTCAAATGCAAAACCACCATTTTTAGCACTTTGAGATTTTTTTCCAACCTCTTGTACGCCCCCTCGCATAACTTTCGTATCCCAAACTTTTCCGCCATCATATACTTTTTGTTGGCCTAGTATTTCATCTTGACCATAAATGACAGTATGAGAAGCACTACTCCCTTTAACCTCTCCTCCAACATCCCCCTCCCCGAAAACAAGTTGCTCACCACCATAAATTTTAGTCCCCTCTACTTTTCCTCCATTTCCAACACTTTGTTGTCCACCTTCTTTAACGACAGCATTTTTCGAAAAGCCTTGTTTCCCCTTTAAAGCCTCGACATTTTCAATTCCACCATGTTCAATTTTACTATTCTCACTGAGTCCTCCTGCATACACATAAAGCTCTGCACCATTCCTTACAGTGTTATTAATGGATCGCCCTGGACTATTAATCTCACCATCATTTGAAATGTATGCTTTACCTTCATTATCAAGGATATAATTTTCTAACATTGCCCCATCTTTAATGGAGATAAGTTCAGGCTTTTTAAGAAACGCAGTATTTTGTTCTTGTGCATTATATCCAGCATTGTCACGATGACTGCTGTCAAGCTCCTGTTGACTCGCAAACACTCTAGCGCCCTTATCCATGATAAAATCGCTAGGCTTTTTTAAAAAGTCTAATTCATTGCGCATCCTTATAATAACATCATTAGATGCTCCAAGTATGCATCTGCCTGTTTTCATATCCTCATTGTATTGATCTTGAAATACTTTATCATTTTCATAACTTGAAGATTGACAAAAAAGTGCTGCCCCCTCCTCATTTGCAGCAGCAGCTTGCACAAAACAGCTGCTCAACATGAGTATCCAACAATGTTGTTTCCATTTATATTGTAGAGCCATATCCTCCCCCCTTCACGCCTGCATAGACACTAAACGTAATTAGCTCTACAAAACATATTTTCAACCTTAGATTGCAAACAATCCTTCTTAAAAATCCTCTTTATCCCATAAAAAACTGTTCTCTACAGTTTTTTAAATACTTTTTTGATCAAGAATATAAGGGCGTTTTTATAGTGCTTCTTTAGCATTTCCTCGGAGTTTTCTTATCAAAGAAAAAGTAATGCATAATAAAGTATATAAGGGTATACAGTTTATCATGAAAAGCGAAGCTGCATGCTCTGAAAAATTGTTCTCTGAACCTTCAATTAAAGACCTTTAAAAACAATCATACATTTAAAGATAACTAAAAAATAACCATATAATTAGAAACTATAGCGTACACCTAAAATACCCTGAAGGGACTGTTTTGTTTTACGTCCTTTAACATAATGTGCCTCACCATATAACTTTAACTTCTCACTCACTAAACTGCTCAAACCGATTCCTAACTTACCTGCATTACCCGATAAGTCAGTGGTAAATGAATGCCGTTGATTAATCAATGTATGGTTGTCATCTTTATGCTCACGCAACCATGCTGCTGTAATATACGCAAGTGATGAGGAATCCATACGAGAACCAAATTCATATCCTAAAGATATGCCAACCTCACTGCGTAATGAAGTGAATGGACGCATGTCACCTATCATGTCATTTGATAACTGGATTTCTTTACCTTCAACTTGCAACCATGTAAATTGTCCATAAGGCTGCAACCAACTGCTCTTTGACGTCTTAAGTCGATAACCTGCTTCAAAGGAAGTACCCACCGCCCATTGCCTATAACTTCCTTCAATCCCTAAACCATTCGTCGAAACGGCCTTTAGAGTATTCTGATAATGATTGTATTTTAAAATACCATCGAGATACCAACCACTATGATCCAAATAAGTAACATAAGCGCCAATGCCATAAGTATTAATACCGCTTATACCACCCCGTGCATGCGCAATGCGCGCGCGGTCATAACTGCCAAAACCACCTATATAAAATTCTCCATTTTCCCACTCGCTTAAACTATTGATCCCTAAAACAATACCTGTCTGATCCAACTTAAAATCTATATGCTCTGTAGCAATACTCTCTTTAGACTTGATCGCATAGGTCCATAAAGCTGCATTCTTTTTACTTTTATCTAGAATTCCTCTTCCCGCACGCACGGTTTGCATTTCATTGTGAAAAACCATCGCTGGAGCCACAGACATAGACAATACGGCATCTGTAGAGGGAGTGGTTAAAAAGTGAGAAACTGAAAGCGTCTCTCTCAATTGTGGAGAAGGTTGTTCTTTATGAACTGGACGCAAAATCATTTGATCAGCTAAAGATTGTGAAGATTCTGAAACAACAGCAGGTTGCTTTCCATCAGAAAAATGAAGAGGACTTGCTGGATATGCCCCTTCAATAATTTGACTTCCAAGAGTTGAAACAGTTAGAGATACAGAATCTGGAGATTTTTGCCTTAAGTTTTGGCGGTTTTCTCTTCGATGTAGCAACTTAATAGCATGCTCTTTTGTAACTGTAATAGTTGAAAGAGAAGAAACTGATTGATTTTGATTTAAATGCCACGCAGATCTACTCCTACTACGTGGCAAACTGTTGAGAAATGAAACATTATCAATAAATACCGCAGATAAATACCAAACTTTTTCACCCCCATCCTCATCAATTCTCTGTTTTAAACCATACATATAGATTCCGCCATCAATAGTTTTAACATTTGCACCAGAAAAGCTTCTCAGAGTAAAATGTGCTCCTCCACTTTGATCAACTATTAAATCAAGTTCTGTTGAAGAAGGATCAACAATTTCAATACCGGAATCTACAATACTTATTGTGTGAGAACCACGACCATTCTTGATAAAGAGATAATCACCCTCTCCTTCTGCAAGGCTAACATTAAAATCGAAATGTAGACTCCCAAAAAGATTATCAATATAAAGTTTAGAGTAATGTAAATCGGATTCTGTAGAAGTAAAAATAATATTTCCCACACCGCTTAGCTTCTTAATATAGATTTCTGTGTTTCCATATCCAGTAGAAATAGAGTATAATTTAGCGTTTTCTCCCTCTAAATTAATATCATCTACTGTTGTCTGAGAATTTTTATATTCAGTATAAAAGCTATTATTTCCAGCATAAATATGAACTTGTCCAAAATCATGAATCTTTATTTTTTCTTCCAACATCGCACCAGCAAAAACCCATGAATTGGCTCCTTCTTTAATTGTTAGATTTTTTACAATGCTACCAGCATGAACTTCTTGAGCAGCATGGCGGTGTAAAGTCACAATGTCCGCCTCTCCCCCTGCTAACAGCCGCTGTACCCCACCCGCGAAAACCTCAGTATTCACGGCTAAGCCACCACTTTTTTGTACAAAATTATCATCATCTGCAAACCATTTAGCAAGAGTTTGTATTCCTCCACTCATCACTTTTGTTCCCACCGCCATCCCATCATCATATACATTCTGCTGTCCCGGCGTGTCACCTTGACCATAAAGTGTCGTGTTATAAGTGCTACTTCCCACAATTTCACCATTTACATAACTATCTCCGAAAACAAGCTGCTCACCACCATAAATTTCAGCTCTCAATGCGGATCCTCCTCCCTCCACTCTTTGTTTTCCACCCTCGTAAATAATCGTAAATTCTGAGATACCCTGTTCCCCTACAATCTCTGAACCACCATTTTCAATTGTTGTATTCTTACTAAAACCACCATTCTTAACATAGAGTGTTGCAGTTTCTGGAACTGTATTATTAATGGATAATTTAAAATCATCCGTTTCTCCATCACCAACAATATAAACTATGCTATTGTCACCGAGTATGGAGTTTTGTAAAAATTTTTTACCTAGACCAGTAATGAAATCCTCTGCATAAAAATTGAAATCACCTGTATAAGAATTGGCTCTAGAATCTTCCGAAGGAGAAACAGTATTGTCTTGCTCAAAAGAGTTATCTATAGGCAACTCCGTATGAGATGGAGGAAAGATAGGAGTAGAAATTTTTTCCGATGTAGATGGTGTCGATAAAGACCAAATCTTTCCACCGTTATGATCTCTTTTCTTGAGAGCGTACATGTAGACTCCATTATCAACAGTAGCTATCTCCTCACCCAAAAAATCTATCAGAGTAAAATGCGCATTTCCGCTTTGATCATGAATTAAATCAAGCTCCAAAACTAAGTTCTGATTTTGTAGAAGAGAATTGGTCATTTCAACACCAGAATCGATAACGCTGATGGTGTGATGACCTGCTCCTTTTTTTATAAGAAGATAATCACCGCGCTGTTCTGCAAAATTAGTATTAAACCTAAAATGTAAATTACCTGAAAGATTACCGACCTCAAGTTTAGAGTAATGTGGATTAAACACGGTAGAAGTAAAAACAACGCGTCCATCCCCGCTTAGATCCTCAATCAAAGAGCTTTCACCATCCATCTTGGAAGCAATAGAGTATAATGTGGTATCTTTGCCATTTAAAACAATTTTTTCTACTTCAGTATGAGATTGCTCAGCACCAGCATAAAGATAAATCCGTCCAGAATCATGAATCATGGTGTTTCCTTCTAGTGTTGCACCAGAATGTAACCACGACTGTGCTTGATCCTTAATCGTTAAATCTTTTACATAGCCTCCTAAATCTATTGCTTGAAAAGCATTCCCTTGTAAGAGAACACCAATCGCGATTCCTCCCGCTAAAACGTGTTGTTCTCCACCAGAAAAGATCTTCGTATCAAATGCAAAACTGCTATAATGGTCTAGATCTTCTTCCACAAAAAGATTTTGTACCCCTCCTTCCATGATCTTTGTGCTAAAAACCTCTCCATCATCATACACATTCTGGTATCCTAGCACTCCACTTTTACCAGAAACGACAGTGTCATAGGCGCTACTCCTTACCATCCCACCTTTGATATTAGACTTTCCTGAAACAAACTGCTCACCACCGTAAATTTTAGCCCCTTCAGCTTTTCCCCCATCTTCAACCTTTTGTTTTCCCCCTCTCTTAACTGTACTATCCTGTGAAAGACCCTGTGTTCTAATAAGTTCAGTACCGCCTCTTTGAATTATCGTATACAGGCTAAAACCACCGTTATAAACGGAAAGCTTTCCAGCATCTTTAACTATATTACTAATTGAAGTTTCTCCATTGCTATCAACTTTCTCACTGTTACTATCAAAGCTAGGATCAGCAATCGTAATAATCATTCCCTTTTCAATTGTGCGTTCTGTGAGATCATTCGATAATGAAGCCATCGCAGATGGTTGCAAGTTAAAATCAGAAAATAAAGAGGTATTTTCCTCATCAAGAGCATAATTCGCGTCTAAATACCAAATTTTACCACTGCTCTCATTTTTTCTATGTTTCAAACTGTACATGTATGTTCCGGCATCAATAGCTCTGATTTTTTCACCAAAACTGTTTGTCAGAGTAAAATGAGCGTTTCCACTATGATCAGAAATTAATTTAAGCTTTTTGTGGGAAGGGGTTGTAACCTCACCTCCAGAATCAGTAATACTTATTGTATGATAACCTGAACCACTTTCTTTAATAACAAGATAATCACTAAGATGCTTGGCAAAGTTGACATTCAACTCAAAATGTAAAGAACCTGATAGATTATCAATATTAAGCTTAGAGTAATGCTTATCAGCCCCAGAAGACGTAAAAATAACCCTGCCACTTCCAGTTACATTCTGGATATTAACCTGAGATTTTTTGCCATTATCTTCAACAGCAATAATGTATAGCTTGGCATCTTCTCCATTTAAAATAAGATTTTCTACTTCCGTAACAGCTTCACCATTCCCAGCATAAAGATAGAGGTTGCCAAAATCATTAACATTTGTATCCTTATCTAATATTGCACCAGCAAAAACCCATGATTGTGCTTGGTGGTTAATTGTTAGATTATCCGCGTATCCAGAATCATATATCTTCTGAGTAGCTCTATCATATAAAGTAACTTCGCTCGCATTCCCTCCTGCTAAGATATTCTGCGCACCATTTTTAAAAAGCTCGGTACTAAGTGCAAAAGCCCCCTCATTAATTGTAAAATCCTCATTTTCTGTATCAGCTGTATCAGTATCTTCTGAGAATCCGTTATTAAAATTCTCTTTACCATCAAGATTCTGGACACCTCCTTTCATAACCTTTGTATCAACAACCATCCCCCCACTATAGACACTTTGTAGTCCTAGGATTCCATCTTCAGCATAAATTTCGGTGTTATAAGCACTACTTTCCTTATCTTTACGCGACAAACCAGTTCCAAGGACCCCTTTACCAAAAATAATCTGCTCACCGCCATAGATTTTAGCCCCCTCAGCATTTGCACCACTCTCAACAATTTGTTTACCACCTTTTTTAACAGTGGCATATTCTGAACTGCTCAGATTTTGGACGAATTCAATACCACCACTCTCAATTGTCGTATCCCTGCTAACACTTGCTGCATCAATGTAGAGTTTTCCACCTCCTTGAATCGTATTATTGATGGAATAGCCTGCATCTTCATATTTAAAGCTATTTATTTCAGAATCTTCAGAGTCACGATTAGTAATATAGACAATAGCACCATCACTTATTATTGAATTTGTGAGTACTTCAAAGAATAGGCTTTCTAATCTCTTCCTTTCCTCTTCTGAAGACTTACTTCCTTCTACTATCTGTTTATTCTCTATCCTTTTTGATCCCCCTTTTTTTTCTTTTAATCCCCTCACTTCCGATAACATTTTTTTTGTCTCTTCTAGATGTTCACTGATACTTACTGGTGTTAATAACTTTTCTTTTGGTGTCGCTACTCCATCTGCACTCGCAATCTTGACAAAAAAACTGCTGGTCATTAATGCATAAAAACTTAATTTAAATTTGCGTTGCATTATTCACACTCCATAATTTCAAATTTAAGTTTCCCTATTTAGAAAAAAGTGCATAGACCAAAACAACTCAATGCAATTGCTCAACCTCATGTCTTTTAAGATGATAAAGCATTCGATGGACTAAACTCTGACAGATCAAATATACATCCTGTGTTTTAAAATACATGCACAACTAAAAGATTTAATTTCTTTCAGATACGCTTAAAAAGTGTTATAATTACATCTATGAAAAATATTTTTGAGATACCAATGGCTGATCTATAAATAAGATTGATCCCTCAATAGATAAAAATGGCATTAAACATTAAAGGAAACAGTAATATTAATGAGAGCAGCCTTTATATCCACATATTTCATCCTCTACAGCATTTAAAACAGTGTCTTTATTCTATTTAACTTGGATAATCTAAAGAACACTTATTCATGCTCATCAAGCCATAACCATTGTTCTAATATATAAGAAACATCATAATATCGACTCGACAGTGATTTGAAATTTTTATAATTATAGTCAGTTAACTCATCATTTGATTTGTCATATACTGAAAGGGACATTCTATTCATGTCTATAAACTTAGAAATGCAAGGTAAAAGCAACAGAAATTCCCCTCGTCGCATTTTGTTTGCAAGCCTTATTGGCCCAACAATTGAATTCTTTGATTTCTATGTCTTTGCCACTGCCGCAGCTCTCATATTTCCTCATGTGTTTTTTCCAACACAAAATGATCAGATTGCCATTTTACAATCTTTCCTGATCTTTGGAGCAGCCTTTTTTGCCCGCCCCTTTGGATCAATTGTTTTTGGACATTTTGGAGATAAAGTTGGAAGAAAAGCAACACTTATTGCTTCTCTTCTCACGATGGGTCTTTCAACAGTCATTATTGGTTTTCTTCCTACTTATGAAACCGCTGGATGGTTTGCCCCTTTCCTCTTGACCTTGTGCCGTATTGGACAGGGAATGGGATTAGGAGGAGAATGGGGAGGAGCTGTTTTGCTCGCAACAGAAAATGCCCCTCCAGAAAAGCGCGGCTGGTACGCGATGTTCCCCCAATTGGGTGTTCCAATCGGTTTATTTTTATCTATTGCCGTTTATTTAGGTCTGTTGCATTTCCTTGATCATGAAGAACTTTTAGCTTGGGGATGGCGCATTCCTTTTATTGCTTCAGTTGTTTTTATGATTATAGGATTGTGGGTCCGTCTTTCAATCAATGAAACTGTTCAATTCAAAAAAACTCTTGAAAGTAAGGAACGAGTCAAAGTTCCTATCATCGATGTCTTTTTAAAATGTCCACGAATCTTATTTCTTGGAATATTTTCTGGTATGGCAACATTTGTTTTGTTTTACTTGGTCACTGCTTATTTGTTAAGCTACTCAACAAACCATCTGCAATTGCCATTTTATCAAGCTCTTCAAGTCGAAATTATTGGTGCTATTTTCTGTGGAATTTTTACTGTCATCACTGGAAGACTCGCTGATCGTATTAGACGTAGAACTTTGATGATTTGGGTTACAATCATCACCGGTATCTATTCTTTTGCAATTCCTTATTTCTTAAATTCTGGAGTTGTAGGAGTCCTTGCAATGTCTGTTATTGGTTTGTCTATCATGGGGATGATATACAGTCCTCTTGGTGCTGTTTTGGCTTCACCATACCCAACAGAAATTCGATATACTGGTTCTTCTATTACTTTCAACTTATCGGGTATCGTAGGAGCCTCTCTTGCGCCTTATATTGCAGAATATCTGGTACAGCATTTTGATACATCTTATATCGGCTATTATTTGCTTCTCGCTTCTTTTATTTCACTGATTTGCTTCGTCGGATTTACAGATGATGAAATATCCAACTAAAATATAATAAAGAAGAATAAAATAAGTACTGGCAGCAAAAATGCTGCCAGTTTCATTTTTAAAGACATGGGTTGCGGTATTTTCCACCACAATATTCCCGCGAACAAAGCGCTTAAAAAGAAAAATAAAAAATCTGCAATATTGCTTATATAAGCAACAGCAAACATTCCTGATAGGATATGTGTTGTTCCCAACCACGAAACGCAAAAAAAAGCCAATATCACAGCCCATAAAACAAGCAAAATTCGATCAATTATCATGATGCCGTTTCATTTTTTTAATTGTAGACCATATCTTTAATATGCCTAAAAGAAAAATCACAATAAAAACCCAACGCCCTCCCCCTGATCCTTTCGCAATAAAAAGCGCTGGATTTACTATTCCTACCAATCCTATAAAAATCAGAACAACAGAGATGAGACGCATTAAACCTGTTTTTCCCAACAACGATCTTCAGTCTGTTGCCAATACGTTAAATTATGATTTTCCATTTTATATTTTTTCCACTGTGCACGAACAAGACTCAACTGCTCATCATTTCTACCATCAAATATCACAACAAGCCGTTGATAAGTATCAATATTCGAACATACGGCTCCCTCTATGAGAAAACGAATCTTTGAATCATTCGGATTTTCTTGTCCTGTCGTCAGAAATACAGGCTGAAAGTTTGAATATTGATCACACTCAGTTCCATGTCCAATAAATGATTCATCCGCATAAACCCATAAATGCATATCCATAGAATCGCGTTGTTCTTCACTTACACATTGTATTGTTACCTTACCAAAACGAGCCAATGCACGCTCTACAAGCGTTGGCAAAATATCTTTCAGCGTTGACTGCGTCAAATGATAGAATAAAATATCCAACCTCTTAAGCCCTCATCACTCTTTATAAAAAGCTAACATCTTTTTTAGAGAAACTTCCATACCCCCAATATAAAAGGAAACGATTCAAGATATAAACCCTCTTTTTTGATTGAGATCATTATCTTTTTGCACATGTCTTTAAAAGACAAAAATTTTTATTTTCAACGTTAATAAAAAAGTTTTTTAAGTTATTTTCTAGATTCTTTGTAGACTATAGTTGAAAATAAAATATAATGTACGGAAAATTTAAAGAGGAACTCATAGGCAATTTTATATTATTTATTTAGTTAAAATATCCAATTCATGGAAGGATATTTTTTCAAACTTTATTACATTTTAACCGAAAGCAGTAAAAATATTTGCTATCGAATTAAAGGCTGAGGATTTTCCCCAATTTATGCGTATTATTGAGTTCTACATCCTGAAACGTGTCCTCGTTTTGTTTAGTTCTGTCATGATTGCAGCAGTGGGCGTTAGTTGGACAGTACAAATTCTCGCACGGATAAACTTTCTCACAACAAGCAAACAAACACTCCTCACAGTCTTACAATTTTCACTCTCATTGGTTCCTTCTGTTATTTTTCTTGTCATTCCATTTGCATTAGTAATCGCAGTTACAACCATTCTTTCAGCAATGCATCAAGACTCAGAACTTGCTGTCATCAATGCCTCTGGTTTTCCTAAAAGTACTGTTTGGAAACCTATTCTTCTTCTTGCTATTGTTACATCCTGTATCTCCTTTTCTATAGCTAATTTTGTTGTTCCTCAAGCGCGTCTTCATATGCGACAAATGCTAGCAAGCGCTCATTTTGATCTTATTAATCTATTCATTAGTGAAGGAAGCTTCCAAAAACTCGCCAATAACCTTTACATAGAAATTGGCGAACGAAATCCAAATGGAACACTTGAACGCCTTTTCATTGCCGACCAGCGTGATCCTAAGACTGATCTTTTTTATTATGCAACAGACGCATCCATTGTGAGCAATAAAAACGGCAGTTTTCTGGTTCTCAATAACGGTGAAATAGAAAGAGTCAACCATCAAAATAACAGTGTTTCAATCGTTCAATTTAACTCATATACTTTTAGCCTAGGGGAGTTTATCCCCAGTGATAAAACACCTACTCTTTATCCAAAAGATCGGTCTCTTTCTTATTTACAAAACCCTGATCCAAAAGATCCCTACTATCAACGAAAACCACTCCAATATAAAGCTGAATTTCACCGCAGATTAACACAATGGCTCTACCCTATTGTTTTTTCACTTATTGCATTAGCAGCGGCAGGGGATGTATGCTCCCATCGACAAGCTCGTCATTCCGCAAATTTCTCGGCAATTGCCCTTTCTTTTCTGGTGTATTGGATAGGATATTTTTTCGCAGAAAAAGCAAAGAACGATCTTGCATACGTTCCTCTCCTTTATATTATGCCCATAGGGACAAGCGCATTTGTCTTTTTTATGCTTTTAACGAATCATAAAATTGGGCTCCCTACAAAAGTTAATGAGATTATTCAAATCGCTTTTCAAAAAGTAATGAACAAATTTGAACATCGAAAATCTCAAGATTCCTCGGATGAAATATCATGATTGGGTGGACACTTGGACGATACTTTTTTATACGTTATCTTAAAATAACTTGTTATTTCTGGGGAAGCATTTTTGTTCTTGCTCTTTTAATCGATTTCACAGAGAACTCCGGCAGGCTATCCTCCATTCCGCATCATACAGCAAAAGATGCATTTTTCCTCTCTGTTTTACGCATCCCTTTTATCATGCAACAACTCATCCCTTTCATTGCACTCTTTTCTGCAATGGCAACACTTATCTCGCTCAACAAAAAACTTGAACTTGTGGTGACTCGTTCAATCGGTGTTTCGGCATGGCAATTTCTTATGCCAGCCTGTTTGGGAGCTTTTCTTTTGGGATTATTTTCAATTCTTCTCATTAATCCACTTGCTGCATGGGGATTTTCTCAAGCAGAAAAAAAGATGACTGAATGGCGCAATAACAATGTACTAACACCTCTTCATAATACAGATATCCACTGGTTAACACAACGTACAAATTTAGGCAGAACAACCATTGGTGCTAAATTTATCACTGACCAAGGACTTTCTCTTCTCGATGCAACCTTTGTACAATACAAGGACAACGCAACCGTCAAAAATTGGATTAATACCCCAAAAGCAACCTTGACTAATGGATCTTGGCTATTAACAAATGGAACAATCTATAAAATAGGGCATCCTCCTGAAAAATTTGCCGTGTTGCAAATAAAAACTAATCTAAAACCTGAATTTTTAACGGAACGTTTAGTGAATCCCGCGACTATTCCATTTTATCAACTGCCAAAAAAAATTATGATTGCACGTTCATTTGGCTATTCTGCTAATAATTTTGATATGTATTTCCAATCTTTGATTGCATTACCGGCATTGCTTGTGGCAATGACCCTCATTGCAGCAACTGTATCTTTAAATTTTACACGTTTTGGGCAATCTAGAAAGTTGATTCTTGGTGGCGTAATAGCCGGGTTTATGCTTTATGTTATTTCCGTACTCGTTCAAGCATTTGGTAATGCTGGATATATTCCACCAATTATTGCAGCTTGGACACCCGTTGTTATTGCGTTATTCTTAGGAATCTCTTTTTTACTGCATAAAGAGGATGGCTAAGTGAAAGCATTAACGCTTAAAAAAATTATTTTAACAAAATTAAGTGCTCTCGCTTTTAAAAGTGTTATGGGGGTTATTTTAGGAGGCGCTTTGTCTTATTGTGCGCACGCTCAAAGCCTTATGTCTCCTTCTCAAAGTCGCATTCAAAATCCGGAACGTCCTCTTTTGCTCTCTGCGGATGAACTCATCTACAATCGTGATGAAAACACTGTTTCTGCACAAGGTAATGTCCAAATCGAATATGATGGCAATAAAGTTGTCGCTCAAAAAATTATTTACAATCAAAAAACAGGACGGCTTATAGCACAAGGGAACGTTGAAATTACTCAAAAGGATGGTAATAAAATTTATTCCAACCAAATTGATATGACCAAAGATCTTGGCGAGGGTTTTGTAAACGCCTTACGTATTGATACAGCCAACAATGTTCACTTTTCAGCCCAAAATGCTACACGCAAAAACAATCACATAACAGTCTTTGAAAATGCAACCTATACAGCCTGTGAACCTTGCTCTTATAAACCAGATAGAGACGTCCTATGGAAAATTAAAGCAAGAAAGATCATATGGAATAATAGTATCAAAAAAATTCGGTTTGAAAATAGCAGTTTTGAAGTTTTTGGTGTCCCGATTATAAAATTTCCAAATTTTGAGATCTATGATCCAACTGTCAGGCGTGCTAGCGGTCTGCTTACTCCTCATTTTTTTTATACTGATTATCTCGGTATGGGGATAAAGAATTCTTATTTTTGGAATCTCGCCCCTCACTATGATTTTACCCTTTCTTCTACCGTTTATACCCAACAAGGGCTTTTAACCGAAGGGGAATGGCGTCAACGTTTAAAAATGGGCAGTTATAATATTCGCTTTGCTCATATATACCAAATGAAACAGCATAGATTTGATAATGATACGATTGATGCACAGCATAAAAACCGTTATATGCTGGCAACAAAAGGGGACTTTCGTATTAATTCACACTGGACTTATGGATGGGATATTCTTGCACAATCAGATCGGCATTTTAGTCGTGCCTATAAACTTGAAAACTATAGCAATCCTACACAACTTTCTCAGATCTATCTGAATGGTCTTGCAGGAAAAAATTATTTTGATATGCATTTTTATCATTTTAAAGTTCAAGATTCATTATTGAATGATCCTCATTATGAACGTCACTCTCGGCAAGCTTGGGTCCTACCGCGCATCGATTATTTTTTCACACCAGATGAACCCATTTATAATGGGGAGCTTACCTTCCATAGTAATATACAATCAATTTATCGTCGTCATGCTGACTTCAGTTCACACGACCAGAAGGGAAACCCTCTCAACATAGTAAGACTTTCTGGTATGGCTGGAAATAGTTTGCGTTTAACAAACGAGCTTCAGTGGAAAAAGCGCTTCAACACGCACAATGGCCTCATATTAACCCCTCTTCTCTCTCTACGAGCTGATATTATTACAACCAATGCAAGCGAAAATTATACAGATTCTACAGAAAACAATGCCTTATCCGCAATTCATGGTTCAACAATTCGTGGCATGGCAACAGCAGGCTTGGAACTACGCTATCCCTTCCTCATTACAGCTGATCATTCTACACATATTATAGAACCAACCGCACAAATTTTTATACGCAATAATGAACAATATATTGGACAAATTCCTAATGAAGATGCTCAAAGCTTTGTCTTTGATGCAACCACTCTCTTTAAACGAGACAAATTTTCTGGTTATGATCGTGTAGAAGGTGGCACACGAGCCAATATAGGTCTAAGATATTCTGGAAGCTTTAATGACAATTGGTCTCTTTATGCTCTTGTTGGACAATCCTTTCATCTAGCAGGAAAGAATTCTTTTGCAGAAAAGGACTTTGTCAATGTCGGTATTCATTCTAGCTTAGAGGCAAAACGTTCAGACTATGTTGCAATGTTTGGTGCGACCCATAAAAGTGGTTTTTCCTTAGAAACGCGTGGACGCTTTGACAAAAAAACAGGAAAAATCCGCCGTAGTGAAATCGAAGCATCACAAAAATGGCAAAATTTTTGGGCGGCTCTACAATATGCCTATATCGCAAAGCAACCAGATTATGAATATCCTCAAGAGCGCCAAGAAATTTCTTTTCAAACAGGACTTAAACTGGCAGATTATTGGTCTATTAATAGCAACGCCGGTTATGATTTAGTATCTGGTACGTTTGTAAAGCGAGGAATTAGCTTGAATTATACAGATGAATGTTTCGGGTTAACATTCGGTTATCAACAGGTAACGAATCCAGGCAGGAAAACACCCTTGCAAAACTTTAATTTCTCTCTTTCATTGCGTACGATTGCAGATATCGGAAAAAAGATAGATTAATTTATAAAGAGAATGTATCAGTCATTTAACTTATCATTGTTTTTATGAAAGAAAGAGTATATTTTAAGTTGTTGATGAGAATTAATAAACAATGCGAAAGCCTATTCACATGAATAAATTGAAAAAGCGTGTTCTTGCTTTATTTTATATTGCGTCTTTGAGCGTAAGTAGCCTTCTAATAAATGAATTTTTGATTCCGACAGTCTTTGCGCAGACTTCTATTGTTGTTACAGTTAATGGCAACCCCATCACAAATTATGATATACAAAGGCGCCTTGCTTTTCTCAGATTACAACAAAAGCAAGGCAATTTGGTGGCACAGGCTAAAAAAGAGCTTATCGATGAAAAGCTAAAAAATATTGAAATAAAACGTCGTAATATTGAAGTAAGCAATGATGAAGTTGATAAAGCTTTTGAGAATTTTGCGACACAAAATAATATGACGATTGATCAGCTCAACCAGATTCTGATCCAAACTGAGATCACTGTGCAACACTTTAAAGATTACATCCGTGGACAAATAGGATGGGGGCGTCTTGTTAGTGCACGCTATCAAGCTGAAACAGGTATGATTAGCGAACAAGAAGCTGTACGCAGGATATTAAAAAATGGTGGTGTAAAACCTTCAACCAATGAATATACATTACAGCGAATTGTTTTTGTTATTCCTGCACATCGTCGTTCAGAAATTTTTGAAAGACGTCAAAGAGAAGCAAGCAATTTTCGCGCACATTTCCGTGGATGTGCCAATGCTCACAATCAAGCAAGAGGTATTTTAGACGTTACTATCCGCCACTTAGGAAAGTTTCTGGAACCCCAACTTCCCAATGCATGGGAACAAGCTATTCTTGCAACGCCTGCTGGAAAAATGACAAAATTACAAGAAACATCTGATGGAATAGAAGCAATTGCTGTCTGCAAAATAAAAAGAGTTTCTGATGATTATGTCGCTCGACTAATATTTTCTCTTCAAGATAGTAAAAAAAGAAGCCCGCAAAAACTTGAAGAATTAAGCGACAAATATTTAGGAGAACTGCGGCGAGTGGCGCGCATTCAAAATTCATAATGGCTGCTCTTATTGTTAGCGGTGGTGATCCTGCCGGAATTGGTCCTGAAATAGTCCTAAAAGCGTGGAATTTGCGTGTTACGCGCCAAATTCCACCTTTTGTGCTTCTTGCTGATCCAGATGTTATTCGTTCGCGCGCTCGTTTTTTACAGATTGATGTTGAAGTGCAATCTGTTTTAATCAATAATTCCGCAAAAAATTTTCAAAACGCTCTTCCTATCATACCATTAAAAAACAAACAAAGTGATCAATTAGGTATACCTTCATCGAATAATGCCGCTGGAATCATTGAAGCAATTGAACGCTGTGTTCAATTGATTCAAAATGGCCATGCATGTGCACTTATCACTTGTCCTATTGCAAAAAAGAATCTTTATGATGCCGGTTTTCAATTTCCAGGTCATACAGAATTTTTAGCCGATTTAGCCCATAAAGCTTTTCATAAATGTTATCATCCAGTTATGATGTTAGCAGGACCTCGATTAAAAACAGTACCAATAACTGTTCATATTCCATTTAAAAATGTTCCTTCACAGCTTACCCGTGATTTAATTATTCAAACGGTACTTATTACTGAATGTGACTTAAAAACACGGTTTAAAATAACGTCACCCCGACTAGCTGTTGCTGGTCTTAATCCTCATGCTGGAGAAGAAGGTGCAATGGGAAAAGAAGATATTGAAGTTATCACTCCTGCTATTGAATATCTTAAAAAAAAAGGACTCAATATTGCAGGCCCGCTGCCTGCCGACACAATGTTCCATGAATGCGCAAGAAAGGCATATGACGTTGCCATTTGTATGTATCATGATCAAGCCCTTATCCCTGTTAAAACATTAGACTTTGATAGCACTGTTAATGTCACGTTAGGTCTCCCTTTTATTCGCACGTCCCCAGATCACGGAACTGCTTTTGACATTGCTGATAAAGGGATAGCCTCTCCCGAAAGCTTTATTGCTGCTCTTAAACTTGCAAATCAACTTGCCGAAAATAGTTTAATACCATGCCAATAGATAATCTCCCTCCTCTACGTGAGGTCATTGATATATATGGATTACAAGCGCATAAATCTTTGGGGCAAAATTTTCTTTTTGATCTTAATTTAACATCTAAAATTGCTCATCATGCAGGTAATATAGAAGGAAAACCTGTTCTTGAAATTGGTCCTGGTCCTGGAGGTCTCACACGAGCCTTGCTAGCAAAGGGCGCCATTGTAACAGCAATAGAACGCGATGAACGCTGCATACCAGCTCTCTTAGAAATAGAAAAACACTATCCTAAAAAATTAAAAATTATTTGTAATGATGCACTGAAGCAAGACTTCTCAAAACTCTTTGAAACAAGCCCAGAAAAACCTCGCATTATTGCAAATCTTCCCTATAATATTGGAACACAACTCTTATTAAATTGGCTTTTGACTGAACCATGGCCTCCTTTTTATGAATCAATGACATTGATGTTTCAACGTGAAGTTGCCAAACGGATTACAGCTAAACCTCAATCTACTCATTATGGACGTCTTAGTGTCTTAACTGGCTGGCGTACCACTGCTAAAATTGCTTTTGATGTGCCCCCTCAAGCCTTCATACCAATACCTAAAGTAACTTCTTCCGTTGTTCATATTATTCCGCGAACACAACCTCTTGCCTGCTCTGCACAAAAACTAAGCCTCGTCACAAAAACCGCCTTTGGACAAAGGCGAAAAATGCTTCGTCAAAATCTCAAAATACTTGGAGGTGAAGTGCTGTTAGAAAAAGCTGGAATTGATGGAACGCGCCGTGCTGAAACGCTCTCGGTTTCCGAATTTGTAACTTTAGCGCATCTAGTTCTCTAAAAAATTGCAATTTTTGTTATACAATCTTTTTTAATCAAGACATTTATCGATCTTTTCAGCAATAAGCCCATCAACAAAAGAGTCAAGATAAGAACAGCGCTCGCGTTTTGCGGTTTCAGCTAAATAAATTGATTTAATAAAAGATAAAGACTGATCTAAATCTTCGTTAATCACAACATAATCATAAGAACGCCAATGCTTTAACTCCGTTCGTGCATTTTCCAATCGTAAATTGATGATATCTTGACTATCTTCTGCTCGACGATGTAACCGCGAAACAAGCTCTTTCATTGATGGTGGAAGGATAAAAACAGATACAGTGTCTCCCAGCATCTTTTTTTGCAGCTGCTCGGTACCTTGATAATCAATATCAAATAACATATCACGGCCAATACTCAATGCGTTTTCAACAGTTTCACGTAAAGTGCCATAATAATTTCCGTGAACTTCTGCCCATTCAATAAATTCATCTCTATCACGCTTATATTCAAACTCTTCCTTTGAAATAAAGTGATAATGCAGTCCATCTACTTCACTAGGACGCCTTTTCCTTGTGGTCACACTTACGGAAAGCTCTAATTGTCCATCTTTTAGAAGTAATCGAGAAATTGTTGATTTACCAGCACCTGAAGGTGAAGAGAGAATAAATAAAAAACCGCGGCGTTGATTTATTTTTATAGCACTCAATTTACTTTCGAAGACTGTCATTACATCACTCTACTTTGTTCATAAATGTTTCTCCAAAATTTGAATTATACATTATCTCAACCTTTCCCCTAATCAATGTGTTTTCTTAGCAGTTTTCAATGTTATTCTGCTCTTTTTTGAGATACGTTATTAGCAGTGTATTCACTGCTTTCTTAAATATTTTTATCCATACGCTAATCCTACTTGTGACAGACAAAAAAATGATTTTTTTATCATTCTCATAAAAAGTTTAAAGAGAAAAATTTTACTATATTTTGCATTCTCATTTACGATGCAAAAAGATGTGTTATCGTTATAAATTCAATGTCTTGCCTTTAATTCTCGCCACTTGCGAACATTCACATTATGTTCTTCTAAAGTTCGAGAAAAAACATGCCCTCCTGAACCATCAGCAACAAAATAAAGTGCGTCACTGCTTGGTGGATGTGCCACCGCTTTCAAAGAATCTCGACCTGGATTTGCAATAGCTGTTGGAGGCAAACCATTAATTTTATAAGTATTATATGGTGTTTCCTTCTCAAGATCTGAACGATAAATTGCACGACCTGATGGCTTTCCTTTTCCTCCAAAGAGACCATAAATAACTGTTGGATCCGATTGAAGACGCATATGCTTTGTAAGGCGGTTATAAAATACCGCAGCAACCATTGGTCTTTCTGCTGCAATTCCCGTTTCTTTCTCAACAATTGAGGCTAATATAACAAATTCATCAATCGATTTAATGGGTAAATCAGGCGAACGCGTAGCCCATATAGCATGAATTAATTTTGTCTGTTCTTCACGCAATCTGTTTACAATCTCTTTACGCGTTGTCCCCCGAATAAAACGAACAGTATCCGTCATTAAACAGCCCTCTGGAGGCAAAATTTTTGGAAGATCTCCAATCAAAATTTCATTCGCAGCTAATCGATCGAAAACTTGCTGAACCGTTAAACCTTCAGGTACTGTAAATGTATACTCAATAGATTTTCCTTTCACAAGAATATCCATAATATCCTGCATCGAAGCATGTGCTGGAATTAAATATTCACCAGCCTTCAGATGCGTTGTTTTTTGGTGATAACCAACCCCATAAACAAAAATATCTGATGATCGAATGAAACCACGTTTTTCTAGCAATGAAGCAATTTCACGAATTCCTGTGCCAGGATGGATAAGAACAATTTGTTCTTCCTCAATTTTCCCCTTTTCTTCAAAAATACTTTTTCCAATATAAAGAGGAATACTTATGGCGAAAAGAATAACCACAATCAGCATAAGAAAAAAATGACCGAGAATAACCAACGGATTACGGACGATCGATGATTTCTTTCGTTTTTTATGTACTAACATGTCATAACTATATGCTAAATGATTCGAAGAGGAATCACTTACGTCCTTTAATGATTTTCCTTTTTTCACACCGGACATAACCCCTCAATAGCGATTAAGGACAATATTATAATTTCTCATTCACCTTATAACAAAGTAGAAAACTCAAAAGCAGAAATTAAATAAAAATACTTACTATCCACTAAAACGTCGCATCACCAACGATGCATTTGTCCCACCAAATCCGAAAGAATTAGAAAGAATTGTATCAATCTTTCGTTCACGCGGTTTGTGTGGTACAAGATCGATTTTCGTTTCAATCGACGGATTGTCAAGATTAAGTGTCGCTGGAGCTATATTATCCCGTATAGCTAGAACAGAAAAAATAGCCTCAGCAGCACCGGCGGCACCAAGTAAATGCCCGATAGATGATTTCGTTGATGACATGGATACTTGTGGTGCATAATTCCCTAAAACACGTTCAACAGCTGCTAGCTCTATAGAATCAGCCATCGTTGATGTACCATGAGCATTAATGTAATCAAGTTCACTCACATTCACTTGTGCACGCTTAAGAGCAGCCATCATACTACGCTGAGCCCCTTCACCACTTTCTGAAGGCGCTGTAATGTGGTAAGCATCACCAGATAAACCATAGCCAATAACCTCAGCATAAATACGCGCTCCTCGTTTTTTGGCATGTTCCAGCTCTTCTAAAACAACAACTGCCGCTCCTTCCCCCATCACAAAACCATCACGATCAGCATCATAAGGACGTGACGCCCGTTCAGGATCATCATTGCGACAAGTAGAAAGAGCTCTACAAGCTGCAAAACCTGCAAGAGATATCCGATTTATCGGAGATTCGGCCCCCCCTGCCACCATGACATCGGCATCACCAAACATAATCAAACGTGCCGCATCACCAATCGCATGCGCTCCTGTCGAACAAGCCGTTACAACAGAATGATTAGGCCCTCGTAAACCATATTGAATAGACACATAACCAGAAGCAAGATTAATCAAACGACCTGGAATAAAAAAAGGAGAAACACGACGAGGTCCCTTATCACGAAGCGTATAACCAGATTCAACAATGCCCTCAATTCCCCCAATTCCTGAACCAATTAACACACCTGTACAAATCTGATCTTCATCATTCTTAGGAAACCATTCTGCATCTGCAAGCGCTTGGTTAGCAGCAGCCATTGCATAAACAATAAATGCATCAACTTTACGTTGCTCTTTAGGTTCCATATACAAATCAGCATTATAGGTCCCCTCTGTTCCATCCCCTAAAGGGATACGCGCAGCAATCTGGCATGGCAAATCTGACACATCAAACTCAGTAATACGTCGGACACCACTTCTTCCTTCAAGAAGTCGTTTCCAACTATATTCAATATTACCAGCTAATGGAGATACCAATCCTAAACCAGTAACAACAACACGTCTCATAACTTCTAACCTTGAACTAAACTTCACCTCTCAAAGCTCTCTTTTCAAAAGAGCTCCGAAGAATATAGGCAAAAGCAATTTATGCCTTTGCCCTTTAGTAATCATGCAGAAGCTTTATCAATGAACTTGACTGCATCACCAACTGTGAAAATCGTTTCAGCAGCCTCATCTGGAATTTCTACCCCAAACTCTTCTTCAAAAGCCATAACGAGTTCAACTGTATCAAGGCTATCAGCCCCTAGATCATCGATAAAGCTTGCATTTTCTACAACTTTATCAGCATTAACCCCAAGATGTTCCACAATAATTTTCTTAACGCG
Organism: Bartonella sp. LB28NMGDW; assembly: GCF_042194435.1. Taxonomy (NCBI): domain Bacteria; kingdom Pseudomonadati; phylum Pseudomonadota; class Alphaproteobacteria; order Hyphomicrobiales; family Bartonellaceae; genus Bartonella; species Bartonella sp. LB28NMGDW. Next base: position 83,329 of record NZ_JBHIMX010000001.1, read on the forward strand.
CTCTACTGTATCACTCATGTTGAAATCCTCGAATTTATATTTTCCTATAATTTGGTTAACTATATCGGCTCATCTAATCAAGCAATAGATGCATCACTTTAAAAGATTTTAGCAATGATTTAAAACATCCTGTGGATATCCCCTACAAAATGAACCAATCTGACATTCCGACATCAATTGATCAACGGCCATGTTAAAGAAATAGATGCATCTTTCTATTTCAATCGTTACTATCTAAAATAATACAACTCATAAATCAATGTGGAATAAAATAAATACTCAAATCATTGCCATTCCACCATTGATATGAAGTGTTTGACCTGTCGTATAGGCTGCTTCATCGCTTGCTAAATAAACAGCCGCAGCGGCTATTTCTTGCCCACTTCCCATACGCTTCATTGGAATCGCCGCCATAATGGCTTCTTTTTGCTTTTCATTAAGCTTGTCTGTCATTGCAGATTTAATAAATCCTGGAGCAATACAATTGACAGTGATGTTTCGCGAAGCAATTTCTTGTGCCAATGCTTTAGAAAAACCTATCAAACCTGCTTTTGCAGCACAATAATTCGTTTGTCCAGGATTTCCCACAACACCAACAACAGATGTAATGTTAATAATCCTTCCATAACGGCGGCGCATCATAAAATGTATTAATTCACGCGTCAAAAGAGAAGCAGCTGTTAGGTTAACTTCTAAAACATCATCCCAGTCTTTATCTTGCATACGCACAAAAAGACCATCCCTAGTGATTCCCGCATTGTTAACCAAAATATCGACGCCATCCATTTCTCTTTCTGCAACTTCAGCCAATTGTTTAATCGATTGGCGTTCAGAAAGATTAGCGGGAAATACAAAAACATTCTGCCCTAATTCTGCCGCCACTTCTCTAAGCTTTTCTTCACGTGTTCCATGAAGTCCAACAATGGCTCCTTGTGCATGAAAGCAGCGTGCAATTGCCTCACCAATTCCTCCCGAAGCCCCCGTTACAAGAGCTTTACGTCCTGTTAATCTAAACATTTTTTTACTCCTTATAGATTAAACGCCAAGCATGCCTAGCGCTGATTCTATTTCATCAACTGTTCCAATTGTTACCCCCTTTATATCTTTGTTAATACGACGCGTTAAACCTGTTAATACTTTTCCAGAACCAACTTCAAAAAGCGTATCAACCCCATTAGCAGCGATCCATTCTATCGTTTCACGCCATCGCACCCTCCCAGTCACTTGTTCAACAAGAAGAGCAGTAATACGCTCTGGATTGCTCTCAGGTGCAACAGAAACATTGGCAATCAAAGGAACAATAGGAGGCATTTTGTTAACAGTCAAAAGTGCTTTCTTCATGGCATCAGCAGCAGGTTGCATTAAAGATGAATGAAAAGGTGCAGAAACTGGAAGAAGAAGTGCACGTTTTGCACCTTTTGTTGATGCAATCTCTACCGCTGTCTCAACTGCTTTTGCTTTACCTGAAATAACATATTGTCCACCACCATTATCATTAGCAATCTGACATAGTCCTTCTCCAGAAACAGTTTCGCAAATTTCTTCCACAACGTGCTCTTCCAAACCAATCAGTGCTGCCATAGAACCTTCACCAACTGCGACAGCAGCCTGCATAGCATTGCCACGAATACGCAAAAGTCTTGCCGTATCTGTGAGAGCAAATGTACCAGCAGCACAAAGAGCCGAGTATTCGCCTAAAGAATGACCAGCAACAAACTTTACCTTTTCTTCTATACAAAACCCTAATTGTTTCATCACACGAATGACAGCCATGGATACAGCCATTAATGCCGGTTGTGCATTTGCTGTTAACGTTAAAACATCTGCTGGTCCTTCAAAAATGATCTTTGATAATTTCTCACCCAGAGCATCATCAACTTCCTCGAAAACCATCCGTGCGGCAATAAATTGCTCTGTAAGCGCCTTCCCCATACCAACAAGTTGACTTCCCTGCCCTGGAAAAATAAAAGCTGCACCCATTTACCAACTCCTAAAATTGTACAATTAAATTATTTTCTTTTGACCTTATTCATCCGCACAAATCAAGATAAAGCCCTTTATTTAAAACGAATACCACTCTTAAAATTATATTTTAAAGGCGGAATTTGATATAAAAACTTAGGAAAGTAGGGAGCTATAAACTGAATAACACCCAAACTTATGAGACTTCCTAAAATTGCACCTGCTAAAATATCAAAGGGATAATGTACACCCACAAAGATGCGCGCCCAACAGATCAAGCACAAAAACACCGTGGCAAATTTAAAAGCAACTTTGTATCGGTAAAAATAAAAGTTAGCTGCATAAGATGCAATGGTCAAGGCATGATTACTAGGAAAAGAAGCTGTTGCACGATGTTGAATAAGCGGTGTCGCTAACCCTACCACGAATGGGCGAGGATGAAAATAAAAAAGAGAAATGAGATAACCTACGAAAAGAGCCGCACAAATACTCATGCAAATGCTTAGTACGACACATCGTTCCCTCTCCCCACCACAAAACCACAACGCACAAAGATGGAGAGGAATAATGTAAATTAAAAACTTTGCACAAAAAATACTAAACAAAACTACAATCGACCAAGCTTGATGATTGCCGACAAACATTTCAAAGAGTGTAACATCAATCTGGTTTAAAAAGTCCATTTTTCTCTCCTTTATGTTACAGTACTATCTTTTTGTAGAAGAGGGAAATATATCAAGATTTAACAAATCAATTTTTTTATGTGCATAAACTTGCTATTTTAAAAGATAACCTGTAGATATGAAATATTCGTTGCCGGCACTTTAGCTGGAGGTTGAACGGAGGGCTGTAAAATATCAGTAGGAAATACAATGTTTCCGGCCTCCCGTGTCTCCGCTCTCGGATGTCTCGAATCGTAAACGCGTCCTTTCTTCTTTGGATTTCCAAAAAAGACAAGTCGCAGAGGCTTTGCGCTAAAACCGGTGAGATTTAATTGAAGAAAGGCAAAACAATGGCTCTTTATGAACATATGTTCCTTGCCCGACAAGACATTACACCGCAGCAAGTTGATGAACTTTTGAGTCTCTACAAAGGTGTCATTGAAGCACATGGTGGAAAAGTTGGGCGTGTAGAAAATTGGGGACTTCGTCCTCTTGCTTACCGTATTCGTAAAAACCGTAAAGCTTATTATACTTTGGTCAATATTGATGCACCAGCTTCAGCAATTGCTGAAGTGGAACGTCAGATGCGCATCAATGAGGATATTTTGCGTTATATGACCATTCGCGTAGAAAAACACGAAAAAGAAAAATCTGCTATGCTCTCACACCTTGATCGCAATAGCCATCACATTGGACACGATGAAGAGCGTCCTCGTTTTCCGCGTCGTCAACGTGAAAATGCTATAGAAGGGGTAGAATGATGACTGATACCAATCAAAACTCTGCACGTCGCCCCTTTCATCGTCGTCGTAAAACATGTCCTTTTTCAGGGACTAATGCTCCCAAAATTGATTATAAAGACATCAAGTTGTTACAACGTTATATTTCCGAACGTGGGAAAATTGTTCCTTCACGGATTACTGCTGTTAGTCAAAAAAAACAGCGTGAATTAGCTAATGCTATCAAACGTGCTCGCTTTTTAGGCTTACTTCCGTACATTATAAAGTAAACGATCAATACGCTATGCAACTGGAGAGTTTATCCAGTTGCTTTTCTTATATGGTTTTAAAAAATAGCTTGTTGCATCCTATGTTAAGCTATTACATGTCAAAGTTGGGGTATTGACGCGCCCCTAACTGCAGAAAGCAGGACAGCAATAAATGAAAAAAAATCGTACCTATGAGATATTAATCGGTATTTTAGCAGGATTATTTGCTGTTGTAATAGGAATGGCAATCATCAGTGTTGCAAATATCGCGCCCTTTTTTTCTCTTCTTCTTGGCTGCTTTCTTTCATTGCCAATTTTTATTGTTGCGTTCGGTCAAGGAACATTAGCCAGTCTCATCGCCCTCATAAGTGCCACTGTTGTTCTTATCATAACCACTAATACCTATATTGCTCTTGGCTTGATGTTCTTATTTTTCCTTCCTGCTGTCTATGCTTCTTGGCTTCTTGGGCTTGCACGACCAGCGCAAAAAGAAAACGAACTGATATGGTATCCATTATCATCGGTTATTTTTCATTTAACTAATTTTATCGCTCTTATAGCAACTTTCATTGGGCTCTATGTTCAAACCCGTCCTTCCACACCCGTCATTGCAAAAAAAATCACCGAAAACATAGCACAAACTCTGCAACAATCACAGTCAATAAAAGAAGCCGATATACGCGCTTTTAGTGAGCTTTTAATGACGCATCCAGCAACTTTTACTGCTGTTTCTTTGACTCTTTATAGTTTGGTTTTTCTCATTGGTAACCTTTACTTTTCCATGATAGCAGCACAACACATGAAATGGCTGAAAAGACCCCGTGATGATTGGAGCCAAACTCTCCGCCTTCCAATTTCTGGAATTGTTATTTTCATTATTGTTTGCATAGCATCGATGGTTGAGTTGAGCGCTTCTCTTAACTTGAGTACCCGTGTCTTTAGTACTGCATACACTGTCATCATATTAATTAGTGGTCTAGCATATCTTCACAATATTACAAAAGGGGTAAACGGTCGGATTATTATACTTTCTCTTGTTTATATTGCTATTTTAACAGTCGTTTTTACTCCACCTATTGTTTTCATGATGCTTTTGATGGGAATTTGGGCTGCTATTCAATATAATTTTCAATCACGCAAAAAACTCCACTAAATTTATTTGTTCGAAAGGAAAAACTATGGATATTATTTTACTTGAGCGCATTCCTCGTCTTGGTCAGATGGGTGATATTGTCTCAGTTAAAGATGGTTATGCGCGTAATTTTCTCTTGCCTCAAGGTAAAGCTTTACGCGCAAATGAAGCCAATAAAAAACATTTTGAGATACAACGTGCACAACTTGAAGCCCGTAATCTTGAACGCAAAAGCGAAGCGCAAAAAGTTGCTGAAAAACTTGATGGACAATCATTCATTGTTGTTCGTTCTGCTGGTGAAACAGGACAACTTTATGGTTCTGTATCAACACGTGATATTGCTGAAATTATAACAGATGAAGGCTTTTCTATTGGGAGAAATCAAGTCGAACTTAACCATCCAATAAAAATGATCGGTCTTCACACAATCACTCTTAGCTTACATCCTGAGGTTCAAATTTCTGTGATTATTAATGTTGCGCGTTCTACCAGTGAAGCACAACGCCAAGCAGAAGGTGAAACTCTCACTTCTGCTAAAGAAATATATAATATTCAAGAAGAATTATTAGAAGAAAATCAGGAAGAATTATTGGTAGAAGAAATTAATGACAACGATATAAACAGTTCTCATCAAGAAGCTTAATTGCTATTTTTGCTTTCTGTTTTATATTTTTTATTCTATTTTAAATATTGCTCATAAAATACTCACACTTTAAAATTGGGTATTTTATGGCTATCATACATAAAGAACCTAATTTTTATGAAAGAATTAGGAATATATTATTTAAAGGCATTACATGCCGAGAATGATAATATCACTAAGAGGAAATTTTCTTTTGTTGTCTAGCATCTAAAGCAAAAATAATTTAAAGTTCTACCCTTAAGGGTAAGGTTTGTATGAGCGGTAAGTTGATTATATCAACACATGATCTGAAATAATTTCAGTTATAAAAAAGTAATTCTACTTACACAGATATTGGAATTTTAAGGTCACATAACTTCAAAACACTTAAATTTAGAATAGCAAAACTTCCACTTTAAAATCACGTATTATAAAATAAAATAGATCAATGTTATATAAATAATACACAAATGATAGATGAGCAACGAAAAGAGGGTTTTGAAAAATTATATAATTTTAACTTAAAATGAAGATTTGTAGCTCTATTCTTTTAATTATACGATTTTCAATTTATCGCCTAAAGTAGCTAGACTTAGAATTTTAGTGGAAAAATATTATGGAAGAAACTAACGTTGTTAATGTCAGCTCTTCAAAGAAGGAAGATTCTCCTTCTTTTCGGCAGCTTCCGTATAATATTGAAGCTGAACAGGCATTGCTTGGTGCCATCTTTATCAACAATGATTCTCTTGACCGCGTTTCAGATTTTCTAAAACCAGAACATTTTTTTGAACCATTGCATCAAAAAATTTATCATGTTTTATCTCACCTTATTAAAACAGGAAAACGTGTAGATCCAGTTACAATCAAGCCCTATATCCAAATGGAAGAAAAAATTGGAGATATTACTGTATACCAGTATGTTGTTCGCTTAGCCACAGAGGCAGTCACTATTATTAACGCTGAAGATTATGGACGCGTCATTTACGATCTTTTTATCCGACGGTCTTTGATTAACCTTGGAACTCAAGTTGTCAATACAGCCTTTGATGCTCCTGTAGAGCTCACGCCTACCCAACAAATTGAAACTGTTGAAAATCAGTTATTTGAGCTAGCAGAAAAAGGGAAATATGGAGGTGGATTTGAAAATTTTAATGAGGCTATCAAAAAAGCTATCGATATGGCAAGTGCTGCGAAAAAGCGCTCTTCACAATTATCAGGGATAGCCACCCATATTAAAACACTTGATGAAAAAATGGGAGGATTACAAGCATCTGACTTAATTATCCTTGCAGGACGCCCTGGTATGGGAAAAACCTCACTGGCTACCAATATTGCCTTTAATATTGCTAATGCTTATAATCGTAATGCCAATATCCAAGAAAATGAAGGGGGTATTGTAGGTTTCTTCTCACTTGAGATGTCATCCGAACAGCTTGCAACCCGTATTATTTCTGAACAAACAGAAGTCTCTTCTTCTGATATTCGGCGTGGTAATATCTCAGATGAACAATTTTCAAAAATTATTCGTGCGGTGAACCAACTACAAAAGGCACCGCTTTATATTGATCAAACTGGGGGAATATCAATTACGCAATTAGCTGCTCGTGCGCGGCGTCTCAAGCGACAACATGGTTTAGATATCTTGTTTATTGACTATATCCAACTCATGACAAGCAGTTCAAAGCGTTCATCAGAAAATCGTGTTCAAGAGATCACAGAAATTACCACAGGATTAAAAGCGTTAGCGAAAGAATTGAATATTCCTATTATCGCTCTCTCTCAACTTTCACGTCAAGTAGAAAATAGAACAGATAAACGTCCCCAACTCTCAGATTTACGTGAATCTGGTTCAATTGAGCAAGATGCCGACATTGTTCTGTTTGTCTACCGCGAAGAATATTATCTCAAAAATGAAGAACCAAAATTAGGTAGCTTAGAACATACAAAATGGCAAGAAATAATGGACAAAGCTTTTGGAAAAGCTGATGTTATTATTGCAAAACAGCGCCATGGGCCGACAGGAATCGTGCCACTTGCCTTTCAATCTGATTTCACACGATTCAGTGATCTGGCCGATAGCAATTATCTTCCAGAGCAAATCGGTTAAATTAACATGGCGCGTAATCGTATTCAATTTATCTGTCAAAATTGTGGAACTGTCCATTCTCGTTGGGCGGGAAAATGTAGTGCTTGTGGAGAATGGAATTCCCTTATCGAAGAAACTATAAATGGCGGCATAGGAAGTGGTCCTAAACAGAATGCTCGTAAAGGACGCATTGTCACACTCACATCTCTTTCTGGAAATATCGAAGATACTCCACGTATTCATTCTGGTATTGCTGAACTTGATCGTGTTACCGGTGGGGGCTTTGTCCGTGGATCAGCACTCCTTGTTGGAGGTGATCCGGGTATTGGTAAATCAACATTGCTGACACAAACAGCTGCTGCTTTATCACGCAAAGGATATAATGTTATCTATGTTTCAGGTGAAGAGGCTATTGCGCAAATTTGTCTGCGCGCGCAAAGGCTTGAAGCTAACAATACAGAGGTGAAACTTGCTGCTGAAACCAATGTTGAAGATATTCTGGCAACCTTAAGCGAACATAAAAACCTTGATATGGTGATTATCGATTCAATTCAAACCCTATGGTCAGATACAGCAGATTCATCACCCGGCACTGTCACACAAGTACGTATCGGTGCTCAAGCAATGATCCGCTTTGCCAAAAAAACGGGAACCGCCGTTGTTCTTGTTGGTCATGTTACAAAAGATGGGCAAATTGCTGGTCCTCGAGTTGTTGAACATATGGTTGATGCCGTTCTCTATTTTGAGGGTGAAGGAGGACATCATTATCGCATTCTTAGAACTGTAAAAAATCGCTTCGGACCAACAGATGAAATTGGTGTCTTTGAAATGTCTGATAAAGGATTACGCGAAGTGATAAATCCATCCGAATTGTTTTTAGGAGAACGTAATGAAAAAGCTCCAGGTGCTGCTGTTTTTGCGGGAATGGAAGGGACACGCCCGATACTCGTAGAAATTCAAGCGCTTGTTGCTCCTTCTTCCCTTGGGACACCAAGACGTGCGGTTGTCGGATGGGATGGAAATCGTCTTTCTATGATTCTTGCCGTTTTAGAAGCCCATTGCGGCATTCGTTTTGGACAGCATGATGTCTATCTGAACGTGGCAGGTGGATATCGCATATCAGAACCCGCTGCTGATTTAGCTGTAGCCGCTGCTTTGGTATCCTCTCTTGCCAATATCGCATTGCCAACGGATTATGTATATTTTGGTGAAGTCAGTCTTTCAGGAGCTACCCGCGCTGTTTCACATTCAGCACAGCGCATCAATGAAGCAAAAAAACTCGGCTTTCAAGGAGCATTTCATCCCACAACAACAACCGAAATGATGAAGTCGCTCAATTTTCAACAAAAAACTTTCTCCGACCTTCCGGAACTCGTTGCTACTCTTACCGTAAGTAAAAAATGATCTGCACCATAGATATGATAATATAGAAAAAACTCTATAAAATACAAAAGATCCTTGCTATAAGAACAAAAAATATATTTGCACATAGACTTAGAAGAACACAACTTTATGTATAAGGAACAAACAAATGATCATAACAATCCTTGATGGAATTGTCGTAGTAATCATCCTGTTGTCCGCTTTTCTTGCTATGCTTCGAGGGTTTTCACGTGAAGTGTTATCGTTGATTTCTTGGGCAGTTGCAGCTATTACGACACTGTTTTTATTCAAGCCTGTCTTACCTTTCTTTGAACACTATCTCTCTAATAAAATGATTGCATTGATCACAACATTGGTCACGATTTTTATTATTGTTCTCATTATTACTTCAATTATTACAATGAAGATCTCTGATTTTATTATTGATAGTCGAATTGGTATTCTTGACCGTGCTATTGGTTTTATTTTTGGAGCACTTCGCGGTTTACTTATCATGGTCATCGGTATGTTGCTGATTAATGCACTGATTAAACCCGAGCTTCAAGCGAATTGGTTAAAAAATGCAAAAACAAGGCCTATTTTAGATTCACTAGGACAAAAAGTTTGGGAAATACTCCCAAAAGATATTGGATCGGTTCTCGAAAAGGCGGAAAATTTGTTTAAAGACAGCAATAAACATACGTATGGGCAACACTCTCATGAAAAGATAATTTTCAAAAAATAGAGAATAGTTTTTCATGAGGAAAGAGAACTAAATGATGTAGAATGTGATATTAATGATTCCTTCGTATCACAACTGAAAGAATATGATGATAAAGAGTGATGTTTTCTGTCAAGAATTTTCATTAGATGATGATACCCTTCATGAAGAATGTGGCGTTTTTGGTATTCTTGGGCATGAAGATGCAGCAACATTAACAGCTCTTGGACTCCACGCACTTCAGCATCGTGGGCAAGAAGCGGCTGGTATTGTTTCCTACCATAATAAAATGTTTCATCAAGAAAAGCATTTAGGTCTTGTTGGTGATCACTATACCAATCCTACAACACTTGCACGCTTACCAGGAAATCGCGCTATTGGACATACCCGTTATTCAACAACTGGAGAAGTAGCATTACGCAATGTTCAACCCCTTTTTGCTGAGTTGAAAGCTGGAGGCATTGCTATTGCTCATAATGGTAATCTTACCAATGGTCTCACATTACGCCGTGAACTCATCGCTTCTGGTGCTATCTGTCAATCAACGTCAGATTCAGAAGTTTTTCTCCATCTTATTGCCCGCTCACGTTATGAATCGTCCTCTGATCGTTTTGTTGATGCAATTCGGCAAGTAGAGGGTGGATATGCTATGTTAGCGCTCACGCGTACAAAGCTTATTGCTGCACGCGATCCAACAGGGATTAGACCCCTCGTGATGGGGGAACTTGATGGTAAGCCTATTTTTTGTTCTGAAACTTGTGCTCTTGATATTATTGGAGCAAAGTATGTCCGTGATGTTAAAAATGGGGAGATCATCATATGTGAAATACAAAAAAATGGGGAAATTACTAAAAAAATTATAAAACCAAAAAATGAAAAACCAGAAAAACTTTGCTTGTTTGAATATGTTTACTTTGCCCGTCCGGACTCAATCGTTGGAGGGCGTAGTGTCTATGCAACACGCAAAAATATGGGAATACGTTTAGCACAGGAAGCCCCTTGTGAGGGTGATGTTGTGGTTCCTGTTCCTGATGGAGGAACTCCTGCTGCAATTGGCTATGCACAAGAAATTGGAATTCCCTTCGAGCTTGGTATTATTCGTAATCACTATGTTGGTCGCACTTTTATCGAACCAACACAACAAATTCGTGCTTTTGGTGTCAAATTAAAACATTCTGCAAACCGTCCTGTGATTGAAAGAAAACGTGTTATTCTTGTTGATGACTCTATTGTACGTGGAACAACATCTCTTAAAATTGTGCGAATGCTCCGTGATGCAGGAGCAAAAGAAGTTCATATGCGCATTTCTAGCCCTATGATTTTCTATCCCGACTTTTATGGTATTGATACACCTAAAGTTGAAAGCCTTTTAGCAAATCAATATCCAGATTTAAAATCTATGTGTGATTTTATTGGAGCGGATTCATTAGAATTTCTTTCAACGGATGGATTATATCTTGCTGTAGCAGGAGAAAAACGGAATAATGCCGATCCACAATTTACTGACCATTATTTTACTGGATATTATCCTACGCAGCTGGTTGATCAAGAAAACCTCTCCAAAACTCATCAATCATCTGTTCTTAGAACAAGAGATTAATGATGACAAAATTTAGTCTCCATGGGCGTGTTGCACTTGTTACTGGCGCATCAAGAGGAATTGGTTATTATTTGGCACTCGAGCTTGCTACACGCGGCGCTCATATTATTGCTCTTGCACGAACAGTCAGTGGACTTACTGAATTAGATAATCAGATCCAAGAAAAAGGGGCTCATGCAACCCTTGTTCCCCTTGACTTGCATCATATGGAAAACATCGATACTCTTGCTATCTCAATTGCCAAACGCTGGAAAAAACTTGATATTATCGTTGCAAACGCAGGAATCCTTGGAACACTCTCACCAATAGCGCATATAGAAAACACGGTATTTGAAGATGTTTTTCAAATAAATCTTTTCAGCCAATGGCGCTTAATGAAAGCTGTTGAGCCTTTATTACGAGAATCTGATGCTGGACGAGCCATTCTGTTATCCTCAAGCGTTGCGCATGCTGCGCGCCCTTTCTGGGGAGCTTATGCAGCCTCTAAAGCGGCTTTAGAGATGATTGCCCGCTGTTGGGCAGAAGAACTCAAACAAACCCCTATTAAGATTAATTGTGTCAACCCTGGTGCCACACGCACTGCCATGCGCGCTGAAGCTATGCCCGGTGAAGATCCACAAACTCTCCCTTCACCACAAGAGGTTGCAAAAAAGATAGTACATTTGTTATCACCTGATTTAAAAGAAACTGGAAAACTCTTTAATGTCCATAAAAATCGGTTTGTAGATTATCATGTACCTGACTGATCATCATCGGAGAAGTAAATCGTTTGATTCTCTCTTTTTCCTGTGCTTCTCAACAGAAGAATGAAACACTTTATGATTCTTGGATAGCTTTAGCATCAGCCTTTTTCTCTTCTAAAGTAGCACGTTTATTATAAGCGATAAAACTACAGGGGAGAAAAATCATATAGCTAACAGCTGTAATCAATAAAGTTTTCCATGTGTAAGTCGCAAGAAAACCGACATAAATAACAATAACCAACATGCATGGTATAACGATATCGCGCCTTAAATTTTGATCAATTGTTTTTGCATTCCATACTGGTAAACGACTAATCAAAAGAAAAGCAATAATTACAGTATAAAGACTAAAAAATAATGCCCACCCCCAATTGGGGACCAAACCAAGAGCGCCTAAATAGGTAGGCAATAAAAGGAGTAATGCTCCTGCTGGTGCTGGAACACCAACAAAATAACTTTTCTGCCACTTAGGTATATTGGTGTTATCCAACATCACATTAAAACGTGCTAATCGCAAACAACAAGCAACACAATAAACAAGGGCTGCAACCCAACCAATGTGATTTGCTTGATTCAAGATAAAGGAATAAACAATAAGTGCAGGGGTAACACCAAAATTTATAACATCAGCAAGAGAATCCATCTGTGCCCCAAAAGATGAACTACCATCTATTAAACGGGCAATGCGACCATCAGCACCATCTAAAACTGCGGCCAAAAGCACCATTAAAATAGCAGCTTCATAGCGATGTTCAAAAGCCAAACGAATGCTGCTCATCCCTGCACAAATTGCTAAAATAGTAATGATATTGGGAATGACATACCGCATTGATGTAGGTGAACGCCGCCGACTTGCAACATCATCATGCTGCCCCTCAGGATTGAATGAAGAAAATGGCGAAAAATTTTTCATTGTGAGTCCTAATCGTATCTGAAGTCCGTTGTGGCACTCTTATCATCAAAAGAACCCAAAACTGTTTCTCCAGCAATTGCTGTCTGTCCAACTGCAACACGCAATTTCATTTCAGTTGGTATATAAATATCAAGGCGAGAACCAAAACGAATCAATCCAAATCGCTCACCAATCATAACGGCATCGTTTTCTTTTGACCAACAAACAATCCGGCGTGCAACCATTCCCGCTATTTGTACGATACCGATTTTACCATGTTTGCTATCAATTACCATCCCATTACGCTCATTAAACTGGCTAGCTTTATCAAACTCAGCATTGGTAAATCGACCTGGATGATAAACGATAGACTCTACTGTACCACTGATAGGAATACGATTAATATGGCATGAAAAAATATCCATAAAAATGGAAATACGGATCATTTCATCTTTCCCTAATCCTAATTCTTCAGGTGGAACACATGATTCCACAAATGAAATACGCCCATCGGCAGGCGACATAACCCAATTTGAATTCAAAGGGATCACACGATCTGGATCACGGAAAAAGTATATACACCACACCGTGAGAACGAGACCAAACCAAAACAACGGACTCCATATCCAACCAAGAATGAGCGAAATAACAAAAAACGCTACAATAAAAGGATAACCCTCTTTATGAACCGGTACAAAGCTATTATGGAAAGATTGCAGAATACTCATATAATTTCCTATTCATCGTAAACTTAAACAAGCAACAAATCTTTTTGTTCCTCTTGTATCTTTTTATGTATTTAATCAATCACTCCATATAAAGATATAGATTACATTTTGCCCTATTTATTTTTTACGATTAACAACACTCGTCTCATCTTCTTCACGTATTTTACGTAATTTTTCTTCAGCTTTCGATGCTTCAAGCTGCTTATTCCACATTGAAGCATATAAACCTTTCTTGCGTAAAAGCTCTGTATGCGCCCCATTTTCAATAATACGACCACTTTTAAGAACCAAAATTTCATCAGCATTGATAACAGTAGAAAGACGGTGAGCAATAATCAATGTTGTACGTCCACGGCTTACAATATCCAATGCTTGTTGAATTTCCTGTTCCGTTGCCGTATCAAGAGCCGATGTTGCTTCATCTAGGATAAGAAGTGGGGGGGCTTTTAAAAGTGTCCGTGCAATAGCCACACGTTGTTTTTCACCACCTGATAATTTGAGACCTCGCTCTCCTACCATAGACTGAAAACCTTCCGGTAAAATTTCAATAAATTTTGATATTTGTGCCATTTCAGCAGCTTTGCGCATTTCTTCATCTGTAGCACTTGGACGCCCATAGCAAATATTATAGGCAATTGTATCATTAAATAACACTGTATCTTGTGGGACCATGCCTATCGCTTCACGCAAACTCTTTTGTGTTACGTCACGAATATCCTGCCCGTCAATTGTGATAGAACCCGCGTCAACATCATAAAACCGAAAAAGCAACCGAGAAATAGTTGATTTACCTGCACCAGATGGACCGACAATGGCGACTGTTTTTCCTCCAGGAACTTCAAAATCAATATCTCTGAGAATCTGACGTGTCGAATCATAGGAAAACTTTACCTGATGAAAACGAATGGTCCCATCGCTTATCTCTAACGGTTTAGCATCCGATTTATCAACGATCTCCTTCTGAACATCTAAAAGATCAAACATTGCTTCAATATCCGTTAAACCTTGTCGAATATCACGATAAATTGAACCAATAAAATTCAGTGGAATGGAAAGTTGCATTAAAAGTGCATTAATAAAAACAAAATCACCCAAAGTTTGTGTTTTATAAAAAACTTCATAAGCTGACATCAGCATCATGATCGTCATTCCAATACCAAAGATAAGAGCCTGACCAAAATTAAGCCAGCTTAACGATGTCCAAATCTTTGTTGCGGCTTTTTCATAACCTACCATAGAAGCATCAAATCGATCGGCTTCTAGAGTTTCATTGCCAAAATATTTCACCGTTTCAAAATTCAAAAGAGAATCAACAGCACGCGTATTGGCCTCAGTATCTGCTGTATTCATTTGTTGCCGAATACGAATGCGCCAATCACTCGCCTTAATGGTAAAAAAGATATATAATCCAACCGTTGCAACAACGATGAGAAGATAATGCCACCCATAACTTATGTAAAATACAAGTGCCGTTAATATAAACTCTAGAACTGTCGGTACTGTGTTCAGAATTGAAAATCTTACGATCGCTTCAATTCCTTTTGTACCACGCTCAATCACACGAGAAAGCCCACCAGTTCGGCGTTCCAAATGAAATCGCAAGGATAACTCATGCATATGTACAAAGGTTTTATAAGCCAATTGACGAACAGCATATTGACCAACAGTGGCAAAAAGAGAATCGCGTAATTGATTTAATCCAGCCTGCATAATACGTGCGACATTATATGCCAAAACGAGCATGATGGGAATAATCAAACTGGATGGGAACCATTCAGGTAGCTGAAAGCTTGAATCAAGCACATTCGTAGAATATTTAAAGAAATACGGTACAGATATGAGAACGAGCTTAGCCAAAACAAGATAAAATATTGCCCATAGCACACGTATTTTTAGATCACGCCGACCTACTGGCCACATATAGGGCCATAAATTGTAAAGTGTGTGCAGAGTTCTCCCTGTATCTGATGATACAGTTTTTGTCATTTCATTGCGTTTCATAAAGTCCTTACTTCTCTATCATCCACACGAAAAAGGCAAAATACCCCCCGTGGTTGTTTATAGATTTATCTCTTCATTACGCTTCCAATAAGCTATACCTACTCGTTGTTTGAAGTTAGACTGTTTTTGAAAAAGGAACAAGAAATAATCCACTATACAATTTATTATTTTGATCTGTATTTTCATACCACTCTGCTGCAAATAAATTTTCAACTTTTACATGTTTTTTTTTCAATTCTGCATGAAGCCACTTTTTTGTTTTACCAATCTCTTTAAGTCCATCATCAATAACTTCACCATTTTCTATTAAAATCGTCGATTTCTTCCCCTCTTCCTTTTTAATGACAGTGAAATCACCATTGGTTTCCAAACGAACAAAAGCGGCTTCATGTAAGTGACACCCTTTAAGACGTAACATCGTAATGAGATCATTAACATTGATCCCTAAGTTCTTAATCTTATCTATTTGGAAAACCCCATCTAAAACTAATGTAATATTCCGCCCCGCGATAAGACGACGAAAAAAAACTGAATAGCGTGCAAAAAAATTAAAAGATGTAATCAAGGTTTGCCAGATGAGTAAAACAAGCAATAATTGAATGCTACTAATATTCTGATTATAAATAACTCCGCCAATAATACCTCCCATAACAAAATTACTGACCAAATCAACTGGTGTCATCTGACTAAGACTCCCCCGTCCTGTTGTTCTTAAAATAAACAAGAAGGCAACAAGACCTACAGCCAGCTTAAGCGCGATATATCCATAATGATATAAAAATTCCATCAAACTTTCCTCCCTTTATTTATGTAAGCTGCTGGAATAGGAAAATTAAAATCGTTTTATTTCCCACACAGTTATGCGCTCACCACTCTGCGGATCCTTACTGTCTTTTAAAAGAATCCCCTCAGCTGCAAGCTCATCACGAATTGTATCCGCTGCTTCCCACTCTTTATTATGGATAAGTCGTAGTCTTTCAGCAATACGTTGATCAATAAATTTTGAATCAAGAAAAATTTTTTTTATAAATAATGGGCAGTCTATTTCTTTAATCCATTCTTGTCGTAACAGTCCTAATAAATTCATCCCATTAGCAAGAGCCAACGCATTCCCTTCTTTATAAAACTTTCGCAAAAGAGTCAGTGCTTTTGGAGTATTAAGATCATCACTGAGTGCATCTATCAAAGTATCATTAATTGCTTCATTGTTTTCCATCTCACTTTTTTTGCTGCGAAGCAATTCATACCAACGATACAGTTCGCTGCTCGATTGTATTAAACGCTGTGCTGTCCAATTTAATGGTTCACGATAATGCGTTTGCAACATCGAAAAACGCGCAGACAAACCAGCCCAATTTTTCTTCATTTCATCGGTTAAAATACCATTAAACTCCCAAAAGTTATTCTCTAAAACAGAACGAATAGTTATGAAATTGCCAAAGCTTTTCGACATCTTTTTGCCTTCAACTTGTAAAAAACCATTATGCATCCAAAAATTTGCCATTCGCTCCGTCCCAAAAGCTGAACAACTTTGTGCAATCTCGTTTTCATGATGAGGAAAAATTAAATCAAGTCCACCACCATGGATATCAAAAACATTCGCGGTTGGATCATCACAAGTTAAACCACCGCCATAGGGCGCTAATAACTTTGCCATTGACATCGCAGAACATTCAATATGCCAACCTGGACGACCTAAAACAGGAATTCCGGCCGGCGATTCCCAACCTGGCTCCCCTTCCACAGAAGGTTTCCATAAAACAAAATCCATCTCTTCCCTTTTATAAGCAGCAACATCAATACGCGCCCCCGCCCTCATTTCATCTAAAGAACGATTTGCAAATGCCCCATAGTGGGGAGGATTTTTTATGCTACTTACAGAAAATAATATATGATTTTCCGCTTTATAAGCGTGCCCCTTTTCAAGCAATCTTTCAATTAAAGAGCGCATTTCCTCTAAATGCTCGGTTGCGCGCGGCTGACTGGTTGGTAATAGACAACCAAGTGCTATTGTATCTTGTTGAAACTGGAAATATGTACGTTCTGTTAATTGACGAATGGCGTCATTCAATGACAAGTTTGGATATTCAAAAGCTGCTCGTGCATTAATTTTATCATCAACATCTGTAATATTACGCGCATATAGAACATGCTCATTGCCATAAACATGACGCAATAAACGAAATAAAATATCAAAAACAATGACAGGGCGTGCATTTCCTATATGCGCATAATCATAAACTGTCGGACCACAAACATAAAGACGTACTCTTGTCGGATCTATTGGTGTAAAATTTTCTTTTTTACGTGTCAGCGTATTATAAAATCGCAACTCTCTCATTATTGACTCCATGGACGATACTATGCACCGCTCCTTTTAGATGTATCTTATCTCAACTTATCGTATTACGCGGTTTAGGCTCAAAACTTTTATCTTATAGTAAATTCTTCTTACCATTTTCCCACTAGTATTCACGGCTGTATTCATCATTTATCATAAAAACAATCTATTTTATTTGATTGAACAAAAGCATTCTATCATTAGAGATGCTTTTCCTCCTTAAAGAAAACGAGCTTAGAAAAAGTTCTATAGGCAATACAATATAAATCTATGTGAAAAATAGATAGCTTTCAGGAAGCAAATCTTAAATTTTTAACCACACAAAGCTTCGTCAGTATTTTCAATATTCCACAATGGGTTCCTTACTGCCTCTTACGCCCTATATTTTATAATCAATAATTGAGAATAATGTAGCAATTAACTCTATTTTTTTACACAGTTCTCATGACAAAATTATTTCATCTGTACAGAGTTTTATTCAAAGAAAGCAATAAAAATAATGCGTAATAGATTGATGAACATCATTATTTTAATATTTCTTGTCATTTCAATGCCAACCTTTGCGCAACAATCTCCACCTTATGAAAGAAAATTACTCCGACTAGCAGAAATTTTAGGATCATTGCATTCTCTCCAAAATCTTTGCGATCCTTCAACAAACCAATGGTATGATTATATGAATGCACTGATTGAAGCAGAACACCCCATTCCACAAAGACGTGCTTATTTTTATGAAGCGTTTAATGAAGCGTATCGTGCTTTCTCAGAAAATTATCATCATTGTACACAAGCAGCCATTGAAGCCAATCAAAGATACATTGAGGAAGGAAGAATTTTATCTGAAAACCTCCTCATGCATTATAAATAATTAATCTATACAAAAAGTATCTCTCTCAATTTTAGCGATATCAATGATATTCCTCTCACAAATGCGGAGAGCAATAAACCAGCTCTGAAAATAGAGAGACTTTTAAAAAATAATGTCTCGATACGCTTTTATTCGTATGAGCGCCTTCTTCCCATACAAAATCGTTCTTTGGCTTCCTCCCCACACCTCAAAGGATGAAGATTGTTAACTAAATTTTTTCTGTAAATAATCTAGGTTCTTGTTGAACAAGATTCCTCTTGGCTTCCCACTCATGTAATTTGCTTCATAGTTTCTACAAATAAGCCTAAGAATATTCACCACGCATAAAAAAATACTTATGTGCCAAAGAGGCTGACATACCCTATATCATCACTCTAAAAGATGATATTTTACGACACACTTTTTAATCTGTTTACACCAAATTTTCCATAAATTTAACAGGCTCTCCTTGTGAAGGTGTGACAATTTCACCTTCCCACATAACGCGCATACCACGGATAATAGTCCCAACAGGCCAACCTTTAACTTTTTGACCATCATAAGGTGTCCAACCGGCACGCGAACCAATTAAGCCATTCGTAATAATTTCTTCTCTCTTAAGATCAACAATGGTTAAATCAGCATCATACCCAACAGCAATGCGCCCTTTACAGCTTATACCAAAAATACGACTAGGGCCATGTGAAGTGAGATCAACAAAACGTTCAAGAGATATTTTTCCTTCATTCACATGTGTCAACATAATTGCTGCTGTTGTTTGCACCCCTGTCATTCCTGAAGGTGAAGAGGGATAAGGTTGAAGTTTTTCTTCAAGGGTATGAGGCGCATGATCTGAGCCTAAAACATCAATAATTCCTTGTTGAACACCATACCAAAGAGCTTCACGGTGGCGCAATTCACGAATAGGCGGATTCATCTGAATTAATGTACCAAACTTCTTATAATCATCAGCCGTGAGAGTCAAATGATGTTGTGTCACTTCAATTGTTGCAACATCCTTATGTTTTTTTAGAAAATCAATTTCTTCTTCTGTCGAAAGATGTAACACATGAATCCGTGCTTTCGTCTCATGGGCAATTTTTACCAAACGCTGCGTACATTTTAATGCCGCAATTTCATCACGCCAAATCGGATGTGACGATGCATCCCCTTCAATACGCAATATTTTACGCTCTTGAAGCCTCGCCTCATCTTCAGAATGAAAAGCTGCACGACGGCGTGTATTCTTCAAAATAAGGCGTACACTTTCATCATCATCAACCAAAAGATCACCGGTAGATGACCCCATAAAGACTTTAATTCCAGCCGCACCAGGAAGTCTTTCTAACTCAGAGAGTTCATGGGCATTTTCACGCGTTCCTCCAACCCAAAATGCAAAATCACAATGCATTCGATGAAATCCGCGTTGAACCTTATCGCTTAATGTTTCTTCTGATGTTGTCAACGGATTGGTATTAGGCATTTCAAAAACTGCCGTAACACCCCCTAACACAGCAGAATACGAGCCACTTTCCAAATCCTCCTTATATTCATTTCCTGGCTCCCGAAAATGCACTTGGCTATCAATAATTCCTGGTAAAATATGAAGCCCCGTACAATCAATGACCTCACTAGCCGATGCACATGTAAGGTCGCCTATTTCAGCAATACGACCATTTGTAATACCAATATCACGCTTGCTTCTTCCATCATGATTCACAAGTGTTGCACCTTTAAAAATTGTATCAAATGTTTTAAACATAGCCACGCTCCTTACATATTGCTCACTTATCGATTATGTAACTTTGAGCAGAAAGGCAAGAACCATGATTGAAAAACAAAATGCCATTTGCTTAAAAAACCGCGGGCTTATTCAAATTACAGGCGAAGAAGCAACAGATTTTCTACAATCCCTGATCACGACAGATGTAAAAAAAATCAGCCCACAGGAACTTTTCCCTGGAGCCCTTTTATCCCCACAAGGAAAGGTTCTTGCTGATTTTCTTATCGGAAAAAAAGAAAATGGTTACCTGATTGATATCAGAATGCCTTTAGCTGATACGCTTCACCAACGTCTGTTGCTCTATAAGCTGCGTAAAAAAGTAGAAATTACACAACCATTACAAAAGCTTGTTACGGTTTCTTTGAATAATGAATCAGATTCTTTAAATTTTGATTCAAGTTTTGTTGATAAACGCTTCCCACAACAAGAAAAAATAATACGAATCTATGGCAAAAAACCTTTTTTGACTTCAGAATATCATGACACATGGAATCAATTGCGTATCCGTTATGCAATTGCGGAAAGTGATCAAGACTATGAAATTGGTAAAGTCTTTCCTCATGATATTAATTACGATCAAATCAATGGACTCTCATTCAATAAAGGATGTTATATTGGACAAGAAATTGTTTCACGAATGCACCATCGCCGTGCAGCACGTCGCCGTATTTTTATTGTAAAAGGCCAGTGTGAATTAACCCCTCAATCTAGCATTGAAGCAGGAACAAAAGTGCTTGGCTACTTGGGAACGTGTGTAGAAAATGAGGCTCTCGCTTTAATGCGTATTGACCACGTCAAAGATGCTATGGATCATAACATCCCCTTTACTGTAAAAAACATTCCTGTCACTATAAGCATTGCTGAAAATATGAATTTTACCTTTCCTGAAAATACTATAGAAAATACGCATGGCTAAAGCTGAATTATTAAAAAATGGAGAAGCACGCGCTTGGCAAAGAATGCTCTCTGGACGCAGACTTGATCTTCTCAACCCTTCTCCTTTTGATGTTGAAATTGAAGATATTGCCCATGGACTTTCTCGCGTGGCACGTTGGAACGGTCAAACACGAGGGGAGCATGCCTATTCTGTTGCACAACATTCACTTTTGGTTGAACAAATATTTCAAAAACTTTTTCCACAATCGGGAAGCAACGAATGTCTTTATGCTCTTCTTCATGATGCTCCAGAATATGTCATCGGCGATATGATTTCCCCCTTTAAAGCTGTCATAGGAAAACAATATGAACGCATTGAAAAGGGCATCCAAGATGCTATCCACATGCGCTTTTCTCTTCCCGTTGATCTTTCTCAAAAACTTTTAAAAAAAATCAAACAAGCCGACCGTATCGCTGCATATTATGAAGCGATTACGCTTGCTGGATTTAGTAGAGAAGAAGCCCTTCGCTATTTTGGCTCTCCCAATAATATTTTACCCGATGATCTTAATTTATACCCCTACTCTACCCAACAAATTGAAAACGCATTTTTAACTCGCTTCAATGCCTTGGATGCCCAAAGATTATAGACTCTTCGCATTGTTCCTTCCCTATCATTAAAGACTCATCACACTGATTTATAATAATAATTCATTGTTTTTTCATGTTGAATGAGAGCCACTAATATCGTAAGATTCACTCATTTCAAATCTGTTTATATTGAATCAATCAAAACCATTCTCTTGTACGTCATAAGTGGGACCGGCATATGGGTAAAAACTTTTAAAGAAAGAATTTGAAATGTCTCTTATGAAGCGTAAAGATGGGGGCGCTCTATAAATTGTACACTTCACAGGGGCTTTACCGCTATACCATTCACAAGCGCCGTCGCGAAATAGGATTGAGTCCCCAAGAAAGCTTTCTTAAAAAAAGCACATGACTTAGCAACCCAATGGCGTTCTGTTTTGCATGAGAGGAGTGACTCCATTAAAGAAATGGAAAAAATCACAGCTCAAATTGCATACAAAATATATGAAATAATACACTTTCATTATCAAAATAACAAATGTTCCCTTGTTAAACTTTTCATCTTAAACTGAAGTTTATTTTAATTTATAAACTTCATTATCCGCTGGGAAAGCACGAGATGTGACATCCTCTGCATAATTCTTTATTGCAGTTTCCATGGCTTGTTCAAGGTCTCCATAACGGCGTACAAATTTTGGCACATGAACACCATAGCCCAACATATCTTCCATAACCAATACTTGTCCATCGCATTGATTGGATGCACCAATACCGATCGTAGGGATAGAAAGCTTTTCTGTCAGTTTTACTGCTAAAGGTTCGACAATCCCTTCTAAAACAATAGCAAAAGCACCGGCCTCCTCAATTGCAGCCCCATCGGCTTCAATTCTTTGCCAATCACTCTGTTTTCGTCCTTGTGTTTTGAAACCACCAAAACGATTCACCGCCTGGGGTGTAAGACCGATGTGCCCCATCACTGGAATGCCACGTTTACACAAAAAATCAATTGTTTCCGCTATATAAACACCACCTTCAAGCTTAACTGCACCACACCCCGTTTGAGCAAGAATACGCGATGCATTAAAAAAAGCTTGCTCTGGACTTTCCTCATAAGAGCCAAAAGGCATATCAATAACCACAAGAGCTTTTTGAGATCCACGCACCACGGCTTGTCCGTGTAAAATCATCATATCTAAATTAACAGGAAGCGTTGTCTCAAACCCATACACAACCATACCAACGCTATCACCAACCAAAAGGATATCGCAATATGGATCAGCAATCCGCGCAGTATAAGCTTGATAAGCTGTTAAAGAAACAATTGGCTGTTGTCCCTTTCTTGTACGTATTTCGGAAGATGTTATACGCTTTACGGTTTTATGTACACTCATTTTCCGCCCTTCTCTTGCAATATATATTGATCAATCAGCCTTACCTCTCCAAAGCGAACAGTAAGAAGTAAAACTGCTGGTTTATTCAATGTTCCTTTAACCACGCATAAAGTTTCCATATCCCGCAAATCTATTGCTTCAATGATTGCACGCGTTTCTTGTTGTAAAATATCACGAACAGTTTTGCATAATTTATCAACCGACCGTTCACCTTCATGGTAAAGCTTTTTAGCAGCTTTCCCACTTTCAGGAATAATTTTGGCAGCTTTACGATCTTCTAATGTTAAAAACTGATTGCGTGAAGAACAAGCGACACCATCTGACTCCCGTAGAATAGGAACTCCAACAATTTCAATAGGAAAAGCCAAATCTTCAACCATACGCCGAATAATTAAAATTTGTTGAAAATCCTTTTCCCCAAAAAAAGCCTTATCTGGTTGAACAATGTTAAAAAATTTAGCAACAACGCTTGTTACACCACAAAAGTGCCCTGGACGCAATTTTCCCATCAAAATACGTGATAATTTTTTCACTTGCACAATTGTATCATTTCCCAGTGGCCACATTTCATCTACAGAAGGGGCAAAAACACATTCAACACCTGCTTCTTTTAACAAAGCACAATCGCCCTTCAAATCTCTTGGATATTGAGAAAAATCTTCATGAGGTCCAAATTGCTTTGGATTGACAAAAATAGAAACCAATACGCGATCACACATTGCTCTTGCATACTGTACTAATGCAAGATGACCATCATGCAATGCCCCCATTGTTGGAACAAAACCAATCGAAAAACCTAAACGTCGTTCCTCTGAAGTATATTGGCGGACTTCAGCAATTGTCTTTAAAACTTTCATTTTTCCATTCAATTATCATCAGATCAACAAATTAATGCTCGTATACCAAATTGGCGCTCAAACAATTGTATCAAATTCATGCGCACTGACGGCTGCTTTATATCTCGTGGCGCCCAGACATGACGCATAAGAAAAAAACCCGTCAGTATAAAACCATTTATTATGTCACTAGAATCAGTAGGACGAGTTGTTCTTTGCACAAGAAACTGTGGTAGAATGAGAAGCTTTTTTTTCCAAGGTTCCCCTGCTTCTTCACAGACAGCCCGTCCAGATTTTGGTGATACGTAATGCAGCCTTTCCTGACCGCCTGTTGCAGCACAACAAGATAAATCAAGACCAAAACCAAGTTCTTCAAGAAGCCGCATTTCAAAACGTACAAGCAATTCTGCAGTTACAAATGGTTCATCAAAATTCTGCATAAAAAGGTGTAAAATATCATATAAAACGGGGTGTGGATCACGTTCGGGAAGAAGCCGCAAATGAAAAGCTATCAATTGCAAAGCATAAAGTGCTTCTGGTAGACAGATTAATCGCGCCGCGTGTAAATCAAGAGCTTCAAGTCGAAAAATTCCCAAATGTTCTTCTAAACGAGCCCACCATTCAGCCTCCACAAAATTTCCAGGTTGAAGAAGAGCTGCCATACGACGCGACCGCCCCCCTTTTACCACTCCCATATAACGACCATGTTCACGTGTCATAACCTCAAGAATAACACTTGTTTCACCATATTGGCGTGTACCAAGAATAACGGCTTGTTCTTTCCACTTCATTTTACTTTAATTATTTTTAAAAATCCAATCCCATTTCGCGATAACGTTCTGGATCGGTATCCCAATTATCGCGCACTTTCACAAAGAGAAAAAGATGAACCTTTTGATCCATAATTTTCATGAGTTCTTTACGTGCTGCTTGACCAATCGCTTTTATTGTATCGCCTTTTGCTCCTAAGACAATTTTTTTCTGACTCTCACGCTCAACATAAATAACTTGATTAATTTTAACGGAACCATCTGAACGCTCTTCCCAGTTTTCTGTTTCAACCGTTGAGGAATAAGGAAGTTCATCATGAAGACGAAGAAAAAGTTTTTCACGCGTAATTTCAGCAGCAAGATGACGCATGGGCATATCGGAAATTTGATCTTCCGGATAATACCATGGTCCCTCCTGCATCATATTACTCAACGCATGAAGTAAATCCTTGCAACCAGAACCGTTTAGAGCAGAAATCATAAATGTTTGCGCAAACTTTACACGTTCATTTATTTTAGTGGTTAACGCTAGAAGAGATGATTTAACAACTGTATCAACCTTATTAAGAACAAGAACTTTTTCTTGTTTCATGTTGTTTACAATATCTAACATCATATCAACTTCATCCGAAAGACCACTTTGAGCATCAATTAAAACGAGCAGAACATCCGCGCTCTTAGCCCCTCCCCAAGCAGCAGAGACCATGGCACGTTCTAAGCGCTTATGGGGACGAAAAACACCTGGTGTATCGACCAACACAATTTGCACATCATCATGAATGACAATACCGCGGATTAAAGTTCGTGTTGTTTGTACCTTATGCGTTACAATTGAAACCTTTGTTCCAACCAATTGATTAACCAATGTCGATTTACCGGCATTAGGCATCCCAATAAGCACAACAAACCCAGAACGCGTTTTCATAACGTCACTCATGATCATTTTTTCCCACTGTTTTCCATACACCCTCTCGTCGCAAAATTTTTTCAGCTGCCATTCTTTCGGCATATCTTTTGGAGCTTCCCTGCCCAATCTCTGAAGCAAACCCAGAAATACTTACCTCTACCATAAAAACAGGATCGTGATCTGGACCTGAACGTTTTATAACCTGATAATGTGGTTGTGCATTGCCTTGGATATGCGCCCATTCCTGTAATTCGGTCTTGGCATCACGCCGACCAGCATTCATTTTCTTTGCCCGACTATGCCAATATTTTTGAATAAAAGGGCGAACGCTTTCCAAGCCTCCATCGAGATATATCACGGCAATCAAAGCTTCCACGACATCTGCATGCATATTGATGAGTCGACGCCCCTCGAAATTTTTCATCTCAAAACCAACACGGATCATATCAGGCAGCCTCATTTCACGCGCAATATCAGCACATGTCTGCGCGTTGACCAGATGATTCAAACGGACTGATAATTCACCTTCACTTGCCTGAGGAAAAAGTTGATACAGCATTTCTGCAATCAAAAGCCCTAAAACCCGATCCCCTAGAAACTCTAGTCGTTCATAATTCCCCTGTTCCGAATCTTGCACACTCGAGTGTGTTAATGCCTTCTTTAACCTCTCTTCATCTTTAAAACGATGCCCCGTCAGCTTGAAAAGCTGATCAATCATTAGACGTTTCATCGTTGTTTCCTTGATTGATAAGCGGCAAATCATGAACCGTATTTATGAAAGAAAACAAACGCTTCCAACGCACATCAAATGGCCAGCGCCAAACCTGCCAAGCACTTGAACCGTTACTGATGGAAAAGAAAATCACGCTCGCGCGACCAATAAGATTTTCTTCTGGAACATAGCCTACATCTAAACGACTATCATCTGAATTGTCGCGGTTATCTCCCATCATAAAGTAATGTCCTTGAGGAACTTCAAAGACTTTTGTATCATCGACTTTCGGGATGAAAGCTAAATCAAGTGTATCATAACTGACACCGTTAGGCATTGTCTCGCGATAAACCTCAACAGGATAGTTAACCTCTGTTATATCAGAATTATCAATTTCCCCCATAAAGTGACGGGAAACAGCCTCATCATTAATATAAAGAACACTTTGACGGACTTGTATACGATCACCTGGTAGCCCAACAACGCGTTTTATATAATCAATCTTTGGATTACTTGGTAAGCGAAAAACGACCACATCTCCACGTTGAGGCTGAGATGCCCAAATCCGTCCAGAAAAAAGAGGAGGAGAAAATGGGATGGAAAAATGAGAATACCCATATGCATACTTAGAAACAAACAGATAATCTCCCACCAACAAAGTAGGACGCATTGAACCGGAAGGAATACTAAAAGGCTGGAAAAAAAGTGTCCGAATAACCGCTGCTAAAAGCAGAGCCTGTATTAAAACAGAAATAAATTCACGAACCCCACCTTTTTTTTCTTTTTTATGCACTTTATCTTTTTGGATCATCACCAACTGCCTTCTCATCACAGATATAATTTTTTTCATCATAATATTCAAATAACAAAAGCACAATCTCTCACACCATCTATCCACGTGGAAGTGCTTCGATAATAATAAATGCCTGTGCCCAAGGAAAATCATCTGTTACGCTAAGATGAATAACTGCATCATGATGAGGAGGTAATAACTTTTGAAGTTGTACTTGCGCACGATTTGTTAATTGCATTATTGGTTTACCAGATGGCAAATTAATAACCCCCATGTCTTTCCAATTAATCCCACAAGCGATTCCCGTTCCTAAGGCTTTAGCACATGCTTCTTTAGCAGCAAATCTTTTTGCATAGGAAGAAGAGCTTTTTTTGAGATTTTCCGATCTATTCCTTTCAATATCCGTAAAAATACGTTGGGTAAAACGCTCACCATAACGAACCAACATTTTCTCAATACGTCGTATATCAACCAGATCATTTCCAAGACCAACAATCATACGATATTACCCGATCTTTCTTACGATGAACGCTTCTTTAAACGCCTTTTTTTATAATCTTTTGATATCGCTTTTGTTTAAAACGAACCGTTGCTCTGTAAACACCTATATAAGATAAACCACCAAAAACAATACCTAAAAGAGTTCCACCTAAAATCATAGGACTCATAATTGTGTCCCATGCGCCTTTAAAGAGGAGAGAGAGATTTGACAATGTCAAACCATTAAATAGAGCACGAATTTGCGAAAGAGAAATCTCTTTGACATCGCTAAAAAGTGATAAACAAAAATACCCTACTTTATAATCAGCCATGACAATCAATAAAAATGTGAGTGGATTAGAAAAAATCGTCCCAATGATTGCGGCAGCAAAGTTTGCACGCAAAAGCCAAGATAAAAATATTGCCAAAATAATATGCAACCCAAAGAAAGGGGAACAAGCTAAAAAAATGCCAACAGCAACCCCTAATGCTACTTCATGCGGTGTTGCTGATATACGCAAAATACGTTTATGTATGTAGCAAAATGAGCGAGAAAATGAACGACGTGGCCATAACCAAAGTCGAATACGCGTTACAAAATCTATTGGTTCTCGACTACGAAAAAGCATATGACTCTCAATATACATCTTTTGATGATGAAATAATCTATATCATCCAAATTAATCTTTTTAAGCTTTTGCACAAAAAAAAATAGAAAGACAATTAAATATTTCGACTACCTGGTTTAATCGCTGGAAGAACAGAAAGCTCTGCAGGAAGTGCATCACTAGCATAAGAGGTTATCTCGTATTCAGCAAGTGCAATCAATGGAACTCCAACATTGACTTTACCACCAGAACGATCAAGGATACATGCACTGGCTAATACCTCTGCTCCTGCTGCAACGAGCGCCTCAATAGTCTCACGAATGGAAAGACCCGTTGTCACAATATCTTCAACGATAACAACCCGTGCCCCCTTCTTGATTTCAAAACGACGCAATTCAAAGATGCCATTTACACGCTCTACCCAAAGAGAAGGAACACCAAGGTGCCGTGAAGTTTCATAGGAAGGAATAAGGCCGCCAATTGCGGGACCAACAACATAATCAATTTTTCCCTCGATAGATTTTTTGATTTTTTCAGCTAATCCACGACACAACTTTTCCGTCAAGTCAGCATGCATGAATACTTTCGCTTTTTGCATATAAGTCGCACTATGGCGTCCCGATGTTAAAATAAAATGCCCTTCTAGAATAGCATCTGCTTGTTTAAAAATATCAATGACATCTTGTGTATTCATTGCAAAATCTTTCTTTTTATCCATGAACCCGCCGTACTGTACTTACTGAACCCGCCTCTTTTAACTGAGAAAAAATACGATTCAAATGTTTTAAATCCCACACTTCCAAATCAATCATAATTTCTGTAAAATCTGGTGCTGTACGGATAAAAGATAAATTTTGGATATTGGCATCGTTAGCAGAAATTATTTGTGTAATTTCAGCCAAAGAACCAGGACTATTTACAACCAAAATGTTTATCCGTGCAGGAAAACGTTCATTCATTTGGGCATCAATATCCCAGCGGACATCAATCCATCGTTCTGGCTGATCATCATATGCCATCAAAGCTGAAGACTGTATTGGATAAATAATGATCCCAGCCCCAGGCTGCATAATACCAACAATCCGATCTCCAGGCACTGCTCCTTCCGGTGAAAAACGTACGGGTATATCTCCACGGGTTCCTCTAATAGGCAATGCTTTAGATTGATGATTCTCGAACATTTCATTCTTTTCATTTTCTGGAACTTTAAAAATCATACCTTGAGCATTCTCAATATTAAACCAACCTTCTTCCCCAGGCTTAAAAGATGACTTTTGTACTACACGGTGATCTTGATAATCAGGATAAACCGCTTTAATCACATCAGCGGAAAACAGCTCCCCACGCCCAACAGCAGCCAATACATCCTCTACATCTTTACGTGCTAAACGTGGCAAAACTTTCTTCAAAACGTCTTTTGAAAATTGTTTTCCCATATATTCAAATGAACGCTCGAGAATACGATATCCTAAACCCGAATATTGTTTACGTACCGCAGCACGACTTGCTCGTCGAATAGCTGAACGTGCTTTACCTGTGACAACAAGAAATTCCCATGCAGCCGGCGGAATTTGAGCATGTGAACGAATAATATCAACCTCATCACCATTTTTTAATTTGGTCATTAAAGGCATAATACGACCATTGATTTTCACACCCACACAAGAATCACCAATATCGGTATGGACGGCATAAGCAAAATCAATAGGAGTAGCTCCTTTAGGAAAAGCAATTAATCGACCTTTCGGCGTAAAACAAAAAACTTGATCTTGAAAAAGCTCAAGCTTTGTGTGTTCTAAAAATTCTTCCGGATTATCTCCATCTGACAAAGATTGAATCGTTTGACGCAACCATGCATACGCATTTGTTTCATTTGATAACCTCGAAGCCGAATAATTAGAACCTTGCTCTTTATAAATGGAATGTGCCGCAACGCCATATTCAGCAATTTCATCCATAGCAGCAGTTCTAATCTGCAATTCAACACGTTGTCGCGATGGTCCCACAATCGTTGTATGAATGGAACGATAATCATTTTGCTTTGGTATAGAGATATAATCTTTAAAACGACCAGGAACCATTGGCCATGTCGTATGAATGACACCAAGAGCACGATAACAATCATTCACGGACTCAACAATCACACGAAAACCAAAAATATCCGATAACTGTTCAAAAGATAATGCTTTACTTTCCATTTTGCGAAAGACTGAATAAGATTTTTTCTGACGGCTTTTAACATCTGCTTTAATGCCGTGCTCGAAAAAAAGCTTTGTCAATTCATTTTCAATTGTGGAAAGCAAATCACGGTTGTGTTTCAATAATTCAGAAAGTCGATTAGTAATCGTACGATAACCTTCTGGATTTAAATAAAAGAAAGAGAGATCCTCTAATTCCTCGCGCATATCCTGCATACCCATACGACCTGCAAGTGGCGCATAAATATCCATCGTCTCCTCAGCAATTCGCCGACGTTTATCATCACGCATAACACCAAGGGTACGCATATTATGAAGGCGGTCAGCGAGTTTGACTAAAAGAACGCGAACATCATCAGAAATAGCAATAAGAAGTTTACGAAGATTTTCTGCCTGTACAGCTTTCTTTGATACAAGATCAAGCTTATTAAGCTTTGTAAGTCCTTCAACCAACTTCCCAATTTCAGAACCAAAAAGCTGATCAATTTCTGCTCGTGTAGCGCTTGTATCTTCAATTGTATCATGCAAAAGAGCAACAGCAATCGTTGCCTCGTCCAACCGCATATCCGTCAAAATAGCAGCAACTTCTAAAGGATGAGAAAAATAAAGATCACCTGACGCACGCTTTTGATGTGCATGCTTTCTCATTGCATAATCATAGGCCCTGTTTAAAAGAGCCTCATCTACGTCAGACTTGTAACGTTGAACACGTCCAACAAGCTCACACTGACGCATCATACGAGCATATCCTTTATCTTTTCACACCCCTAATCTTTATTGAACACGTCCTATCAATAAAAGACAAGAAAAATAATTGCTCCTCACATGACAAGGTATCTTTACTCCTGTAACATAAATTGCTGCAATTAATAATCGTCACTTTTTTCTGGAACAACCAAACCTTCAATACCCGCTAAAAGCTCTTCTTCTGACATATGATCAAATGAAGTACCTTCTTCTTGCGACGACGTATTAAAAGCACTTTCAGCTTCACCTGAATGGGTAATAAATTCACTTGCCATTTCTGGCTCATCTACTTCCACATGCTTTTGCAGCGAATGAATAAGGTCTTCCTTTAAATCAGCAGGCGACAATGTTTCTTCTGCTATTTCACGCAAAGCAACAACTGGATTTTTATCATTATCACGATCAACCGTAATCTGCGCTCCTTGTGAAATCTGACGCGCCCGATGACCTGCTAAAAGTACCAATTCAAAGCGGTTATCAACTTTATCAATACAATCTTCTACCGTTACGCGGGCCATTTATGCCTCTTTCTCAAATAAAAAAATTTAATAGCGGATAGAGAAGTATATACAATAATCAAAATAAAACACAAGAAAAACAACTCAAACTTTTATATTTTTTGATTAAAGAACTTATTTAAGAAAATTCTTGGAAAATTTATAAAATGTATAACCTATTTACGCTCATTATCAAAGCTTCTCTTAAAAGCATTCCAATAAATTGACTTCAAACAAAGGACGGTCTTTCTTGACAAAATACTTGTCTGGGGTCTTCGTCCTTTTAAAAGGAATACCAGCTGTTGAAAATCCTTTGCAATAACAGCAGCCTTATACATACTTTTTATGATAATATTTTATCTTAAAGAGAGAGATTTTTTCTTTGAACATCATGTGTATTACGCTCTTATTCATCGAATGAATTACTGAAAGATTACCTCTCTTTACACAATAATTAGCAATAAGTTTATATTAAATTTTATTTATATTCATTATAGATTGTTTCTCAAAACATAACCCGTCATATACGCTATAAAAGACTCAAAAAAATAGAAAAAACGATTGATGCCTAACACCATGAATAACCAATTAACATCACTTTTCCCAGAACCACCCAAAAATTGCAATTTATGTCCTAGGCTCCATCAGTTTATCGCTGACTGGCGTGTAAAAGAACCAAGTTGGTATAACGCACCGGTGCGCCCCTTCTTTCCTTATAAAGGAGCAGACACAACGCGCCTTCTTATTGTTGGACTTGCTCCTGGATTACGTGGAGCAAATCGAACTGGACGTCCGTTCACTGGTGATTATGCTGGGCACTTACTTTATTCAACTTTAAAAAAATTTGGTTTTGCCCAAGGAACCTTCGAAGAAAGAGCAGATGATACTCTTGAACTGATTGATGCAGCAATCGTTAACTCTGTTCGTTGTGTTCCACCAGAAAATAAACCCACCGGTGCAGAAATTAACACGTGCCGCTATTTCTTCTCACCTCTTTTAACAAATCTTCCCAAACTTAAAGCCGTTATTACCTTAGGAACCATTGCACACCATTCAACGATACGTGCCCTTAATGCAAAAGTTTTAGCTCACCCTTTTGGACACGGCGAAATCAATAACATCGGCAGATTACGCATCTTTTCAAGCTATCACTGTTCTCGTTATAATACAAATACTGGACGCTTGACAGACGCCATGTTTCACCAAATTTTTCAAGCAGCAAAAACATACTTAGATCAATGCTAAAACTGTTTTAAACCAGCGCTATAAATAAAGGATACCTAGATCGCATTCGTCATCCATATCTTTTTAAAAGTCTTGCTTTTTCACGTCCCCAATCGCGTTTTTTTTCTGTTTCTCGCTTATCATGAAGTTTTTTCCCCCGCGCTAGAGCAATCTCCAACTTAACGCGCCCACGTTCATTAAAATAAAGTTTAAGAGGAACAAGTGTCATTCCTTCACGAGACGTTGCATTAAAAAAACGTGCCATCTCACGTTTTGAAAGCAATAACTTGCGCAAACGTCGCGGTTCATGATTAAAACGATTAGCCTGCGTATATTCAGGAATATAGCTGTTTACTAACCATAATTCCCCATTCTCAAAACTCGCATAGCTTTCAGCAATATTGGCATGATTAGAACGTAAGGACTTTACTTCCGCTCCCTGAAGGACAAGACCGGCCTCGAGATTATTAAGGATTTCAAAATTAAAACGTGCTTTACGATTGTCAGCAATTATTTTCCGTACGGGCGCGTTCTTTTTTTTATTCATGGCTTTGTCAATATCATTTTATGCTTTTAAAATACCAGCATGACTGAGGGCTGCATCAATAATCTTCTTTGTTCTTTCTGTTAACGGAACAATCGGAGAACGCACAGTATCACCACAAAATCCTAATTTTGCAGCAGCATATTTAATACCCGCTGGACTAGGCTCAATAAACACAGCACGATTAAGAGGCATCAAGCGATCATTTAATTCTCGTGCTGTTTTATAATCACCACGAAAACAAGCATCTTGAAGCTCTGCACACAGCTTTGGAGCAACATTGGAGGAAACTGAAATACACCCCATACCTCCATGTGCATTAAAACCTAACGCTGTACAATCATCACCGGAAAGCTGTACAAAATCCTTCCCACACTTTTCACGTTGTTCACTAACGCGTTCAATTCTGCTCGTTGCATCTTTTACACCAATGATATTTTTAAAATCTTGATAAAGGTCTTTCATCGTTTCCACAGCCATATCGATAACAGAACGACCAGGAATATTATAAATTATAATCGGAATAGAAACAGCTTTGGCAATGGAAGAAAAATGTTTGTATAAACCAGATTGATTTGGTCTATTATAATAGGGAGTGACAACCAAAACTGCATCTGCACCAGCTTTTTGCGCGTATTGTGCAAGCTCTACAGCCTCACTTGTGCTATTTGATCCCGCTCCAGCAACAACAGGAACACGCTTTGCGACCTGCTCAACACACAATTCTATAATCCGCTTATGTTCTTCATGACTTAACGTTGCTGATTCACCGGTTGTCCCAACTGGGCTTACACCGTTAATCCCTTGTGTGATCTGCCATTCAATAAAATCACAAAACGCCTTCTCATCAATTGCGCCCTTATTATCAAACGGTGTAATAAGCGCAGTTATAGCTCCCTTGAGCATGATAAACTCCCTATAATGTTCGCTTTTATTTTTTTAATAATCGCCTTTTATAAATTTTAAATAGAGCATAATCTTGCTCTATCATTGAAGCAAGATGAATTTCAAAAAAAGCCCTCTTAAGATAAAAATATTCCTCCTTAAATGTTGCACATTTTTTTAAAATAAGCCGTCTATATTAACGCGTTTTTCATGCTTGTGTTCTATAAATCCTTAAGTTTTTACAAAAAGCAAGGTCTCAAGGTCTTTTCTCTATGCGTGTATTTTCCACCTCTCTTTTCGTATCAACCTTTACTGCACTTATACTGGCAATAAGAATTTTATTTTCAAGTGCATCCGCGCAAACACCCCTTTTGCACGGGAAAGCGCCAATCCCTTTGGTGCGCCCTACTCCCTTTACCGAAAAAGAAGCTCTAGAGCCTCTTCAACAGATACACACGACATTACACAATACTGCTACACTTCAGAAACTGAAAGCTGGGCTAGATGCACTAGCAAACAACAATATTGCAAAAACAATAAATCTTCGTAATTCAATGGAAAAACATAGCCTTGATCGTCATATTTTGACATGGGCGCTGGGGATATCAAACCAAGCTGATATACCAAGTTCTGAAATATTTAATGCAATCAACATGCTAAAAGGATGGCCCGGTATAGAAACGATGCAACGCAATGCTGAACGTGCTTTTCTTAACGAAACCAACCTCACACGCGCAATCATCCAAAAATTTTCTCATCACCCGCCCCAAACAGCGCAAGGAATGGCTCTCTTCGCTAAAGCACTTATTGCAACGGGACAAACCACTCGTGCTCGACACGTTATTGCGCCATGGTGGCATAAAACACAGCTTAATGCAAAAGAAGAAATATTTGTTCTTAAAAATGCAAGCGCTGCATTAAAACCTATTGATCATCTGAAACGCATGCAGTTTATGCTGTATGCATATCGTTTTGATTCAGCAGCACGCGTTGCAAAATTAGCCCATGCTCAATCTCTTTTTGATGCTTTTGTGGCCGTTGAAAAAAATGATCCTAGAGCTACACAAAAATTAAAAGCTGTAGAAAGATCATGGCAAAAAGATCCTCTTTTTCAGTTTGCTCGAATACGCCATCTTCGACGAACAGAGCAATATAATGCAGCTGCAGCACTCATGATGAAAACATCAAAAGATGCATTCCACCTTATGAACCCTCATTCATTATGGAAAGAACAACGCGCCCTTTCTCGTGAAATGCTCGATTTAAACAAACCAAAAATTGCTTATCAACTCGTTGCAATGCACACTGGTATAACATCTGCATTAGCTATCGATGCTGAGTTTCATGCAGGATGGTACGCACTACGGTTTCTTCATAACCCTAAATTGGCAATGCAGCATTTTTCACGTATTCCTCAACTCTCTTCTTTACCTTTTTCTGCATCACGTGGATATTACTGGATGGGACGAACAGCAGAAACGCTAGAAGAACATAAAAATGCCCAGCAATACTTTCATCGCGCAGCTCATTTTGGTGCAACTTACTATGGTCAATTAGCCGCTGCACGACTCAACCAAAAAAAGCTTAAAGTTTCCTTTCCCAAACCAACAACCGCTGAGCGACAACATTTTAGTGCACGAAAAGCGATCAAAGCAATTCAACGTCTTGAAGCAGCCGGCTATGCTGATTTTGCTAAAATTTTTTATAGAGAGCTCGGAAAAAAAATAGAAAGTCCCGGCGAATTAGCCCTTCTGGCTGTTATGGCAGAAAAAAACGGAGACTATTATACCAGTCTCAAAATTGGAAAAATGGCTGTTTTTCAGGGAAAAAATGTCGGTGCACTCTCTCATCCTCTGGGAGCTATACCAGCTTCTACTAATATTTCTGTAGAAGAAAAATCGCTTATCTATGCCATTGCACGCCAAGAAAGCGAATTTAATCCAACAGCCATATCAAAAGCAGGTGCACAAGGTATACTCCAATTGCTTCCTACAACAGCAAAAGCATTGGCAAAAAAACACTCAATTGCATGGTCTCCTAAAAAATTTAGCAGTGATGCTCATTATAATGCAACATTAGGTGCCCATTTTCTTAATGAACAATTGGAACGTTTTAATGGATCCTATATACTAACTCTTATTGGCTATAATGCGGGTCCCCGTCGTGTCAATGAATGGATAAAACGTTATGGCGATCCTCGAGGACAATCTCTCGATAACGTCATTGATTGGATTGAGCGTATTCCTTATACAGAAACACGTAATTACGTGATGCGTGTCATGGAAAATTATGGTGTCTACAAAGCAAGACTCACTGGGAAAATAGATATAAAAACCGACCTGCTTTCTGGTCGACGGAAATAATATGCCTTAACTTCCCAAATAGTACTTTGAAAGCGTTCATAAGACGTGTTTTTATTCCTTTTTAAATAGCACCCACATACCAACCTGCTTATGATGTATACGCAAGTAATTTTAATTGATTCAGTATCAATAAATTCAAAATGAGAAAACCCTATGCTATTAGGATCTTTTATTTCAAATACAAAATGATGAATTATCATTCTAAATCAATATATTATAAGAAAAGCGCCCCATATAAAAAATCAGCTAAATATCAAGGATACTCTGATTATTTTATTCACTTTTGATGGGGGGGGGGGTGGAAAAGAACCAACGCGTTGAAGTGCCGCCATCGCTAATCGATCAAGTTCCGGATTACCAGCAGAGACTGCTACACGACTAGAAAAAATACTCCCCTGCTTATGCACCATAAATTCTAACTTCACCGTTCCTTTTGCACGACTGGTACGCTGTCCCACAATATAATTTTTTTGCCTTTCTAATTGTGACTGTACCTTTGCTAACCACTCCATTAACAACATATCTTCAAGCCCTGCTGTACTGACGCCCTTGTTGGTGGAAGAAGAACGTACCGCCTTTGCATTGGAGCGCTTTACTACAGCTTTTGGCATCGGTATTGTTTTTTTGATAAACGCTTTATGCTCCACTTTTTGAGGAAGGGGTTCTTCCAAAGACTTTAAGTCATCTTGTTCTACCATATGCTGAGGCTCTTCCGATTGAACTTCATCCACGGATTCTAATTCCTCTGACTCCTTCTCTAAAAGATCAGACTGTAATACTTTTGGCTCTGTATTAATATCCGAATTAATATCCGACTCTGTATGAATATCTGACAAATCTGTATCAACATCCGGATAGATAGTTTCTTGCACAAAAGTCAGCATAATCTCCGACGAGAGCAAGCTATTACTTACACCCGTACTTTGAAAATAAAACTGCGCTCCCAATAATACATGCAAAAATAAAGCTCCAACAAATGCACCAATCCAAAGAGTTAATAATTGCGTCGTATTTTCAAAATTCATCGTTTCTTCTGCCGCTATTTTAAGCTTAATATTGGTGTAAATCTCATTAAAACAGGCTATTTTGAAATTGCAACTTTTTTCTTGACTGATTTTATCATGTTTAATATGGTTTTCTAGTGGTTTTGTCTTGTTGGCAAAATCACTTCTGCTTGGCTGGCAAGTTTTAATCAGCGGGTCCAGCCTTTTTGTATGTAAATAAAATTTCAAAACAGAGAGGGGATGTTTAAAAAGGTTGTGATGTGTTATGCAAATAAGACGAAAAAATATCTATAAAAGCTGTGTGATTTTAAGTGCATTATCGGTCTGTATACCTTCATTTGTTTTTGCACGAAATAAAGATGGAGGCGCTGTCACTGAACTCAAACCAATTGTTATTGAAGAGAAAAAAATAGGGACGGCCTTGGATTCGGTCACTATTCTGACAGATCGGAAAACCGCGAAGGATATTCGTGAGAAACAAATAACTGATGCCTATGATATTAGTCGTCTTTATCCAACCGTGGGGTATAGCCCAAGTAATAACAGTTTTGTCATTCGTGGTTTAGAAGCAAACCGTGTTCTCACAACAGTGGATGGTATTGTTCTTCCGTGGTTCAATGATATATTGCGTAATAACAGTGGTAACACAATGTTTGACTTTAGTGCGCTTTCCACACTTGATGTTATTCAGGGACCGGATTCTAGTCTTTATGGATCTGGTGCACTGGGAGGAGTTGTTGCGTTGCGTACCCTTGATCCTGAAGATCTTATCACAGAAGGAAAAAATTGGGGTGGTCTTATAAGAAGTGGTTATCATTCTGTTGATAATAGTTGGCACGTAGATCAAGCTGTTGCAATGCGTGCTCAACAAACGTTTTTGCTTTTCCAAGGTTCTTATGCGGAAGGTCATGAGCGCAAAAATATGGGAACCCTAGAAGGTTATGGAGAGCGCACACGTAAAAACCCGGCTCATTTTGACCAAAATAATTTGCTCTTTAAAATTCACCAATACCTTGATGACAATCACCGACTTGGTTTTACAGCAGAACGTTTTGGTCACAATGTTGATACACATTCATTGAATGCTTCTGAAAGATATTATGCCCGTGGTTCCGTTTATGA
The DNA here is from genome assembly GCF_042194435.1 of Bartonella sp. LB28NMGDW. Taxonomy (NCBI): domain Bacteria; kingdom Pseudomonadati; phylum Pseudomonadota; class Alphaproteobacteria; order Hyphomicrobiales; family Bartonellaceae; genus Bartonella; species Bartonella sp. LB28NMGDW. The sequence goes on from NZ_JBHIMX010000001.1 coordinate 122,344, forward strand.
CAAGGACGACAAACTCCGTGAACGCCTTTCTCTTTCTTATGACTATAACGGCAATGAAGATGCACTTTTTGATGCGTTTCGTGGACAGATTTATTGGCAAAGACAGTCAAGTCATGATATTATGACTTCATTTCGTGTTCGGGCACCCAAAGGGGATTTTTTGAGAGATAATTTTTTGCGTAATACCAATTATGGTTTCAATGCTGATGCTCTCAAGAAGGTTCATATTGGCACTGTAGACCATACGTTAAAGCTTGCCGCTAATGTCTTGTCATCTAAGTTTCATCATTATTTGTTCGGGAAAGATAATTGTCACTTGCCGGAAAATGCACGGGGATGCCTCTTTGTGCCCGCTAATCGGTCAGATTCACCAGATACAAATGGCTATAATTTGGGTTTTGTTTTCGAAGATGAAATTGGCCTTGCCGATAACCATTTCCGTATCACACCTGGAATTCGTTATGATTGGTATAAGTATGTCCCTCAGAAAACGTCTTCTTATGAGAAAGCTCTACTTTCTGACAAATTTCCTCCAGAAAGAAATGGTTCACGTTTTTCTCCCAAATTACGTGTGGAGTGGGATGTTCGTGATCAAGTAACGCTTTATGCCCAATGGGCACAGGCTTTTCGTGCACCGCGTATTGCAGAACTTTACGTCTCTTATATAAAACCCTCTGCTTATTACTCGAAGGGCAACCCTGATCTTAAAGCAGAAACGAGCAATGGGTATGATGTTGGTATAAGGTATGGAAATAGAAATTTGGGTGGTTCAGTCAGTGCCTTTTTCAATCAATACAAGGACTTCATAGATACTATGGATAAAGGTCCATCAGAGGAATTCCCATTAGCACGTCGCCATTATATAAATCGTGCAAATGTGCGTATTTATGGTGCTGAAGCAAAAATACATTTGGCTCTTAATGGTGGATTCCATAGCAATTTTGCTCTTGCCTATTCGCAAGGAAAAGATATTGATAAAGATGAATATCTTAACTCAATTCCAGCTTTAAAAACGATTGTTGGGATCGGATATGCAAAAGAAATCTGGGGAGCAGACGTTGTTCTTACCTCATCTGCCAAACGTGATAAAGTTGCTAAGGAATCGGACTATCAAAAAATTCCAGGTTATAATATTATTGATGTGTCAGGTTGGTTGAAGCCATTTGGTGAAAAGGGTCCTGTTATAAGGGCTGGTGTTTATAATCTGTTCAATCAAAAATATTGGAATGTATCAGATCTTCCTTCCGATGACGGCTCAACACCGAAGGATTATTATAGTCAGCCTGGTCGCAACTTTAAAGTTTCGTTCGTGCAAAAATTTTAGTCACTTTTGTTAATCATTAGATCAATTAAAAAGGTTATATCGATAAAAAATAAATTATTGCGTTTCTGTTCTCATTGTTCTTTGAACAACGAATTTTGAGGTTTGCGCTTTAACTCTTTGTAATTTATTGGTTTTTATTGTTCTATTGTTGATAAAATAAGGGCTTTTTTGGTGGTGAGTTGAACCATTAGTTGATAGTGGTTCAACTCACTGTTTTTGAGTTTTAAAATTAAACAATTAACCTTTAAACAGGTAACATAAGGATAAGCCCATGTCATACACAGCCGAAATGATTATTCACTTGCGTGAAGAAAAAAAAGAAATGCGTAACCGCGATTTCGCGGACTCTATTGGTATATCCGAAGCAGAACTCATTGCGGCTTATTGTACAATTGGAAAAGCAAAAAAACTACGCGCTGATGTCGCTACTCTCTTGGAAAATGCTCCTAAACTTGGAATAGTCATGGCATTAACACGGAATGAAAATGCTGTCCATGAAATAACAGGATGTTTTGAGAAGATTGTTCAAAGTCAGCATATTCCGATAACACTCGGTGAAATTGACTTGCGTATTTTTTCAAAACAGTGGAAGTTTGGTTTCGAGCATGACGTGACTATTCTCGGAACACCTATGAAAAGTCTGCAATTTTTTGATCAATATGGCATTGCTATTTTCAAACTCTATTCTCAAGACGCAACAAATATGGAAGAATGGGCTGCACTTGTTGAAAAGTTGCTTCATGACGATCAATCATCCGCACTTGATATTTCTCCCGCTCCTACTCCAGTACAATGTGATACGGCAAAGCTAGATGTTGAAAAGTTCCGAGATCGTTGGCGACAGATGACTGATGTGCATCAACTTCATGGAATTATTTCTGAACTGAAAATTAATCGACATAATGCCGTAAAACATGCCGGAAATGAATTTGCCGATGAGTTAAAAATAGAAGCTGTTGAGATGATGCTCAAACAAGTTGCACAAGAAGAGTTACCAATTATGTGTTTTGTTGGAAATAAAGGATGTATCCAAATTTTCACTGGGCAAGTAAAGAATATTAAGCAAATGGGACCTTGGCTTAATGTTCTCGATCAGAAGTTTCACCTCCATTTACTCGTTTCTGGAATCAAGAAGGTATGGCGTGTTCGCAAACCTACAATTGATGGATATGTCAACTCACTTGAAGTTTTCGATAAAGATGATGAGATGATTATTCAATTCTTTGGCGTACGCAAGGAGGGCCAAAAAGAACGTGAAGATTGGCGCTCTTTATTGAATGGTTTACCATCGTGCCAAGAAAACAGCAGTAACTAAGATAAGGTAAGGTCAGACATGTTCATATCTCTTTTGCATAGGTTATCAAACCTTTTCCTTATATGTTTACTGCTCTCTCTTACCTGTTTTTCTAAACAAGTGATTGCTGAACCCACAACCCGTTTTCCTGAAAATGCTCGAATTGTTTCTATCGGCGGAGCACTTACAGAAATTGTCTATGCATTGGGTGCCCAAGATCAGCTTGTCGCCCGTGATAGTACAAGCGTCTACCCGCAAGAAGCGCTCAAGCTTCCTGTGCTTGGATATATGCGTGCTCTTTCACCGGAGGGTGTTTTATCACTTGCCCCAGAGGGCATATTGCTTGTTGAAGGAAGCGGTCCCGCTTCAACAATTGATATTCTCAAAAAAACATCAATCCCTCTGGTGATCATACCAGAAGACTACTCCCGTGAAAATGTGATAGAAAAGATTCGCCTCGTTGGTCAAGCCATTCATCGGGAAGTTCAAGCCGCTGCGTTAATTGAAAAATTGAAGCGTAATTTTTTAGAAAACGATACGCTTTTGGCGAAAGTAACAACACCAAAGCGTGTTCTTTTTGTTTTCTCTGTGCAAAATGGACGCGTCATGGCATCTGGAACAGGTACTGCAGCTGATAGTATGATAAAACTTTCAGGTGCTATCAATGCTATCACCGATTATAAAGGATATAAACTTCTCAACGGCGAAGCGTTATTGAAATCAGATCCTGATGTTATCTTACTTGTAAAACATGGTGCAAGATCAACTAGCATTGATAAGATTTTAGCCATACCGGCAGTTCAAGCAACAACAGCAGCAAAAAATCATGCCATAAAACAGATGGATGCTATGTATTTTTTAGGATTTGGTCCACGCACTGCAGACGCATCAAGAGAGCTTATTGAGATACTTTATGGTGCAAATCAAAACGGTAAGAGCTGATAAAAATGGTAGACGGTACATCCATGATGCATTTACCTGAAACAAAAGAAGGTAAAAAAATAAACCGTTCAAAGCAGGGGAAGGTTTTATTATTAAGCTTAATAATATTCCTTACCTTCAGTATTTTTGGTGGGCTCTTGAATGGTGCCGCAAAGGTTTCTTTCCTTGATCTCCTCCATGTGATGCTTACACAAGATTTTTCAGTAAGTAGTAAAACGCGTGATTACCTCGTGCTTATCGACATAAGGCTTCCCCGTGTTATCTTTGGATTGTTAATTGGAGCAGCTTTAGCTGTCTCCGGTGTTCTTATGCAAGGGCTTTTCCGTAATCCTCTTGCAGATCCTGGAATTATAGGTGTATCAGCAGGTGCTGGACTTGGAGCAGTCTTAGCAATTGTTGTCGGTATTGCTTTTCCTGTTTCATTTGCACCTTTTCTAGAGCCTTACAAAGTTATCATAGGTGCTTTTTTTGGTGGACTTTTATCAACGATTATTCTCTACATAATAGCAACGCATAATAGCTTTACCTCTATTGCAACCATGCTGCTTGCTGGTATTGCTCTTGGTGCATTAAGCAGTGCAGTTGTTGGAACATTGATTTTTATCGCAAATGACCAACAACTCCGTGATATCACTTTTTGGAGTCTTGGCTCTCTTGCAGGCGCTACATGGTTGAAAGTATGGCTCGTTCTCCCTTTCATCGTTATTGGTCTTCTTTTCTCTCCCTTTTTATCAGGAGCACTTAATGCCCTTGCTCTTGGAGAAGCTGTTGCTGGCCATATTGGTTTCCATATTCAACGCGTTAAAAATATTGCTATTCCCCTTGTTGCCCTTATGTGTGGTAGTGCTGTTGCTGTCAGTGGTGGTATTGGTTTTATTGGTATTATTGTTCCTCATATTTTACGTCAACTCATTGGTCCTGATCATCGCTATCTCATTCCTTGCTCTGCTCTCTTGGGAGCAGCATTACTTATTTTTGCTGATACGTTTGCACGCTTAATTGTTGCCCCCGCAGAATTGCCGATTGGGATTGTAACAGCGCTTTTTGGTGCTCCTTTCTTTCTATGGATCCTTATATGCAAACGAGGAACAGACTTTTCATGATTAAAGCGACAAATATTTGTGTTCAGCGCGGAAAGAAGCAGATTCTTAAACACATTAATCTTCAAGCTAAAAGTGGTGCTTTTACCATTATTATTGGTCCTAATGGATCAGGGAAAAGTACTTTTATCAAAGCTCTGAGTGGTGAAATTCCTTACAGTGGAAAAATAACCTTAAATGGTTATAATGTATGCCAAACAAAAACTCATGAAATGGCAAAAATGCGCGCTGTGCTACCACAATCAACAACGCTCGTATTTCCATTCTTAGTCCATGAAGTTGTAGGGCTTGGCCTTTCTGTAAACCAATTTACCATTACCAAAGCCGAAATGCAAAATCTTATCCAAAAAGCTTTAGAGTGCGTTGACCTTTCTGATTATGGCAACCTGTATTATCACCAATTATCAGGTGGAGAACAAGCTAGAGTACAACTTGCCCGTGTCCTTTGCCAAATCTGGAAACCTGTTCATAATGGGATTCCTCGCTGGATGATATTAGATGAACCTATTGCTAGCCTCGATATTCAACATCAAATCATCGTTATGGATATTGCTAAACAATTTGCCCATTCTGGTGGCGGCGTTCTTGCTGTTCTTCATGACCTCAATCTCGCAGCACATTATGCAGATAACATGATCTTGCTCAAGGAAGGAGAGATTTATTGCAAAGGAAATGCAACTAACGTTTTGACAACACAAAATCTCCGCGATGTTTATCATTGTTCTTTAAACGTTTCTGAATTACCTAAAGAAGATATCCCATTTATACTCCCTCAAACGGCATCCTCCTATGAAATTAGATCTCTAAGCTATCGGTTTCAATCTAAAAACTAAAGTCCATAGAAAAATAAAACATGCAAATATTTAAGAATCTTTTTTATTTTTATATGAACTTCTTTTTGTCATCTGTCATTTTAAAAAAGAAAACCAAACACCCTAAAAATATTTTGAGAAAAAACCACTAGTTTAAAATCTTTCAAGATTTTACATAACTAAAAACATGCGAAATTTTGTTTTGCTATCAAGCTGTTAGATAATACGAATTTATACAACATAAATATGCGTTTTTCCACTCTTTCTATCACTTTTATCTTTATAAAAATGTTTCAAGAAATGCGTACAAATGCCTTTGTTATAATAATGGGGTGTATTATTTATATCTTCTAAGGACTATGTAGAAATCAAGTACCTTTCTCCCATCTATAAAAATTTATTTGTAGCTTTAATGGTAATATTTTCTTTATAACACATATACTTTAGCTTTTTGTATAAATAAATATTGATTTATAATGATATTTTTTACTTTTCTCTCTCTATTTAAAAAATCGTTTATTGGCATATCACAAAGAATTAAACTATTGAATAAAAACTTTAAAATAAAATCAATAACGCTTCTTGTAAGCCCCCTAATACAAAAACAATGCGGAATATAGGAATGAGGAGAGAGATAGCATTTGTCTGCTGCTTCACAAGCATAACGATGATTCCACTCAAGGAATACTATCATTTACAGATAAAGCCTACACCATAGCAATGCAAAGAAATGAAATGGACAACAAGATGAGAGATATCTTTATGAGATAAATTAACTCATACAGGGGTATGCTATTTTTACACAAAAAACGTTAAAAATATTGTACTTTTTATGCCTCAGGTTGAATAATTTTATCACCTTATCCCCTATCAAAACACCTTATGAACAAATATATCTCCAGATCTCTTCATGGCACAGTTTAAATGATTTAATACATTTTCCCTATGTTATCATACAATTATAAAAAAGTTATGATTTTCTTTTTCTTATAATAAATTATATCCTTAACTCTTTCTTTCAATCATTTTTAAATTGTTTTTTTGATTCTCTCAAGTATCCTATTAACAGTATAGACTTCCTCTTCATATGCATATGAAAATAACGCGGAATTGCTCCGCGTTAACAAAAATTATCAGGGTGTATAGATTATTATTACTCAAACATACTCATGATTTTATAGCATAGACAACGGTTGCATTAACAGGACGCGTTTCTGCCTCACCCGTATGGGAAAGAGTTACCTTGTGTGTATGTGCGCCAGCAGAACCTGTTCTCCCCTTCAGGGTCGCATTATAGGTATAATGGTTCGGTAGTCTCCCAATATCACCAACTGGCCATCCAACTCCTTTATACTCAAAATTATGCGCATGCTCGCCTGCATTTTCAATACTCCCAATATGCGTATGCGACTTTATGCTATCTTGTTGTTCATCTGCAAATTTTCTACCACCATCTAACCCCCGACCATTATCAAAGCCGCGTAAAAACATGCCTCTAAAATCAGGAACTTTAAAAGTTTTATTGCTGTCTTTTCCCCATTTATCACCTATTGCGTTGAATAACTGCGGATAATCTTCACGCTTATAGGCCTTACCATCACACAAAAGCCAACCATTTGGCATATTTTGCATAGCAAATGTTGCAATAAATCCAGAGGGAAAACTTTCTATCTTTGGTGGTGTAGGATTTAATAAATACCACCCCTCATGCTCTTTTATTAAAACACCATTATTGTATACCATTTCATAAATGCCATCTGTTTGAAATTCTCCACCTTCTAATGGTATAACCCCCGCATCAGTTGCTTTATAGATAAGCTTTTCTCCTATATTATTAACAGTTATTTTTGTCGAGCCAATATTTACACCACAAGCTTTAAAACGTATGATGATATCATTGTTGTATTTTTTTATAGGCGAAACTGTCTTTAAGGTAATTAATGTTGTTTTATCTTCCACATTTACTGTAAAGCTTGAATTAATAGATCCACCATTATCTGCAAGATATTCACGCACGCGCTGCATCATCGCCCGTGCACTATCATTAACAGAACTAGGCGGCTGACCTTCTGCCCAATTAATGATACTATCTGAATAAGCATTTTCATCAGCCTTTAGAGACCAATTGTAAATATTAGACATTATAAATCCCCCATTATTTTCATAGTTTTTCTAACAAATTCTCGTTCTGTGCACTAAAATGTGCTGCCACTGTTGATTGGTACATCATAATCACTGCACCATCCGTATTTACGCATTTTACCTCTCTTCACTCCTTATAATTTAATAACCTAAATTCACCAGATGCTTTTCATAACATTAGTATTAATGTTTTCTCTTCTAATGTGTGATGTAACCACCTCATCTGATGTTACTTAATATCTTGTTTTGTTGCTTTGCTGTTGTTATATAAATATTTCTCAAATCTTGCATCTTGTTGCAAAATTTATAAATACTGTTCAAAATTTTCCTTATTATGGATTTCATATAACCATTATCGAATGTAATAACTTATCATCCACATAGAAAGTTTCTGACTTAAGCATTATCTTTTTTATTTTTTTCAATAGTTTAAATCTATCTCGTTGATATTTTAAAACAAGGAAACTCTATCTTTTGGCTATCACTTGTATTAAAATTTTAAAGTTAGCTTTAAATTCTTTGCATGCTTCATTATGTTTTTATTCACATGCAAATGCTTTGTTCTATTTTATTCAATTTATTCCTGAAATTGTGTTACAAGGTCAGCACCAATGTTTTTTTGAACAGGCTTTTGTTCAATCTAAATGCACCATAGAGAATATACTCAATATGGCCATTTCCTCACACTTTCATTGAACTGGAAATGAAATACCACACACCTTCACCACATCTGAAGGTTGTATCCGATCCGGAAAACATTAAAAAACATAACCTAGCACCCTCCCCCAATTTTTATGAACAATACCCTTGTTTTTTTAATGCCCCGTAACCAAATTCTCCCCTCCCGCATTTAGCATATTTCTATATATGTTATTATATGTATATTTTTTTTGCAAGAATAATAAATCATTCTCAACAACATCTTGCAATTATTGGTGCTCTTCTCTATTCTTTCCAGCGTTTACCTCATTATTTAGTATAATTGAACTACTTAAAAATGATTTTTTTAACAAGATCTAAAAGATAAGCTATTTTTTATATCTTTCATAGTGTTCATAACGAGTTTTATGATATTAGTGGAACAATGCAAAGCAATTATAGAATGCTATGATAGTTTAGATAAAGAATTCACTAACGAATTTATCTATGAGTCTCTTGTTAACACATTTGTCTATCTCTGGGGTATACCAATCATCTTTTCCTGTATAGCTGCAGATTTTATATGGCTACCAATTGTAACATTGCTAATAATAGCAATATTAGTGGGAATTTGGTTACTCTTCCTCATAATTCCTTACCTATTCCAAAATTGGTTTTTGGCTTTGATAATCATTATTATAATAATTCTTTGTTTGCGTTTGTTTTATTTATTCCCTATTTTAGTGTTTAAAAATTTTTTTGAGGCGAATTTACTCAATTTTTCTCTTGTTGTATTATAATAAATAAGAGCACTTCATTATAATTAGAAAGCTTTTTGTATATCTTTTTGTATATAATGAGTGATTTCTTATCTGTAATATTACTGCACGATATCACATGACTCTTGAGTACCTTTACCTTGAAAACAAAGAGCTTTATGTCTCAGAAAATGAATTTAAGTAGTACTTTATGCTGAGATACATCCTTTTGCTTTCTCTCTTCCAACTCTTTAAAAGTGTTGATGAAATTTCAAGATGAAAAGCCTTTGTTCATTTTCATCATCATTTTTTAATAATAAAGATTAAGTATTGTTTCACATTTTTGTTTATCGCATTCTTAATGGGAATATCTCCTCATGAAAAATAGAATGCCCCACACAAAATATAATGATATTGCATATCACGCACTTTTTAAAGAAATATTGCTCAAAATATACTCTGTTCATTTTACGATAGCACACGTCAATGATACAATAGAAAGCCATTACAGATCGTCATCTTTAAGCTTTTGAAGATACAAGCTGGAACCCATTATACAATTTTGTTGGTCGCCACATTGCGATCATCCTCGCATCTGAGAATGTTCATGTATGACTTTTCGCTTCCTTTCTTCAAGTATTTTGCCCCATATGCTCCCACTGATGACGTGCAAGAAGTGATTTTATATGAAAAGATGTATGATGAAAGAATCTTATGGTATTCTGAGTTATTATTTTAATATGAAAAAAATCTCGATCAGAGCTATAAACTATCTAATTTTTCCTTGATAATCCGTTTTTAACTTTATTCTTGTTTATAAAAGCTTCAGTATCATAGTTTATCACTTCATAATATCTATTTTCACTCTTAAAAAACACACCAAAATCATTTAAATATATTTTTATGATTGACAATATAGATATTTAAGCCAACCATATTCGTATTAAAAAAATACTTTAAATGGGAGGAGGCATGCAAATATTAGAATAGATATTGTATCAATTTTTCAAAATAAATTTTCTTGAGCTTTATTCGGTTTGCTTTGCTATAAAGCAAATACTATTTCTATTCATCCGAATGCTCGTAATTGATAATTTGAATATATCTCCATTAACATCGCAACCTATTTTTGAACTCTGTATCTATAAGGAAAAAGTTTGTGCAGAAAAATACTCCATCAATCAGTTGTAACCCCTTTCCCGCTTCACGCAAAATTTATCAACAAAGTCCTATCTTTTCTGATGTGCGCGTACCATTGCGTGAAATTTCACTGACTGATGGCAGTGGTGAGAAACCTTTAAAAGTTTACGATACTTCTGGCCCCTACACAGATAAAGATATGATCATTGATATTACAAAAGGCTTGCCAGCAATTAGCTTGCCTTGGCTCTCTAAGCGGGATGATACTGAAACTTATCCTGCACGATTAGTTAAACCTGAAGATAATGGATTGGCTTCTGATAAAAACCTTACACCAACCTTTCAACAAAAACGTCCCATTTTACGAGCAAAAAATGGCAAAGCAATTACACAAATGGCTTACGCGCGCGCAGGCATTATTACCGAAGAAATGGAATATGTGGCTATACGAGAAAATGAAGGATTAGCAGTAAAAGAACAGCAAAATGTACCATCAAATGAAACATTTGCTGGATCAATACCAGAAATTTATACTGCCGAATTTGTTCGCAATGAAATTGCTTGTGGACGCGCCATTATTCCACAAAACATTAATCATCCAGAGTGCGAACCCATGATTATTGGGCGTAATTTTCGTGTTAAAATTAATGCTAATATTGGCAATTCAGCAGTGACTTCATCTATGGAAGAAGAAGTTGATAAAATGGTTTGGGCCATTCGCTGGGGAGCAGATACAGTTATGGATCTCTCAACAGGTCGAAATATTCATAATATTCGTGAGTGGATTATTCGAAATGCCCCTGTTCCTATTGGAACTGTTCCACTTTATCAAGCACTCGAAAAAGTACAGGGTATTGCCGAAAACCTAACATGGGATATTTTCCGTGATACTCTTATTGAGCAAGCAGAGCAAGGTGTTGATTATTTTACCATTCATGCGGGATTAAGATTACCTTTTATCCCTTTGACCGTTGATCGGGTAACAGGTATTGTTTCACGAGGTGGTTCTATTATGGCAAAATGGTGCTTGCAGCATCACAAAGAAAGTTTTCTTTATGAACATTTTGATGAAATTTGTGATATTGCACGCACGTATGACATCTCTCTTTCCTTGGGGGATGGATTGCGCCCTGGCTCTATTGCCGATGCCAATGATGAAGCCCAATTTGCAGAGCTTAAAACTTTGGGAGAATTGACAAAAATTGCTTGGAAAAAAGATGTACAGGTTATGATTGAAGGTCCTGGGCATGTCCCAATGCACAAAATTAAAGAAAATATGGAGCAACAATTAGATCTCTGTCATGAGGCGCCTTTTTATACTTTGGGACCTCTTACAACCGACATTGCTCCTGGTTATGATCATATTACATCAGCAATTGGTGCCGCTATGATTGGATGGTTTGGAACAGCTATGTTGTGTTATGTAACACCTAAAGAACACCTAGGACTCCCCGATAGAAATGACGTAAAAACTGGTGTGATCACTTATAAAATTGCTGCTCATGCCGCTGACCTTGCCAAAGGTTTGCCTAGAGCACAATTGCGCGATAATGCTCTTTCGCGTGCACGATTTGATTTTAGATGGCATGATCAATTCAACCTTTCTCTTGATCCGGAAACAGCCTGTGCCTTTCATGATGAAACAATGCCTAAAGAAGCCCATAAATTGGTACATTTTTGTTCCATGTGTGGACCAAAATTCTGTTCTATGCGTATTTCTCATGATATTCGTGAGGCAGCAGCAATAAGAAAAACAAAAGGGGAAGGTATGATCGCCATGGCCGAAAAATATCGAAAAAATGGTGATCTTTATATGGAAATCATTTCTCCTCAAAAAAAGAAAGTAAACAGTTGAAGAACATTCTTATCAAAGGTGCAGGTGTAGGCGGCTTAACCGTTGCCTTTATATTACAGCAAAAAGGTGTTTCTGTTACTATATCGGCTCCCCCTCATTCTCCTATAGGAAGTGCTAGTTGGTATGCAGGAGGAATGCTCGCACCTTACTGTGAGAGAGAAAATGCGGAACAGATTGTTGAAGATCTTGGTATACAAGCTATACAGTGGTGGCGTAAAACGCTTCCCAACCTTGTCATACAAAAAGGCACTTTAGTGGTTGCACCTACACGAGATAGAGGAGAGCTTGAACGGTTTTCTGGACGCACGCATAATCACAAAACCATAGATAATATAGAGATAGCTCATCTTGAACCAGATCTTGCGGAACGTTTTAACTGTGCACTCTTTTATGAAAATGAAGCCCATATTGATCCTCGCAAAGCACTTATGGCTTTAAAAGAAAAGCTTCTCAACAATGGAGCGTGTTTTGTTGATGTAGAGACGGCTGAAACAAATTTTGATATTGTTATTGATGCGACAGGAATAGCACGTTTAGGAAAAGATAAAAATATACGGGGCGTACGCGGCGAAATGCTTCTCGTGCGCTGCACCGATATTAAAATTTCGCGTCCAATTCGTCTTCTTCATCCACGGTTTCCTCTCTACATTGTACCTCGACAAGATAATATTTTTATGATTGGTGCAACGATGATTGAAAGTGACTTTGATGGTGCAATCTCAGTGAGATCAATGATGGAACTGCTCAACGCGGCTTATACTTTACATCCTGCTTTTGCTGAAGCAGAAATTATTGAATCTGGCGTTGGTGTTCGTCCATGTTATCCTAATAACTTCCCTTCTGTGCATAAAGATGGTAACTTTATTTCTATTAATGGATTTTATAGACATGGTTTTCTGTTGTCTCCAGAAATGGCAAAACGAGCAATGGAATTGGCATTGGAATAAAGCATGCAAATATTTGTTAATGGTGAAACAGTCCAAACAGAAGTTATGACTCTCGGTCTCTTGCTTGAAGAATTGGGGTATGAAGGAAATTGGCTTGCAACTGCTGTTAACGCTGAAGTTGTTCCCATAGATGCACGAAGCCAATTTGTCTTGCATGAAGGAGATAAAATTGAAATTTTAAGCCCAATGCAAGGAGGCTAAAATTATGCTGAATCTTTATGGACGACAATTCTCTTCCCGTCTTCTATTAGGTACAGCGCAATATCCTTCACCAGCAATCCTTCGTGATGCTATTCATAAATCGAATACGGAAATTGTAACTGTTTCCTTGCGCCGTGAAACTGCAGGTGGAAAACAAGGTGGACAATTTTGGCAATTTCTTCAAGGACTTGGGGTAAAAGTGCTTCCTAATACTGCTGGTTGTTATACTGTTAAAGAGGCCGTAACCACAGCCCAATTAGCAAGAGATCTTTTTAAAACAGCTTGGATTAAACTCGAAATTATCGGTAATTCAGATACCTTACAGCCAAATATTTTTTCCTTAATCGAAGCAGCTCAAATTTTAAACAATGAAGGTTTCAAAATTTTTGCTTACACAACGGATGATCTCATTGTTGCTGAAAAACTTTTTGACATTGGTTGCCGTGTTATTATGCCTTGGTGTGCTCCTATTGGTTCTGCCAAAGGACCTCATAATACTGATGGATTGCGTTCTATCCGTGCTTACCTTCCGGATGCTACTCTTGTTATTGATGCCGGCATTGGACGCCCATCACATGCCGCCATTGCGATGGAACTCGGTTACGATGCAGTACTGCTTAATACCGCAGTTGCTAAAGCAGGTGATCCTGTCTTAATGGCTGAAGCATTTTCTAAAGCTGTTCAAGCAGGACGTATGGGATATAAAGCTGGCATGATCGAAGCACGCAATGTGGCAGTCCCTTCAACGCCAGTCATTGGAAAAGCAGTATTTTCATGAAACTGGATCCATTTTACCTCATCGTTGATAACGCTGATTGGGTTGAACGTTTGCTCCCTCTTGGCATCAAGCTCGTACAATTGCGTATGAAACATGAAAATCAACAAATAATCCGTCAACATATCAAGCGCGCAAAAAACATATGCAATAAATTGGGAGCACAATTAATTATTAATGATCATTGGGAAATAGCAATTGATGAAAAGTGCAATTTTATTCATCTGGGACAAGAAGATCTAAGCAATGCTGATCTTCACGCAATTCGTAAAAGTGGTATAAAAGTTGGTCTTAGTACACACGATGAACATGAATTGGATATCGCACTCTCTGTTAATCCTGAATATATTGCACTTGGTCCTATTTATCCGACAATCTTAAAAAAAATGAAATGGATGCCGCAAGGACTAGAAAAAATCAAACAATGGAGAAAGCGGATTGGTGCTTTACCTTTGGTGGGCATTGGTGGTTTAACACCAGAACGCGCAGTTGGTGTTTTAAAAGCGGGAGCAAATAGTGCTGCTGTTGTGACTGATATTATCCTCCATAAAAAACCTGAAGAGCGTGTCCAACAGTGGATAAAAGTGACACAAATATGGCGTTGATACCTTCCATTCTTATTGTTGCAGGCACAGATCCAACAGGAGGTGCCGGTATTGTTCGTGATATAGAAACCGCTGCACATTTTCAAATAAAAGCAAATTTAGCAATCACTTGTGTTAACGTACAAGATGATAATCGCGTTGCCGAAATCATTCCAATGCGTGAAGACCTCGTCGCTGCGCAAATGCGTGCTGCCCTAGAAGCAAATCCAATAAGCGCAATAAAAATCGGTATGATGGGGACAAAAGCAATTATAGAAGCAATCTGTAACGTACTCAAAGACTATCCCCATATCCCAGTTATTTTGGACCCCGTACTTGTCGCTTCATCAGGAGGAAAACTAACAACGGAAACAATCATCGACACGATGATCGATAAACTGCTTTCTCATGTTACTCTTTTAACACCGAATAGAGAAGAACTTGCTCTTCTTAGCCAAAGTCCATTGGCATCTCATGATGAGCAAGCAATACAACAAGCAAAAAAACTTTTGTCATTGGGAGCTCAATCTATTTTAGTAAAAGGGGGACATGCAGAGGGACATCTAGCAACAGATAGCTTTATTAATAAAACTGAAATTCTACATATTTCCGCGCCACGCTTAAAAGGAACAATGCGAGGAACAGGTTGTACCCTTTCCAGCGCTATTGCTGCGCATTTGGCGTTAAATGAATCTATGACTGAAGCGGTAAAAAAAGCAAAAGCATATACCCACACATTACTTTTAAACCATTGTAAAAACAGTTTGTAAAGTCTTAGTATTTTTTCATATAAAAGTAATATTTATATATCTCATTAATATATTTAATATTTTTTAATAAAAATTATTAAAAATAATATAATAATAAAAAAATATACTTAATTTTATAAATAAAATACTATAAAAGTAACTTTCATTAATTATTAAATATAGAATATAATGATCAAAAATGTTATCATACCACTTGCATTCAGTAGAGAATTCTTTTATTATAAAGAACTTAGTCTGTTTAAAAATTTAAAATAGCGTAATTTAAACAAATTGTACATTTAAAGATGTATATAATCGCGAACACTCGCATTTTACGATTTGCCTTTTTTGTGAAAAGAGAGAATCCTATCAGCGTTCTTGTACATTAATGGCTAGCGAATACATTTATAAAACTTGAAGGATAATTTTGTTTGATCTATAGTTGCTAGATCATTAGAAAAAATAAAATGTTAAATCAAACGCCGTGCTCAATTTCCTATGAAGAACTCTTAAACTTTTATAAAGAAAGTGGTGCGGATGCTGTTCTGACAGATTTCCCTATTAATCGTTTTAAGCAGTCTGCTTGTTCAGAGAGCAAATTAATATCTGTCGTGAACATTTCTCATAATCAACAAACATCTCCCAAAACATCTCCCACCGTAAAATCAGATCATCGTCCGCTGCATAACTCTAGGGGGGCTATACAAAATGAACCCACAGCTATAGAGAGTGCAAACAATGCAAAAACACTTGATGAATTAAAATCTGCTCTCCTTGCATTTAATGGCTGTTCACTAAAATTGACAGCAAAAAATACCTGCTTTTCAGATGGAACAGCAGGAAGCCCCCTGATGCTTATAGGCGAAGCACCAGGACGAGAAGAGGATATACAAGGAATTCCTTTTGTGGGAAAAGCAGGAATGTTGCTTAATAAAATCCTCGCATCAATTGGCTTAACAAGGAATAATGTTTACATTGCCAACACTATTCCTTGGCGTCCACCAGGAAATCGTACACCAACACCAAGAGAAGTCGCCTTGTGCCGCCCTTTTATTGAACGGCACATTTATCTAGCGCGTCCTCGTGTACTTATAGCACTGGGAGGCATTGCTGCACAGCTTCTTACGGGATCTCAAAATGGGATTATCCGAACACGAGGGAAATGGCATATTTATGAAAGTGAGGATAATATAAAAATACCTGTTATGCCAACTTTCCACCCTGCCTACCTTCTCCGAACCCCTAGTCAAAAAAAACTTACATGGATAGACTTCTTAGAAGTAAAAAATCGCCTCGATAGCCTTTTGTAATTCTTTAATCTTCTTTGACTCTAAAATTAAAAACCTTCTTTAACTCTTAAAATATGAATGGGAAAAACTATGGAACAGCCAACAACACCTATTTATCGTTTGGAAGACTACCAGCCAACCCCTTACGTTATTCCTAAAACACAACTTTCCTTCCAATTGGCACCAACAAAAACCTATGTTACAGCCATATTGTCTATTGAGTCCCGTCACAATACAAAAGAATTAACACCTCTTGTTCTTTCTGGTGATGATCTTACTTTAATTTCCGTTTCTATTAATGATGAGACATTAGCCCCAAACACTTATAAAGTGACGCCTTCACGTTTAGAAATTACAACGCCACCAGCAGCTCCTTTTACATTGAAATTGGTTACGGAACTGAATCCTGAAAGCAACCGCCAACTTATGGGCCTTTATCTTTCAAATGGTGTTTATTGCACACAATGCGAATCGGAAGGTTTTCGTCGTATTACTTATTTTTACGACCGCCCAGATGTTCTTTCTACCTATAGAGTGAAAATTGAGGCAGATTCCCAAACAATCCCAATCTTGCTTTCAAATGGTAATCTGGTGGAAACAGGAACTTTAGAGAATAATCGCCATTTTGCCATTTGGGAAGATCCTTATCCCAAACCATCCTATCTCTTTGCTTTAGTAGGTGGAGATCTTGATAAGTTAGAAGATCATTTTACAACTGTATCTGGACGACGTATCGAGCTTGGTATCTATGTGGAAAAAGGAAAAACCAAACGCGCAACCTATGCAATGGATGCTCTTAAACGTTCCATGCGTTGGGATGAACAATGTTTTGGGCGCGAATATGATCTTGATATTTTCAATATTGTTGCAGTGTCCGACTTTAACATGGGAGCAATGGAAAACAAGGGACTTAACGTTTTTAATGATAAATATGTTCTGGCAGATCCTGAAACAGCAACCGATCAGGATTATAGAAATGTTGAACGTGTCATTGCACATGAATATTTCCATAATTGGAGCGGTAATCGTATTACCTGTCGCGATTGGTTTCAACTCTGTTTAAAAGAAGGATTCACTGTTTATCGTGATCAGGAATTTTCATCAGATCAAAATGTACGCAGCCTACAACGAATTGAAAATGTAAAAGCATTAAAAGCGACGCAATTTGCAGAAGATGCAGGACCTCTTGCGCATCCTGTACGTCCTCGTCAATATAGCCAAATTAATAATTTTTACACCACAACTGTTTATGAAAAAGGTGCCGAAGTTGTTCGCATGATACGGACTATTTTAGGACCCTCTCTATTTCGTAAAGGTACTGATCTTTATTTTCAACGTCATGATGGACAAGCTTGTACAATTGAAGATTTTATCGCCTGTTTTGCTGAAGTATCTGGTCAAGACTTTTCCCAATTCATGTTGTGGTATGAACAAGCTGGAACACCAAATGTAGAAATCGATAGTCATTATAGCGATGGTGTTTTAACAATTCATGCAAAGCAACATATTCCGGCAACCCCACAACAAAATACAAAAAAGCCCATGCTTATCCCTATATTATTTGGCTTGTTAGGACCTAATGGAGAAAACCTCACCTATGAAGCGGATACAGATATTCAATCAAACGTTATGCTTTTATCCAAGGAAAACCAAACGTTTACATTAAAGGGTCTGCGTGAAAAACCTGTTTTATCACTGCTTAGAGACTTCTCTGCACCAATCAATCTACAAACTCCATTCAATGAAAGCGAACTTATTTTTCTTGCACAACATGATGACAATCACATCAATCGCTGGCAATCTCTTAATCATTTAATGACGCAAGCTTTGATTCAAAGCATTCAAGATGAAACAAAAGCAAAAGAGGGTATGCCCTCTGCTTTGATAAAATTGATTGAAGCTATCGTTACAGATGAAAGTCTTGAACCTGAGTTTCGTGCATTTTGTTTAAGTTTACCGAGCGAAGTTGAACTTGCCCACACACTTGGTAAAAATATTGATCCAGAGCGTATTCATCATGTGCGCAATCAGTTTTTAGCTTCGCTCGCGCATACACATCAAGGGCTCTTCACAAAATTTTATGGGCAAATGCAAACTAAAGAGCCCTATTCACCAAACACTGTACAAGCTGGAAAGCGAGCATTAAAGAATATAATACTGGATTATCTTTCCATTACTGAGGCCAATCCAAATCGTGCTGCCACACAATATGCAACAGCTGATAATATGACTGACCGTATGGCTAGTATCGCTGTTCTCGTGAAGCGTTTTAATGAAAGTGAGCAGGCGCAAAATGCCTTAAATGATTTTGAAAACCGCTATCACCATGATCCTTTGGTCATGGATAAATGGTTCTCCATTCAAGCAATGGTTGCAGGGGCATCAACGCTCGAGAATGTTCAAAAGCTCATGCAACACCCGCTCTTTTCAAAAGATAATCCCAATCGTGTGCGTTCCCTAATCGGTGTCTTTGCCTCTAACAATCTCACGGGCTTTAACAGGATGGATGGAGCGTCTTATCATTTTCTTTGCCAAATTATTTTGGAAATTGACAAAAAAAATCCACAGCTCGCTTCACGATTATTAACAACGATGCGCTCTTGGCGACAATTAGAACCCATTCGACAACAAAAACTTGAAACTGAATTAAAAATGATTGCTGCTGCACCAAAGTTATCAAGTGATGTCGCTGATATCATCAACCGTCTGCTCACTTGAAACGAAAAAATTATTTTAAATCAATATTCTATAATATTTTTTAAATAAATTCTACAGACTATTCGATCATCATTAAATCTATAAACAGGCAATCTAAGCCTGTTTATAGATCATGTTTAAAGTGCCTTTTCCTTTTCATATTCCAAATTCATAGAAGTAAAATTATTTTTTTTAAAAAAAAGACTGGACAGAAGACTCCTGTTTTGATTCATTGCACTCGATGGGGTTACTATGAATATCGAAGCAGTTTTTAAATCACATTATTCCATAATTAAAGGAACTGGAAATGGCTAAATTGGACGCATATCATGCGCCAACGGAGGTGTATGCTGATTCAAAATCGAGCGCTCCAAGTCATAAAGCGCAGAAAAAACGTATTCATCTGCTTTCTGGCTCTGCCTATCAAAAGCTTCTCTTTATTGAGCCTTGGTTGCGTCGCTCACTTCCATTTGTCATTGTAGCATTTCTTATTGTACTTGCATCAATTCGTTTTGTATCACTCTATGATTGGCGTAACACTATTGATAAAAACACGCGTTCTACCATCACTCTCTTAGCTTCTCATATTACCAATACAATTAATCATGACTTACTGGCTGTTTCTCAGAAAGGAAAAGTCTCTACCCTTTCTCATAGTCATTTACAAAATATCCTCACCACTTTTCGTAATCAAGAGCTTATTAATCCTAGCACTCTGATCGCCATTATTGATCAAAAGGGAAATGTCTTAGCTTCATCTAGTTCAGAGATTGCTTTAGGTAAACCTTTGCAAGATTTTATCTCTGACAGCATTGCTTTACAATCTCTTGGTCAGCACATTGGAATTATGAAAATCACAATAGGAAAAGATGCCCCTGCTCTTGCTTCATTTCACCAAACAGAAAATGGGCAATATGGCGTATTCATTAGCGAAAAGATGCAAGATAGCGCCATGGAATGGCGGAAAATTCTCTCGTTAAATATAACTCTGTTCATTGGAACTAGTGGCGTTATCCTCGCTCTTCTTTATGCTTATTACAACCAAATTGTACGAGCACGCAAAACGGATCTTGTTTCAGAAAAAATTCAAAACCGTATTGATATGGCAATGATGCGTGGACGCTGTGGACTATGGGATTGGAATATGGCAAGTGGACGCGTCTACTGGTCACGAGCAATGTACGAAATGCTCGGCTATATCCCTCAGGATGCATTGCTCTCAATTTCCCAAATTAGCGCCATTATCAATCCAAATGATGCGAATTTTTTTGATCTTGCTCAGGAATTAATGAGTGGTAAAAAAAAGCATATCGATATTAACGTTCCCATGCGTCATGCCGATGGCCATTATGTCTGGATGCGTATTCGTGCTGAAGTTACTGAAGAAGAAGAACCCCATTTGGTTGGTATTTCCTTCGATATTAGTGAACAGCAACAATTGGCTGAACAAACAGCGCAAGCCGACCTTCGTATCCGTGATGCGATTGAAAATATTTCAGAATCTTTCGTCTTGTGGGATGCTGAAGGACGTTTAGTCATGTCCAACAGCAAATTTTGCGAATATGCCGCTATTCCTAAACAAATTCTACAATCAGGTATCCAACGTGCAACCGTCGAAGCCATGGCACGCCCTGCACTCAGTGAATATCCCCTTAAAGATGATGGTACTGGTAACTTAACCAGTATTCGCCAAACGGCAGATGGTTGTTGGCTCAAAATTAACGAACGGCGAACCCAAGACGGAGGATTGGTTTGTATTGGTACTGACATTTCTGAGCTTAAACAACAACAGGAAAAATTTGAAGACAGTGAAAGGCGTCTTTTTTCTTTCATTCAAGAACTCAAACGTGCTCGAGGAAGTGCTCAACAACGTGCCTCAGAAGTTGAAAAACTTAATAAAAGTCTCAAGGCAGAAAAAGAGCGTGCTGAAAGTGCTAACAAAGCTAAATCAGAGTTTTTGGCTAATATGTCCCATGAATTGCGCACTCCACTTAACGCTATTCTAGGCTTTTCAGATATCATGTTACAATCGACTTTTGGCCCTCTTGGTTCACAACGCTATAAGGAATATATGCATGATATTTACAATTCAGGAACCCATCTTCTAACCCTTATCAATGACATCCTTGATATGTCAAAAATTGAAGCTGGAAGATTTACGCTTGATTGTAAAAATACCGATCTTGAGCCCATCATTAGTGAAGCAGTACGGACATTAACGCCTCAAGCTCAAGAAAAAAATATTGTTGTTACAACAAACATTACGCCAGAACTTCATGCTGAAGTTGATGGTCGTGCTATGAAACAGATTTTCCTTAATCTCATCTCTAATGCCGTTAAATTTACGCCTTCTGGCGGAAATATTGATGTTTGCGCTTTCAAGAAAAAAAACAGCCTTATTTTTAAAATTACAGATACAGGTGTTGGTATTCCCCAATCAGCAATTAAAAAACTTGGGCAACCTTTTGAACAAGTTGAAAATCAGCTTACTAAATCTCACACGGGCTCAGGTCTTGGCTTAGCCATTTCACGCTCCTTGCTAGAACTCCACAAAGGAAAACTTGAAATTACCTCAAAAGAAATGAAAGGGACAACTGTAACGATTATAATGCCCATCACACAAAATTAAATTCCTCCATTTTGTTCTCGTTGTAGCAAAATCTGTTTCCGTTTGGATCCCCAACGATACCCTGAAATAAAACCATTTTTACGCACAACACGATGACAAGGAATGATAACAGCCAATTCGTTACGTGCACACGCATTAGCAACGGCACGAAAAGCGTTCGGTATACCAATACGGCACGCTAAGACTTCATATGAAATTGTTTCACCACATGGTATATCACATAATACTGCCCATACTTGTCGTTGAAAAACTGTACCATTTATATCTAAGGGAAAATTATATTTTTTGACCAACTTAGGTGTTTCTATCATGGCTATAATATGGGCAACTTCTCTCTTAAATGTATTGTCACCTACAACTTGTTGTGCATCACCAAAGCGTATCGTAAACCCCTGTAATAATTGCTCTATAGTGTCTCCTAACGCTATATAACAAATCCCTTTTTGAGACCTAGCCACCAAAAGCTTTCCTATTGATACATCTTTTAAACAGAATATTCTCGTTTGGGAAATGTTCAGCATTTTAGCCTTCTTTATATTTTTAAATATTTTAAAAAGTTTTGAACATCATCCATAAAGTAAAGAGAGAGTATTCACTATCTTTTAACAACAAACAAAATCATTCTGAAATTATCTCCTTAGCCATTGTATTAAAATACACTCTCGCCCTTTTATGAAATGGAAACATACATCGATTGACTTCCTTCCTACCCTAAAACGGAAACTTCAACCAGAAAAGATCTATCAACAATCTTGCTTTTTATCTAACAGATTCCAACTGAGACCATTTCATATGGTTTATTTCACAAGCTCTCTACAAACAAATCCTGCCCTGAATTCTATCATATACTCTAACAAAAAACACCTTAATGTGGTAAATTTTCATACCTTATATTAGAGCTCTAAACGGTAGTATTTTACGGAACAACACGATAAGATTCCCATTTCATTTTACGAAATCCCATCGAACCATAAATAATGGCTTATGTTTTACAAGCAACAGAAAAAGCGCGTGCTCTCTTAAGCAAAAAATGTCATAAAACACAAAACATGCCAGCAATGGACTGGAAAGATGTTCCGGCTTTTTATGCTCCACAGTATGCTTGAATATTCTAATTTGTTGGAGCACTATTATTGTTTTTTTATCAAAGATCATACTTTTGATAGACCGACGAGATGACTCAACTCAAAAAAAATTATCTTCAATTTTATGAAAAAAAGCATGGAAAAGATATTTTAATGCTTACTTTCTTTGTCACTTAACTTATAAAATGACTGTAGCCTCAGAACTGAAATATTTTGCCCGCAACAATCGCACACAGATATTTGTCATAGGAAAAAGTCATGCCCAAACGCACAGATATAAAATCTATTCTTATCATCGGAGCAGGACCTATTATCATTGGTCAGGCATGTGAATTTGATTATTCAGGCACTCAAGCCTGTAAAGCATTAAAAGAAGAAGGTTATCGAATTATTTTGGTAAATTCTAATCCTGCCACGATTATGACAGATCCAGATTTAGCTGATGCAACTTATATAGAGCCCATTACTCCTGAAATAGTTGCCCAAATTATTGCCCACGAGCGTCCCGATGCCCTTTTGCCCACTATGGGAGGACAAACAGCCCTCAATACTGCTTTATCATTAAAGCGTATGGGTATTTTAGACCGCTATCATGTTGAAATGATAGGAGCCAATGCTGATGCTATTGATAAAGCTGAAGATCGTGCTTTATTCCGCCAAGCGATGGCAAAAATCGGTTTGGAAACGCCACGCTCTATGTTAGCGAATGCAACAGAACTGAAAGAAGAAAATCGCCAACAACACGCAAAAACATGTGCTGAACTTAAAGCAAAGCTTTCTGGTGCTGCGCTTGACAAAGCACTCGAAGAACTTGAGCGCAACTGGCGACATACCGAAGCTGATCGCAAACAACATTATATCGCTCATGCAACAGCAAAAGCAGTTCGAGCCCTTGATGTTGTTGGACTTCCAGCTATTATTCGTCCTTCATTCACCCTTGGTGGAACTGGTGGTGGTATCGCTTATAACCGCTCTGAATTCTACGAAATTATCGAACGTGGTCTTGAAGCTTCGCCTACAACAGAAGTATTAATTGAAGAAAGTGTTTTAGGATGGAAAGAATATGAAATGGAAGTTGTTCGTGATAAAAACGACAACTGTATCATCGTTTGTTCTATTGAAAACATTGATCCAATGGGGATTCATACCGGTGATTCGATCACTGTAGCACCTGCTCTCACCTTAACCGATAAAGAATATCAATGTATGCGTAATGCTTCGATTGCTGTTTTGCGTGAAATTGGTGTTGAAACAGGGGGATCCAATGTACAGTTTGCTGTCAATCCTGAAAATGGGCGCCTCATTGTTATTGAAATGAATCCGCGTGTTTCTCGCTCTTCAGCACTTGCCTCAAAAGCAACAGGATTTCCCATTGCCAAAGTAGCGGCTAAACTGGCTGTTGGTTATACACTTGATGAATTAAAAAATGATATAACGGGTGGCGCAACACCAGCATCATTTGAACCTTCTATTGACTATATTGTGACAAAAATTCCTCGTTTTGCTTTCGAAAAGTTTCCCGGTTCATCACCTGTCCTCACAACTGCGATGAAATCTGTAGGAGAAGTCATGGCAATTGGACGCACTTTTCAAGAATCGTTACAAAAAGCACTCCGTGGACTTGAAACAGGGCTTACAGGTCTTGATGAAATTGTGATTCCAGAGCATGCTGAAGGTGATGAAAAAAGTTCTATACGTTCAGCCATTGCCATACCAAGCCCTGATCGTCTACGCTATGTTGCTCAAGCCATGCGCTCAGGCTTACCCTTAAATGAGATACACCAAATTAGCAAAATTGATCCGTGGTTTTTAGAACAAATAGCCTCCATCATTGAAATGGAGCAGCGTATCCGCATTCATGGATTACCCCAAGACTCAGATAACTTACGTATGTTAAAAGCTATGGGCTTTTCAGATGCGCGATTAGCCTCCCTTACAGGGAAAGAACCCGATTATATCGCAGCTTTACGCAAATCACTGAATGTTAAACACGTCTTCAAACGGATTGATACTTGTGCCGCTGAATTTTCTTCTCCTACAGCCTATATGTATTCAACATATGAAGTTCCCTTTGCAGGTGTAGAGCACTCGGAAGCACACGTTTCTGAACGCAAAAAAATTGCTATTTTAGGCGGTGGACCAAACCGCATTGGGCAAGGTATTGAATTTGATTACTGTTGCTGTCACGCTGCTTTTGCACTGCGTGATGCAGGCTTTGAAGCGATTATGATTAACTGTAATCCTGAAACAGTTTCAACTGACTATGATACCTCTGATCGCCTTTACTTTGAATCTTTAACAACAGAAGATGTTATCGCTATTTTAGAAGCAGAACAGGAAAAAGGAGTTTTGGTTGGAGTCATCGTCCAATTTGGCGGACAAACACCCTTGAAATTGGCAAGCGCTCTAGAAAAACACAACATCCCCATCCTAGGTACTTCACCTGACGCTATCGACTTAGCAGAAGATAGAGATCGCTTTCAAAAACTGTTATTTAAACTTAACTTAACACAACCTCAAAATGGTATTGCCCACTCCATCGAACAAGCACGCCTCATTGCCCACGAACTAGGATTCCCATTGGTTGTACGTCCCTCTTATGTTTTAGGAGGACGTGCTATGCAAATTATCCGTGATGAACGTAGTTTACAAAATTATTTACTTGAGAGTGTCCCTGAATTAATTTCAGAAGATATCAAAGTCCGTTATCCTAACGACACAACAGGACAAATCAATATATTGCTTGGTAAAAATCCGCTTCTCTTTGATACCTATTTAACAGAAGCAATTGAAGTAGACGTTGATTGTCTATGTGATGGCAAAGAAACACTGATCGTTGGTATTATGGAACACATTGAAGAAGCTGGTATCCACTCTGGTGATTCAGCATGTTCTTTACCAGTCCATACACTCTCAAATAAAATAGTTACTGAATTAGAGCGCCAAACCAAAGCATTAGCACAAGCACTTCATGTTCGCGGTTTAATGAATGTACAATATGCCATAAAAGATGACACCATTTATGTCTTAGAAGTCAATCCCCGTGCTTCACGTACTGTCCCATTTGTTGCAAAAACGATTGGTCGCCCTATTGCTAAAATGGCTGCACGTATTATGGCAGGAGAAACGCTTCATGATGCTCTTCAAGCTTATGGTGGATTACCTTCTTTACAGGAAAAACAACATATAGCCGTCAAAGAAGCAGTGTTTCCTTTTGCTCGTTTTTCAGGTGTTGATACACTTCTTGGTCCAGAAATGCGCTCAACCGGTGAAGTTATGGGACTTGACTATGAATTTTCGCTTGCTTTTGCTAAAGCCCAACTTGGAGCTGGTGTAAAACTCCCTAAAGAGGGAACTTTGTTCGTTTCTGTAAGAGATGAAGATAAAAAACGCATCTTAAATCCTGTAAAACGTTTAACTGAGCTTGGCTTTTCTGTTGTCGCCACAAGTGGAACACAAAAATTTCTCACCGAACACCACGTTGAAGCAAAAAAAATCAACAAAGTTCTAGAGGGGCATCCTCATATTGAAGATGCTATTCGTAATCGCCAAATTCAATTGATTTTTAATACAACTAGCACTGCCAGTGCCATCTCAGACTCAAAATCATTACGTTATGCAGCACTTATGCAAAATGTTCCCTATTATACAACAATAGCTGGAGCCGAAACCGTCGCAGAAGCGATCAAAGCACTCAAAAAAAGGCGCCTTGAAGTACGTTCACTACAAAGTTATTTCAGTTGAATTTTCTCTACTCAGCAAAATGTACACTGTTTTCTTATTTTTTCTTTATATAAAATTTGATTAAGACTTGCTTTTTGTTCTAAAGACTTTTATAGAGGTTTCATCGAATTTTCGGTTACGTGACTTTCTTTCCTGTGCGATCTGCACTTTTGACGAAACTTCTCCCACCTAATTTCGATCTACAACCGTATTGAAGGAATGAAAGCTTCAATACTCAATATAATTATATATTCTAAGGAGTTTCCTATGTCTACAGGAACAGTTAAGTGGTTTAATACAACAAAAGGTTTCGGATTTATTCAGCCTAGTGATGGTAGTGCAGATGTATTTGTACACATTTCTGCCGTCGAGCGTTCTGGTCTAAACAGTCTTAATGAAGGGCAAAAAATTTCCTATGATGTTCTTCAAGATCGTCGTTCAGGAAAATTTGCCGCTGGCAATCTTGCAGCCCTTTAAAGTTTAAATTCTGCAATATTTTATTTAAAAATCTTCGTCTGTAACGACGAAGATTTTTTTTATTTTGTATGAAGCATCATTTTACCTTGTAAAAATATAAAGACTGCTTATCTCCTTTGCACAATTTATAAAACCTCCCTTATACTTCCTCAAAAACTTTCATAAAATCTAAGAAGAGTTTATCTTGTAAAAATCTCAAAAAAGAAGAATGTAAAGCCCGTGTAAGAGTATTTGGGAAATTTTTTATTGCATACAATATAATCTCTTATAGAATATCCTTAAAGCAATAACCATTTGTTGATATAATATAAGGATTTAAAATTATGGCTTTTATTGCCGACAAGCTGTCTCGTATCAAACCTTCTGCAACAATTGCTGCTTCTCAAAAGGCCCGTCATTTAAGAACATTAGGGCGCGATGTTATTGCTTTAAGTGCTGGAGAACCAGACTTTGATACCCCAGATAACATTAAAAATGCGGCTATTGAAGCTATTCGAAGAGGAGAAACAAAATACCCTCCCATATCTGGAATTCCAGAATTGCGCCAAGCAATTTCTGCAAAGTTTAAAAGAGAAAATAATCTCAATTATGAACCAGAGCAAATTATTGTTGGAACCGGTGGTAAACAGATTCTCTTTAATGCATTGATGGCAACTTTAAATAAAGGGGATGAAGTCATCATTCCATCTCCTTATTGGGTAAGTTATCCAGAAATGGTCGCACTCAACGATGGTACGCCCGTCTTTTTAGAAACAAAAGCCGAATTTTCTTATAAACTCCAACCACAAGAGCTAGAAGCTGCTATTACCCCCAAAACCAAATGGTTCATCTTTAACTCTCCTTCAAATCCATCAGGTGCCGCTTATACACATAATGAATTGAAAAAACTCACAAATGTTTTAGCAAAATATCCTCATGTTTACATCCTTTCCGATGATATATATGAACATCTCACATATGAGGGTTTTACCTTTGTTACTCCAGCTCAAGTAGAACCAGCACTTTATGAGCGTACACTCACAATGAATGGTGTTTCCAAAGCCTATGCGATGACGGGATGGAGAATCGGCTATGCAGGCGGACCACAAGAATTAATTAAAGCTATGGATACCATTCAAGGACAGCAGACATCTGGAACAAGTGTCATTTCACAATGGGCTGCTGTTGAAGCTCTCAATGGACCACAAGACTTTATCGCTAAAAATAAAAGTATTTTTCAAGAACGCCGTGATCTCGTTGTTTCCATGCTCAACCAAGCTCCTGGCATTCACTGTCCAACGCCCGAAGGTGCTTTTTATGTTTATCCTTCTTGCACAGGACTTATTGGAAAGAAAACACCCAACGGTCAATGTATTACGAATGATGAAGACTTTGCCATAGCGCTTCTAGAAACAGAAGCTGTTGCTGTCGTCCAAGGATCTGCTTTTGGACTTGGATCAGCTTTTCGTATTTCTTATGCAACATCAGAAGAATTACTTGAAGAAGCTTGTATACGTATACAGCGCTTTTGCAACAGTTTAATTTAAAATTTTTAATACCATCTCTTGTGATCGTTTTTTTGCCGAATGTCAGTATAGGCGAGAAAATATCGGAAACTGTATCATGACCTGAATCAATCGATTCAGTAAAAATATCCATGAATAAACACATGTAGATAAAGATCAAAAAAATCTAGCGATCAAATAAATGAATCGGTTTATTATCATGAAAGATGAAAAACCTTTTCTGCTTTCTCCATTCAATTTATAACTCTAAAAAAGATCGAGAACTTTTAAATACAATTGCCCTTATAATCAAGAGCCCTTACAATCAAATCTTTTTTATTTCTCGGCTTCTTCTTGGTCCTAAAATGAAGAAGAAGCCACCTCCCGTCGTTATGTAAACAATCCAGTTTCCTTTAAGTTCTATCTAATAACGACTTGATTTACTTCATAGGCTTTATGAACAAAACCTGCCTTAAATATTCACCTCACACTCTAATAAAAAGCACTTCATGTATAAAGTTTTAAATATTTTATATCACGTCCCTAAAAGACAGACTTTTATGCTACAACATGATAAATCTCTCTCAAACTCCTTATTGAATTGTAGTATTCTTAAAAAAATGTTGGATATCTACAAATTTCGAAATTTTTTCCTTATCATCCTCCCATATATTGCAATTTCTAGGAGCTCTTTCAAAAATAAAAAAAAGCCGGACATCTGTCCGGCAAATTTGGAAAATCCTCAGAGATAAAATCAATCTGATAGATCTTCGTAAGGGAACACTCAAGAAAATGCACTGGGAGGCAACATAATCAAGAGATAGTATTCTATGTCATCTTATAAGAAAAAGTACAATAAAGACTTAAGCGTATCTGCTATGCAATAAACACATAGCTTTAAATTTGTCTCCATCATGTACCATTCTTTTTAATTAAATATAAAAATGTAAGCTACACCATCACACGATTGTCCAGTTTTCAATATATAATAACTCTCACATTCGCTAGTATTCATAAAAAACATTTATCCCTTTTTCCAAAAGTATTTCTCCACACGGACTCCCCCCACTTTTAATATGCAACGAATAGTTTTAATTGATTCAATATAGGCAAATTTGAAACGAAAGAATATTAGGGAGTCTCAAGTTATAGAACAGTTAATTATTCCTTATAAATTAAGGCATTAACATTAAAAAGACCACTGACGGGCTTTTAAAAAAATATAATCTCGAAAAGCATTTAATCTTGCCAAATTCTTTAAATTATAAGGATAACAAAAAAAAGTATCAAACGAAGGAATATCAACCATATCAGGAAAAAGACGCACCAAATGCTCATCATTATTGACGATATAATCAGGCAGCACAGCAATCCCAAGATCACGCATAAGCGCATTCTTTATTGAGATAATATTGTTGATTTGTAGAACTGAAACGCGCAATGATCCATCACTTCTACCAGCCTTTTCCAACCAATTTAAACCAGACAAATAAGGTGGGACAGGTTCACCGAACGAAATAATACGATGCTCATCGAGATCAGACAATTTTTCCGGCTTTCCATAATTTGCAATATACTTTTCCGAAGCATAAACATGCATATGAATTGTAAAGAGTTTTCTTTGTATAAGATCAGGTTGTTGGGGTTGATGTAAGCGAACAGCACAATCCGCATGACACATTGTCAAATCAAGCTCTTCATCGGAAAGCAAAAGCTGAACCTGCATATCAGGATAAAGACTAAGAAATTCTGGCATACGCTCTGCAATCCACCCTGCCCCCATTCCAAAGGTCGAGGTCACACGCAAGTGCCCCGTTGGTTTTGCATAGCTTTCACTTAATTGCAAACGTACACTTTCAAGCTTCATCAAAACATCATGAGCTGTACGATAAAGAGTTTCTCCCTGTTCTGTAAGAATCAAACCACGCGCATGACGTTGAAATAAGGATACCCCAACCTCTTGTTCTAAAGCCGAAACCTGTCGTGAAACTGCTGATTGAGATAAATGAAGTTTTTGAGCAGCATGCGTAAAAGATCCCGCTTCTGCTGCAGCGTGAAAAACCCTTAACTTATCCCAATCCAACGGTGGCGCCACAATTAATTCTACCTCTAGATTCTTTATGTTCTCAATGAATTACTAACGCTTAGGTATATCCAAAAACCGTTCTGCTTCCAACGCTGCCATACATCCTCTTCCTGCAGCTGTTACAGCTTGGCGGAATATTTCATCTGTTACATCCCCAGCAGCAAAAACACCAGCAATGCTTGTTGCTGTTGAGTCCGGTGCTGTCCATAAATAGCCGCCTCGTTTTTGTTTCAGCTGTCCTTCAAACAGAGAAACAGCAGGATCATGCCCAATAGCAATAAATATTCCCTCTGCATTCACTGTCATCTCGTGACCTGTCTTAACATTTTTTAGACGTGCCCCTGTTACAACAGCGCCCACTGCCCCCTGTGCAGGCAGCCCCACAATTTCTTCCACCACATGATCCCAAATGATACGTACGTTCTTGCAAGCAAGCAACCTATCTTGTAAAATTTTTTCTGCCCGAAACTGCCCCCGCCTGTGAACCACGCTTACACTTTTAGCCAAATGCGATAAATAAAGTGCTTCTTCAACAGCGGTATTTCCTCCTCCCACGACAATAACGTCCTTATCACGGTAAAAAAAGCCATCACATGTAGCACAAGCGGACACACCACCGCCCATAAAGGTCTGTTCACTTTCTAAACCAAGCCAGCGCGCTTGAGCTCCTGTTGCAATAATCAGGGAATCACAAGAATATTGTGTTCCTGAATCCCCATATAAAACAAAAGGATACTTCAACAAATCAGCCTTTATAATTGTATCATAGAAAATTTTTGTCCCCATATTCTCAGCTTGTTTCGCCATTTGTTCCATCAACCACGGTCCTTGAATGGGATCTGCAAAACCTGGATAATTCTCAACATCAGTTGTAATTGTCAATTGTCCACCCTGCTGCAAGCCCGTCACCAAAACCGGCTTAAGCATTGCTCTTGCTGCATAGATCGCCGCTGTATAACCAGCCGGACCTGAGCCAATAATCAGCAGACGAATATGTGATTGTACCATTAAATCCCCTTCACTTTATTATAACTTAATTATTCTATAAATGATAACGGAATGCAGCCTTTTAAAAAAATATTTTTCAAGAACTCCAATTATGTTATACATACTTCATTTTCAAGTTTTATGAAAAGGTCTGATTACAAATTTCATCAAGGCATGCTAATGTTAAGAATTAATCTTTATCCTATGAAGAGAAAAACGTAAATTCTTATGAGCACAAAACCATAATAAAAAGAGATACAAAGATAGGGAACGGTCATTTTTCAGTTTATTATCAATGTTTGTGCACGGTTTGCGTTAATCATGGCAGGAGCAATGCTTTTGCCAATTTTTGTGGATCTGCACGACAACAATCGTAATTGGATAACCTTTCTCTATTCTTGTGCCATAACCACCATGTTAGCAACGCTGATTCTTTTAGCAACTAAGGGAGCTACTTGTCGTTTTTCAGCACGGCTTGGCTTTATGCTCACTGTTTGCCTTTGGCTAACAGGAAGTATCGTAGGTGCCTTACCTCTTTATCTTTCTCCTCTTCCCATTTCTCTAGCAGGAGCGATTTTTGAATCTGTTTCTGGAATTACAACAACAGGCTCCACAGTCCTTTCTGATCTTGATAATTTATCGCGAAGTATTTTGTTATGGCGTTCTCTTATATGCTGGATTGGGGGTATTGGTTTTATCGGTTTAGCCCTCTTACTTTTGCCTTCACTGCGTGTGGGTGGCGTACGACTTTTTCATATGGAATCATCTGATAAATCTGAAAAAATATTGCCTCGCATCAACCAAATTGCTAACGGAATTATCATCGCTTATGTTGGGTTAACATTGGCTTGTATGCTTTCTTATTTTGCTGCAGGCATGAATTTATTTGATGCCATTAACCATGCAATGAGTACAGTCGCAACAGCTGGTTTTTCAACGCATGATGCTTCTTTTGGTTATTTTTCTGATACACCAGCCATCTTAATTATTTCAACAATCTTCATGTTGCTTTCTGCTTTGCCCTTCGTACTTTATGTTAAATTAGTCCTTCCTGGACACTCCAAACGCTTCCTTGACCCACAAGTGATTGTTTTTCTCCATATCGTTCTCCTTTTCAGCTTTGCTTTAGCGGCATGGCTACGGTTTTATGATCATCGCGCGTTCCACTTGATTTTCCTTGATGTCATTTTTCACCTTTCATCCATTATTAGCACCACAGGTTACAGCGCTGAAGATTATCAACTTTGGGGACCGTTTGCGCTTGGAATTTTCTTCATTGTTTCTTTTACAGGCGGATGTGCTGGTTCTACTTCTGGTGGCATGAAAATCAATCGCCTCATTATTCTTTGGCGTATTACACAAACAAATATAGAAAAACTTCTTTCTCCTAATGTCGTTGTAAAGGCCCGCTACGATCACTCAAATATATCAAACGATGTTGCTCAAGCCGTTTTGTTTTTTGTTTGTCTTTATATGTTTTGCCTCGTTATCGGCACTGCACTTTTGCTTACAACCGGTCTTGACTTTACCTCTGCCTTTACGGGAGTCTTAACCGCACTTTCAAATGTTGGTCCAGGCTTTGGAGATATTATTGGCCCCACTGGTAATTTCTCTACAATCAACGATAATGCTTTATGGATTTTAAGTTTTCTAATGTTAGCTGGACGCCTTGAAATCATAACAATATTCGTCCTTTTTATTCCCGCTTTCTGGCGTGAACAATTCTAATGCATAGAGCATTTTATTCTACTATGATAAAAAATTTACAATATAAAAAGGCGTGAACAGTATGAGTCATAATATTCACCCCTTACTCAATCCACTGAAGATTTCCTAAAATTTCATACAAGTCATCATATCAACGATATAAATGTTGATATAAAAATAATTCGACAAGAACAATCAAATACCAAGAGCCTTCAAATCGAGAACATATAAAACTTCACTTTATTGATCTTCTTTATCAAATAAAGTGGGCACATAGAACATCCTTTTTTTACGAATAATCTCTCATGCAAAAAATATGAATATTTGCTGATAAAAGTGCTTTTTCTCTTTAATAGAGTTACATCCTTATAGAAAAAATGCTATTATATTATGGATTCACAAGCTTGTTTGTAAAAAAAATCTCACAATACTCATCAACCCCATTTCACGACAGTTCTCATGAAAGATATAAAATGGGCACCATCATTTTTACTTAAATAATAATAAGGTGCAAGTCGGTACCACAAAATAAGATATAAATTAGTACCACCATATTATTTTCTTTCTGTTAATGCCGTAACAACCTGCAGTTCAGACAATTTATAAGAAATCTCTTTACACCCTGTCTTCAATAGTTTTTATCCACCACATGCTTTCTTCCAATTGTGATGTGCAAGAGGATAGCTCTTATTCAAATTAAAAAGGTAAATTATCTATAGAAATCATATATATATATTGTATATATTGATCTTAGATCCATCTTATTATGAATTTATTGAAAATATGTACGACTATTTTACCCATGGAGACACCATAAATATCTTTTTTAAGACAAGAAAACGTTTTTTCCATCTATTTAAGTCTTCCAAAACGAACAATATCAGTACGACACCGTATATCTAGACTTGAGTTAAAGCATTATTTTCTTATTCTAAAATATCACTGAATAAAAATAGCTTTCCTCTCTCCTAATATGCTTTATCATAAAGCACATGTTGCTCTCAAGCGTATACATTTTTAATATTTTATCCAAAATTTTGAGAACTTCTTATAGCGTTCTACTAAAGAAAATATAAATTTTGTAAAATAACATTTATATCATTGAGCTGTTTTCTTGATGACTATGAAAAATCTTTAAGGAAAAAACTTTTTATCACTCCTCAAAAAGATTTTTGATATAATAATCAAAGTGTTTTTTCCGCAAACAGTTCTTTGTAAACATGCTCAATCTCGGTTGCCTCTTTTTCCAAAGGAAAGTGCGTACGAACATGGGTTAAAGCTTTCTTTCCGGCTGCCAATGTTTTTTCTACATCAGCAAAATAAGGTTCAATTGCTGCTTTTAAAGCCGCTCCATCTCCTGCTTTTACAACTGTTCCTGTTCCCTTGACCACCAATTCTTTAAAAATTCCTACATCACTCGCCACTACAGCCGTCTGTGATGCCATTGCCTCCAATGGTGTCAGACCAAAACCTTCCAAACGAGAAGGAGTCACATAAAGTGATAAACGGCGATACCACACAGGTATATCAAGCCTTTCACCAAGAAAAATAATGCGGTCGTTTAAACCAGCTTCAGCAATCTTCTGTCGTAATTTCTTTTCAAAACCATAATGCTGTTCTGTAGTCCGACCAGCGATAAGTGCTGTCCATTCGGGATAGTCAGGCAATAATGCTATCATCGCGTCCACAAACAAATCAGTACCCTTTAAATAGCGCACGCGCCCAAAACATCCTACCGCATATTTTCCTGGCACCCCAGTTGCTGGAAAGTAATCATCAGGAATTTTGGGGGGTGAAAAACGCCTAATATCCACTCCATGCATAATAACCTTATGAGGCACTTCTAGATAGGTTCCCGTACATACACTAGTAGCGATAACTTTATCCATACGACGAAGCAACCATTTGGTAAAAGGCTTGTGTTCGCGTCGAGATGCCGAAGTAAAGATGAGTTTAAGCTTCATTCGCAAAACATCGCGTAAAAACACCCCGCACAGCATCTCAATATTGCGTCGTGCATGCCAAATACGAAATGGCTTCCCTTTCGGACTTTTCCAAAGTCCGAAAAGGTCCTTAAAGGCAAGAGTCGGCAAAGTTTGTGGTAAACCAAACCCTAAAGTGGATATACGCACACCCTGTTCGCGTTGCAGTGGAATAAGCTGAATAATCGTAGATGTTACTCCCGATAAACGCCTTTTAAAGTGAGGCGCAATAATTTCAGTTTCGTCCAAAGATACACGCATAATAATCCATATGTTATTTAGATATACTGAACCTTAATGATCTCGTAATTATGCGCACCACCTGGTGCATTCACCTCAATCACATCACCTTCTTGCTTTCCAATGAGTGCACGTGCAATAGGCGAAGAAATAGAGATTTTACCAACCTTTACATCAGCTTCTTGATCTCCTACGATCTGATACACTTTTTTTTCTTCTGTATCCTCATCCAAGAGTTTAATGGTTGCTCCAAATTTTATTTTGTCGCCTGAAAGACGCGAAACATCTATAACTTCTGCTCGCGCAATATAATCTTCAAGCTCATTTATACGCCCCTCATTATGGCTTTGTGCTTCTTTAGCTGCATGATACTCAGCATTTTCTGATAAATCACCATGTGCACGCGCCTCAGAAATTGCTTCAATAATTCGCGGACGCTCCTGTTGTTGACGCCAACGCAACTCTTCTTTAAGACTCTCAAAACCAGCTGTAGTCATCGGAACTTTTTCCATAATCCGTCCCTTTCTATTACACGGAAGGTTTAATAAAAATACAAAAAACGGCTTCCAAAATTACTTTTGGAATCCGAAAACTACGATCTTTTTTATTATATAGTACAGTATCGCTATTTTCCATACAAAAATAAATAAAGGAAACAAAACATGCACAAATAGTGATTAAAACATCTCATTTTGGTGTTTAAAACGTTAAACTTCACTCTTCTCTTTAAAATCTCCTAAAGAAGAAAGAATTGTATTTTTTTCTGTTTTATCATAATCTAGCAAAAGAAATCATATGGGATACAAAGAGAGAAGGATAGAAAATCTCTAAAGAAATTCTTTACAGAAGAATGAAAAAAATCGTCATTTTTTTTATGTTTGGCTCTTTCTTTTTCGCCACAACAGTATCTGAAGCTGCGGATGCTTTTGTTACGAGAAATCTTAATTTTAGAACAGGTCCCAGCACTCAGTATGCACTTTGCGGCTTAATCTCTGCTGGAGAATTGGTTTTTGTTAAAAACTGTGAAGGCAATTGGTGCCATATCCGATATAACACTCAAATAGGTTGGGTGTCATCTCGTTATCTTTCATTTAAAGATGGAAATGATCTTTATCACACATACACGATGTCTTTAGTGCCCAAACGTACCGATTATTCTCCATAACAGCCATAATAATTTATGCCATCTTAAATATTATCATGGCAAAAATGCAATAGTGTCCACGAACAACCACAATATGCCCCCTCCAAAGAACCACTTCGAAGAATTCGTCTCATAGAAAAAACTTGATCAATATCCTAATGAAAGCTCCAATAAACCAAAATAAATCTGTTCAATAACGTTTTGCTGTTATCGTAATGAAATTGTAAAAATTAGTATTTTTTTTAAAATCACCAGCACTTTTCTATTAAAGGATACAACAATGAAAAATGGTGTTACAGCAACAGTTGAGGCTCTTTCTGCTCTGATTGCCTCAGGCAATCCTCTTTTTAAGAATGGCGTATTATGGACACCTCACCGCCCTATTCGTCCTGAAAAATCTGAAGGTGGCATTCCATTTCAACTCGAAACACCCTTTGAACCTGCAGGAGATCAACCTCAAGCAATTAAAACTCTGGTTGAGGGAATTCAAAAAGATGAACGTACACAAGTGCTTTTGGGTGTTACCGGCTCAGGAAAAACCTATACAATGGCCAAAATCATTGAAGAAATACAGCGTCCAGCTTTAATCTTAGCACCAAATAAAACTCTAGCAGCGCAGCTTTACGGAGAGTTTAAAAGTTTTTTTCCCCACAATGCCGTCGAATATTTTGTTTCCTATTATGACTATTATCAGCCAGAAGCCTACGTTGCACGCTCTGATACCTATATTGAAAAAGAATCCTCAATTAATGAACAAATCGACCGTATGCGCCATGCTGCAACACGTGCTGTCCTTGAACGTGATGACGTCATTATTGTCGCGTCTGTATCGTGTATTTACGGGATTGGTTCAGTAGAAACTTATACTGCTATGACCTTCAAAATAGAAAAAGGTGATAAACTCAATCAACGAAAACTCTTGGCTGATTTAGTCTCTCAACAGTATTATCGACAAGATATCAATTTCATTCGTGGTTCCTTTCGTGTTCGAGGGGATACAATCGAAATTTTCCCTGCCCACCTCGAAGATCGTGCTTGGCGTATTTCGCTCTTTGGCGATGAAGTGGAAACAATTACGGAATTTGATCCTCTAACGGGACAAAAAACAGGCGATCTTCAATCGATTAAAATTTATGCCAACTCACACTACGTAACACCACGCCCAACACTCAATCAAGCGATGAAATCGATCAAAATGGAACTCGCTCAACGCCTTGATGAGTTGAACGCAGCTGGACGTCTTTTAGAAGCACAACGTTTAGAACAACGTACAATTTTTGATTTGGAAATGTTGGAAACCACCGGCTCATGCTCTGGAATCGAAAATTATTCACGCTATTTAACAGGACGAAAACCCGGAGAACCACCACCAACCTTGTTTGAATACATTCCAAACAATGCTCTTGTTTTTATCGATGAAAGTCACGTAACCATTCCCCAAATTGGAGGCATGTACCGAGGTGATTTTCGAAGAAAAGCAACCCTAGCAGAATATGGGTTTCGCCTACCTTCCTGTATGGACAATCGCCCTTTACGCTTTGAAGAATGGGATGCCATGCGCCCACAAACTATTGCCGTCTCTGCAACACCAGGACGCTGGGAAATAGAACAATCTCATGGCACTTTTGCAGAACAAATTATTCGTCCAACAGGGCTCATTGATCCGCCAACAGAGGTTCGTCCAGCCAGCAATCAAGTCGATGATGTTGTAAATGAAATTCGTAAAACAATTCAAAAAGGCTACCGTACATTGGTGACAGTTCTCACAAAGCGTATGGCCGAGGACTTAACTGAATATCTCCACGAACAAGATATTCGTGTACGCTATATGCATTCTGACATTGATACATTAGAACGCATTGAAATTCTACGCGATCTGCGGCTTGGCACCTTTGATGTCCTCATCGGTATCAACTTGCTCCGAGAAGGCTTAGATATTCCAGAATGTGGTTTTGTTGCCATTCTAGATGCTGATAAGGAGGGCTTTTTGCGCTCTGAAACTTCCCTCATACAAACAATCGGACGTGCTGCACGTAACGTAGATGGCCACGTTATCCTCTATGCAGATACAATCACAGGCTCCATAGAACGAGCCTTACAGGAGACACAAAGACGTCGACAAAAACAAATAGCCTATAATGAAGAACACCATATCACACCCAAAAGTATCAAAAAAAATATCGGAGATATTCTCAATTCAGGCTATGAAAACGACCATATTCGCACAATTACCCCTGATGTCATCGAGAAAAAAAATATGGTTGGCAACAATTTAGCATCTCATATTAAACACCTTGAAAAATTAATGCATGAAGCAGCTGCTGATCTTAACTTTGAAGAAGCAGCACGCCTTCGCGATGAAATCAAACAATTACAAAAGATAGAACTAGAAATCGCTGAGAACCCCTTAACTCATCATAGCGAACAATCTACCCTTGAGCCCGTATTACAACCAAGTCTTTTCTCCAAACCAGACCTTGCACACATGGGACCAACCATGGATACTGGTATTTTGGAAAATCGAAAAGGAAAATCTGGTAACCCCCCCCCTAATCAAGCAACAATAAAACGAAAAAAAACGCAACCAACAAAGGAGTAAGAAATTTCAAACCGCCTAAAATAATCTTCAGCTCTTCTAAAAAAACAACTAAAGCTCAAAAGCAAACAGCATTATCCGCAAAACAGACAACCTCAAACATCAAGGGAGCTCCAATTTATCTAAAACACCATGAGAGAGAACTTTTTACAAAAAATGCCTAAACTTTATTAACTTTTTAAGTAATTTTTCTTGTTAAACCGCGTTATAAAAAATCCCTAAAAATGTAAAAAACTTCTAAACTCTAAAAAAGCAGACAAATTTAAAGAGAATGTTTTATATATATCAAAAAATTACTTACAATATATTATCTTTATACAGTTATACTCTGATATCGAACTCAAATATTATTTAGACTCACAAGAGAATATTCAAATATTACACTGTACTATAACACAAATAAAGTAAAACAAGACTTTATCGTAGAACCATAAACTCATGATAAAAAATGATAACTTTTATTCATACTCCTATTATTCAATTTATATTGTATCAAGTGATGCAAAAAATATCCCTAAATAAAGAGTTTATATTCCATAGTAAAAAATCGGGTACTCTTACTACAAACTTATTAATTAACCTCAAGCATAGTACATTAATTGAAATCAAAATTCTGTCATTATTTTATTTTACTGTATCTGAGATGGGTTTAACTAAATGAATTTTCATTTGTTTTGCCACAATAAAGTCCAAAATTATTCAGGCTCTATTCAGTTTGAAACATGTAGGATGTGAAAAATACGAATTTACACAAGGAGCATCATTATGAAAAAGATGATCAGGTTAGCGGTATTATCAGCAATGTCAACTGCAACCGTTTTCATGCCGCTAAATACAACGCTTGCGGATATGGCATGGTATCAAATGAGTGAAATGAAGAGGGAGTCTGGTTTACCGTCTCGCAATTTTAGCTCCCATTCTTTTCATAGTAAACATCACTCTTTTGATGATCCCCACAAGCGTCATTATTTCAGCCAGACATGGAGAGAACAACAACATCATCATGTTGAAAGCAAAACATATCATTATGTCGAACGTAAAAAGACAAAACACAGTAATATTCAAGGAGATGCTTTAGCATTGGGCATTCTTGCTCTTGCAGCAGGTGCAGTTCTTAGTAAAGTTTTTAAAAAACCAGAACAGCCACAAATTGTCTATCAAGACGTACCACAAAATCAGGTGATTTATCAAGTGCAGCAAACGGTGGAATATGAGCCAGTACAACAATCATCAGAATCTGATTGGCTTCAATATTGCAAGAAAAAATACCGTTCCTTCAACCCTAAAACAGGTACTTTTCGAGGCCGTGATGGCTTAAATCATGTCTGCTATGCTCCAGTAAATTGAATTAACATTGAGAAAAGCCCGCTCTAAAGCGGGTTTTTGATGCCCTCCCCCTTAAATCTCTTGAAGAAAAGGATTATTTTTGGCGCTCATAGCCTATGCTACTTTTGGGACCATGCCCACAGATAAAACAAACATCATCGCCTAAGGGAAAAACTTTTTCTCGAAGGGATTGCATCAATTTTTCATGGAAGCAGAATGGGATGCCATGCGCCCCCACAAACTATTGCCGTCTCTGCAACACCAGGACGCTGAGAAATAGAACAATCTCATGGCACTTTTGCAGAACAAATTATTTGTCCAACAGGGCTCATTGATCCACCAACAGAGGTTCGTCCAGCCAGCAATCAAGTCGATGATGTTGTGAATGAAATTCGTAAAACAATTCAAAAAGGCTACAGCACATTGGTGACAGTTCTCACAAAGCGTATGGCCGATTAAGCAATTTTTCTTGTTAAACCGCGTTATAAAAAAATCCCTAAAAAAGTAAAAAACTTCTAAACTCTAAAAAAGCAGACAAATTTAAAGAAAATATCTTATATATATAAATTCCTAAAATATATTATATTTATACATTTATACTCTGATATCGAACTAAAATATTATTTATCCTCACAAGATAATATTAAAATAGGACGCTGTTCTATAATACAAATAAATTAAAATAAGACTTTATCATAGCACCATAAGCATATGATAAAAAATGATAACTTTTATTTATACACCTATTATTAAATTTATATTGTATCAAATGATACAAAAATTATCCCTAAATAAAGAGTTTATATTCCATAGTAAAAAATCGGGTGGGGTCAATAAAAACTTATTAATTAGCCTCAAGTAGAGTACATTAATTGAAATCAAAATTCTTTCATGATTTTATTTTACTGTACCTGCAATGGGTTTAACTAAATGAATTTTCTTTTGTTTTGTCACAATAAAGTCCAAAATTGTTCAGGCTCTATTCAGTTTGAAATGTGTAAGATGTGAAAAATACGAATTTACACAAGGAGCATCATTATGAAAAAGGTGATCAAGCTAGCGGTATTATCAGCAATGTCAACTGCAACCGTTTTCATGCCGCTAAATACAACGCTTGCGGATATGGCATGGGATGTTACTCACTCTATCACGAGAGAAATAGATGATATGATGAGGAAGATGCGTAAAGAAAGAGATGATGCGACAAGGGAAATGGATAAGGAAATTGATATGTGGCGTTCCAGTTTTTCTAGCTCCCGTTGTTCTGATAGCAAAAATGTCTGTCATTCTGATGATTTCCAAAAGTTTGTTGATGATTTCCGCAAGCGTTCTGAAGAAAACTCTAGAAGATTTGAAGCCAAACATAATAGGACAGAACAACAACAACATCATCATCATTATCATCATTATCATCATGTTGAAAACAAAACATATCATCACATTGAGCGCAAAAAGACAAAACACAGTAATATTCATATAGACAACTCAGGAGATGCTTTAGCAGTGGGTATTCTTGGTACAATTTTAAAAAAACCAGAACAGCCACAAGTGGTTTATCAAATAGTACCAAAAAATCAGGTGATTTATCAAAAAGTTCCGCAAAATCAAAGAGTTTATCAAGTGCAGCAAACGGTGGAATATGAGCCACTCCAGAAATCATTAGAATCTGATTGGCTTAACTATTGCAAGAAAAAATACCGTTCCTTCAACCCTAAAACAGGGACTTTTCGAGACCGTAATGGTTTGGAACACATTTGTTATGCCCCAATAAATTAACTTCTGTTCTACTAAAAAAGTCTTAAATGGCACAAAAAAACGCTTCAAAGCGTTTTTTTGTTTGTTCATATATTAAAATCTTGAAGAAAAGGATTATTTTGGCGCTCATAGCCTATGCTACTTTTAGGACCATGCCCACAGATAAAACAAACATCATCGCCTAAGGGTAAAACTTTTTCTCGAAGAGAGTGCATCAATTTTTCATGAGAACAGAAGGGGAAATCAGTGCGTCCAATAGAACCACGAAAGAGCACATCACCCAAGAGAGCTAAGCGTTCTTTTTCATTGAAATAAATAACATGACCAGGAGAATGTCCTGGGGTGTGAAAAACCTTAAACACATGTCCAGCAAAATGAACGCACTCACCATCTTCTAACCATTGGTCAGGAATACAGATGCATGCATCAGTGATGCCGTAATTTTTTGCGCTTTCGCTCACGGCATCCATCACAGGCTTATCATCGCAATGTGAACCGATAATTTTTACATTAAGCGCCTCTTTCGCTTGCATTGCTGCTCCCACATGATCAAAATGACCATGTGTTATCCAAATAGCCTCAACGATAACGCCATTCTTTTCGATTACGTCTTGAATCCGCGGCCAATCACCACCGGGATCAACGAGAACCCCCGTTTTACATTCACTATCAAAAAGCAAAGTGCAATTTTGTTGGAATGTCGTAACTGGAATAATATGTATATTAAGACTACCCATAATATCCTTTTCAAAAATAACTTTTTTAAATTTATAAATAAAACTTTCTCTCCTTTAAGGTAAAGGTGCTGCTCGACAGCTTTATACAACTTATGTAAACTTGCATTTTGTGTAAACTAAATTTTTATCAAGGTTTTTAAGAATGTCCGATCATGTTCAAGTTTTGTGTGATGACGCACCTCACCTTCTTGTGATTGATGACGACACTCGTATCCGCAATCTTTTATTTCAGTTTCTCATTAAAAATGGATTTCGTGTTTCAGTTTCAGCCAATGCTAATGAAGCAAGACGACTGTTGGCAAGTTTAGATTTTGATCTTCTTATTGTTGATGTCATGATGCCTGGTGAAAACGGTATTGATCTTACTCATTCACTCCGGCAAACAAAGGATGTTCCTATCTTCATGCTAACAGCTTTATCAGAAATAGACAATCGTATCCATGGCTTAGAAGCGGGTGCAGATGATTATCTTGCTAAGCCTTTTGACCCTCGTGAACTTCTTCTTCGTATCAATGCCATTTTACGGCGTGGTTTTCCCCCTCACCAACCCAAAATTGAGCAGATCGTTTTTGGACCTTATATATTTTCAATTTCACGGCGCGAACTCAAAAAAGGGGGAGAAATTATTAAATTAACAGATAAAGAACAAGAAATGATGGTCATTTTTGCCGAAAATGCAGGCAATACAATTCCGCGCCATAAATTCGCGACCGATGACAGCAATATAAGTGAACGTACCATTGATGTACAAATCAACCGCCTTCGTCGTAAAATCGAAAAAAACCCACCACTGCCTATATGGCTCCAAACCGTGCGAGGAATAGGGTATAAACTCTCTATTGAATAGGCACAAGAATGATCAAACCTTTAAGATTTTTTCTTCGATGGTTAACGAAAAAAATGCCTAAACGGCTTTATGCCCGCTCTTTGATCATTATTATCGCTCCTATGGTGCTTCTGCAAACAGTCATTGCTTACGTTTTTATGGAACGCCATTGGCAAATGGTAACCGAGCGTCTTTCAATAGCTGTCGTGCATGACATTTCAGCTATTATCGATATCATTGAAACATATCCGCAACAAGATAACTATGAAGATATCAAGCGTATTGCACAACAACGCATGGGATTAAATATTTCTATCCTGCCCCCTTCCCCTCTTCCCCCTCCAGGACCTAAACCATTTTTCGCAATTCTTGATTATTTTCTGAGTGAAGAAATCACCCGCCAAATTAACCGCTCCTTCTGGATTGATACAGTAGGCGATTCTAATCTTGTTGAAATCCGTATCCACCTTGGTCACAACATCTTACGCGTCTTTGCTCCACGCAGCCAAGCCTACGCTTCCAATACTGCTATTTTTTTAAGCTGGATGGTAGGAACAGCGCTTGTTTTATTGCTGATAGCAATTTACTTTTTGCGCAACCAAATCAAACCCATTCAACAATTGGCTGAAGCAGCAGAAAGCTTTGGACGCGGTCGTCCTTTACCAAAAGGATTTCAACCACAAGGAGCTGATGAAGTCCGTCGTGCTGGCATTGCTTTTTTACGTATGCGAGAACGTATTGAACGCCAAATCGAACAACGCACCATGATGCTCTCAGGAGTAAGTCATGATTTAAGAACCATTCTTACACGCTTTAAACTTCAGCTAGCATTAGTAAATACTGACTTTGATATTAAACCGCTTGAGCAAGATGTAAGTGACATGCAAAATATGTTAGAAGATTATCTTGCTTTTGCTCGTG
The DNA here is from genome assembly GCF_042194435.1 of Bartonella sp. LB28NMGDW. Taxonomy (NCBI): domain Bacteria; kingdom Pseudomonadati; phylum Pseudomonadota; class Alphaproteobacteria; order Hyphomicrobiales; family Bartonellaceae; genus Bartonella; species Bartonella sp. LB28NMGDW. Next base: position 167,297 of record NZ_JBHIMX010000001.1, read on the forward strand.
GTGAAGGAAGTGAAAGTGTCAAGACTTTTGATTTAAATGCTCTTATGCAAAAATTCTCCGCCGATGCTCATCTTCACAAACGTCAATTTTCTTACACCATTGAAGGTCCTACAGAAATACAAGTACGTCCCCGTGCTTTCATACGCTTGGTCAGCAATCTTGTATCAAATGCATTTTGTTATGGCACAACCGTTACACTAACAGCTAACTCTCAACAAGAATCTTTTATATTAATAATCGATGATAATGGACCTGGAATTCATGAAAATATGCGCACAGAAGTTTTTAAGCCATTCTTTCGACTTGATAAAGCGCGAAATCAAGATGCAAGTGGAACAGGACTTGGTCTTTCTATTGCTCAAGACATAGCACGCAGCCATGGTGGCAATATACAATTAGATGAGAGCCCACTCGGAGGATTACGCGCTATTCTTGATATCCCCCTATGAGCAATATTTCAGCAAACCATCTGTAAAAATAACAGACTGTGTATTTTAGGCATTCCCTACAGTTTCAAACAAAGTGTACTGCAGTGCCTTGTAAGCACTTTCTCCCGACAAAGCAACCATCTGAAATGCAACATAATGGCTTTCACAGACTTTAAGTGCATGTATCAACAATGTTTCAACCTGTATATGAGATGGATGCATCCCACCAGCCAAAAGAAGACCTTGCCGATAAATAACTGAATTATTCCTTTGCCAGTAATCAAAATGTCCCAACAACAACTTTTCATTAATTGCTAGCAATAAGCGCTGTATTTCAGCTGTTCGAGCATTTTTAATAAAAAGATCAAACGAACAAGCCAAATGAAGTGCTTCATGCTCTTCCATCCATGAAAAAGCAAGACGATAATTTGCGCGCTTTCCTTCCACACAAACGCTAATTTCATCTTGCGCATCCCGCTCAAACGACCAATCATATTCACAGGCAATCTGTTCGATAAAGTCAACAGGGTGCTCTTTTCTCTCTGTGGCGCAAAATGCAAGCCTCATCACAATCCTCAATCATCTTAAAAACATTGTCAACAGAATATAAACCGCCTAAACTGCAACAATATTTTGCTACAATCAGAACCTTTACACCAAACAAATACACATAAAAACATCGACAGTACACAAACACCCAGAACACAATCGCGCTGTTTAGGGCAACCTGATAGTCATAAAACGAATCATCAAGTCTTTTCAGTGTATTGATACAATTTCATAGCGCCAGCCCCCCTGATTCAAAAAAATGTATTTCACCCCAAAAAAAAATCAAAAATAAATAAATGCTCCGCTCTAACAGACTCAAGATTAAGCATTTTTTAGTTTCACGCATCATATTGAAAAACTGGGGATATTTTTTGAAGATTCTTTTTTTAAGAACCTATTGTACTTTTTTGTGTCTGCGTTCTTTTTCAATCATCTTTTTCTAAATCATCAAGGCGCCTTTTCAAATCAGCATTATCAGCATGGATTTTCAGCATCATCTCCTTAAAAGTCTCAAACTCTTCGCGAGAAACAAGACCAAGTTTGTTTGCTATCTTTTCAGCCTGCACACGAAAAGCTGTTCCAGCTTCACGTCGTATGCCTTGCGCGACGTCAGCAGCATCTGTTGCTAATTTTGCTAATTCATCAAGAATACGATTTGATCCATTACGCATAACATTTTTCCTTAAATTTTAATTATTGACGCACGCATTATAGCGTATTCTCATAACATTTAGATACTGTAATTTGTTCCTTTTACCCTATATTTTACATACTGTGCAGATTTTTCATGACGATTTTTTTAAGATTTTTTAATATTTCTTTTATCACCATATTTTTTTACCGCGATAAACCAGTGGAAATCTATTCCCCTTTCTGACTAGCCTCCCTACTGACTTGACCATTGCGCATTCATCTGTCATTTCTGACCATCAGAGTCACTTTATATTCATCTCGTATAATGTAAGATGCTTAATTCATGAACAATCTTTCTTGTCCAGCCATTGCTTTTCCGTCTTTTCTTGATCCTGTCATTATCCAGCTAGGTCCCATAGCACTTCATTGGTATGGACTTGGTTACGTGGTGGGGATTCTTTTTGCTTGGTGGTATGCGCAAAAATTATTAAAAAAAACATCTCTATGGTATAGAGACCACCCTCCTATGGATAAAGAAAAGATCGGAGATTTTGTTGTCTGGTCTGCCATAAGTGTTGTTGTCGGAGGGCGTTTAGGACAAGTTCTTGTATGGGATCCCATTTACTATTTTAACCATCCAAGTGCTATCATTGCCGTATGGGATGGGGGAATGTCCTTTCATGGCGGACTTATTGGTATTATCATTGCTATGGTCTGGTTTGCCCGCAAAAATCATATTAACATACGAGCCATGTTTGATATCATTGCTGCAGGTGCTCCTATTGGTATCGGCATTGTAAGAATTTGCAACTTCATTAACCAAGAGTTATGGGGCAATATTACTACACGTCCTTGGGCTGTTTGTTTTCCTCTCGATCCTCACTATCTACCGCGCCATCCAAGCCAACTTTACGAAGCTTTCATGGAAGGATTTCTTCTCTTCATCATCTTATGCCTTATCATTTTTGCCTTCAAGGCATTAAAGCGCCCTGGAGCTGTTGCAGGAACATTTATTATAGGCTACGCAGTAGCACGCAGCATTTCTGAAGTTTACCGTGCGCCTCAAGAAGATCCAGAATGGTTTTCGACTCTTTTCCATTCTACTGGTTTTACCTATGGCATGGCTTTATCTCTTCCCATGCTTCTTTTAGGGTTTTATCTTCTTCTCCACGCCTTTAAATATAAATCGACAGAAAATGACCAATCTAAAAGAAAAAATTAAAGAAATTATTGCCCTTAATGGACCAATCACTGTTAGCCAATATATGACGTTGGCACTTACCGATCCTCAATTTGGTTATTATCAAACACAAACACCTTTTGGACGTGCTGGTGATTTCATTACAGCACCCGAAATAAGCCAATTATTTGGAGAGATGATTGGGATTTGGACTCTCGCAAGCTGGAACGCTCATGGTTGTCCTCACCCTTTTATCCTCGCTGAAATAGGTCCAGGACGTGGAACTCTCATGGATGATGTTTTGCGTACCATTCAAAAATTATCTACGACAGCATTTAATGCAGCTGAGGTTTTTCTCCTTGAAATAAGTGAAAAACTCGCAAAAGAACAAAAAAAGCGCCTTTGCCCTTATCAAAAACAAATCCATAGCATTGAAAATTTTAATCAAATTCCTTCAAAACCTCTCTTCCTCATAGCTAATGAATTCTTCGATACACTCCCTATCAACCAATATATTAAAGTCAATGGAGAATGGAGAGAACGCTGCATCACAGTCAATCAAGATGGAGATTTCATCTTTATTGCTGCCCCACATAAACTTCCCTCTTCTTATCTACAAACCTATTGTTCTAAAATGCCTGACGGAACAATTTTTGAATATTCCCCCTTACGGCATCAATTCATGCAACAAATCAGCCACCATTTAGTACAAGTGACAGGTTCTGCTTTACTTATCGACTATGGTGCTGCTGATCTTGCATTTGGTGATACACTGCAAGCACTGTCAAAACATAGATTTCGTGATATTTTTGATGCCCCTGGTGAACATGATTTAACATCCCATGTTGATTTTTCTTTTTTAAAAAACACAGCCCTTGAACAAGGTTGTTTTGCTGAAATCTTCGAGCAAGGAGATTTTCTTTTAAAAATGGGGCTACTGGAGCGCGCAAAACAGCTTGGAGTTGGCAAAAGTGCTCCTTTGCAAGACAAAATCCGCCAGGACATCGAACGGCTCGCTGGTCAAGATCAAATGGGAAAATTATTTAAAGTTTTACATGTTTGTGATAAAAACATCTCCATACCTCCCCAATTTTGATAACCGGCGCTTTTGTCAATAAGCACATCAGTATCTGAAATATTCATTGACTAAAATAAACATCTCCACCCTCGCTTCCAATAATCTCCATAAGGAACTTTTATGAAATCTATCCCTCATCCCATTCTTGCAAAAAATCTTTCTACTTTACAAACCCATGGGATAGAACATGGTTTTTTTACTCGTCAAGGTGGTGTTTCAAAAAGCCTTTACCAAAGCCTTAATGTTGGCCAAAGCTCAAATGATCACCCTGAACATATTATACAAAACCGCACTTTGGTCGCTCATTATTTTGATGTTGAGATACAAAATTTAGTCACTGTCAATCAAATACACTCTTGTGAAGTCGTTGTCGTTGATAAAGCTTTTATCGGCTCCCCTCCTAAAGCCGATGCTCTCGTTACCACCACACAAGAACTCGTAATCGGCATTCTTACAGCAGATTGCGGACCCATTCTGTTTGCTGATCCACAAGCAGGTGTCATCGCTGCAACTCATGCTGGCTGGCGCGGAAGCTTAAATGGAATTATCGAGAAAACAATTGCTGTTATGGAAAAACAAGGAGCCGAAAGACAATCAATAACAGCAGTCCTTGGACCTTGTATTGGTCCTTGCCACTATGAAGTAACAAGCGAATTTTACGACCAATTTATTGATTGCCACAGTAAATACCAAAAATATTTTATAAAAAAAGACAAAATAAATCACTTTTACTTTAATCTGTGGGCATTCATTATGCATCAACTCATAGAAGCAGGCGTTAATGCTTCTTGTGTAGAGCTTTGCACCTACAAAGATGAACAGCGTTTTTTCTCCTATCGCCGTGCAATACACCGTAGTGAACCTGATTACGGACGGCAAATTTCTACTATTATGCTAAAAAATAAAAGATGATCCCCTTTTATTTTTTAAAACAATACCAAAACTGCAAAACTAAACTTTTTACCCAAATGTAAAAATAAATCCTATTGTACTTTGCTTTGCTTTTTTTACAAAATCATTTACCAGCCCATAAAATATGATAGCATTTGCTCTGAATCATTTTCAATGTTTAGTTATAATGATTGAAAGCAAGATTATACTTCTTTGTTATTTACTCCCCTTCATTCATCTTAAATATGAAACATTCCCCATATTGAAAGCATTTTTTTATAAAGTAATAACCAAAAAGCTTAATCAATACGTATTTCTTTGTCGCATGGAGAAAAAACTTTGCTCTAAAAGCAACAAACTTTTGGAAAAAGAGAAAACATACCGCATAGCTCTTTAACAATAATCGATAAAATTGTAAGGCTTTTGTAATCGTTCTCTTGCAATTTAATAAAAAGAAATTAAAAACCGTGTCGCATTCCCACCATGATGATTTAGAGGTTCTACTATGAAACTTTTCTGCGGAAATTCTAATCCACGCCTAGCTGAAGATGTTGCAAATTATTTGAACATCCCCTTAGGCAAAGCAACTGTAAAGCGCTTTGCTGATCAAGAAATTTTTGTAGAACTGCATGAAAATGTACGTGGACAGGACGTGTTTGTTTTGCAATCTACATCCTATCCTGCCAATGATCATTTGATGGAATTGCTCATCATGATTGATGCGCTTCGCCGCTCTTCGGCACGTCGCATCACAGCTGTTATCCCTTATTTTGGCTATGCACGCCAAGACCGTAAACCTGGTCCGCGTACTCCCATTTCCGCAAAACTTGTTGCCAACCTGATTACTGAAGCAGGGGCCCATCGTGTTTTAACATTAGACCTTCATGCAGGACAAATTCAAGGTTTTTTTGATATCCCTACGGATAATCTTTATGCTGTTCCTGTCATTTCTCGCGATGTCAAAGTGCATTATTCTCTTGAAAATGTTATTGTTGTTTCACCTGATGTGGGTGGTGTTGTACGCGCACGCTCGCTCGCCAAGCGTTTGAACAGTTTGCTTGCTATTGTAGATAAACGTCGTGAACGTCCCGGTGAATCAGAGGTTATGAATATCATTGGAGATGTATCGGGAAAAGATTGCCTTTTGCTTGATGATATTGTTGATTCAGGTGGAACTTTATGCAATGCAGCAAGTGCTCTGCTTAAACATGGTGCCAATAGTGTCACGGCTTATATCACGCACGGTGTTCTTTCTGGTAATGCAATCGAACGAATTAGCAATTCAGAGATGAAAGAATTGGTTATTACAGATTCAATTATGCCAACACAAGCTATTGAGAACGCCCATAATATTCGTGTTTTGCCCATTGCCGACCTTATTGGGGAAGCAATAGCAAGGACAGCAGCAGAACAATCGGTTTCCAGCTTATTTGGTTAAAGTGGTTCCTTGGGGTCTCCGGGTGCTGTTTCAACACCAAGATCAGGAAATGCAACAATACGTTGACCACTAAAATGCGTGTGAATAACAATAAGTCCACGCTCTTCAAAGTAGGTTAAAAGTCGGCGTGCACGGCTTAAAGAATGAGTTCCATAAAGACGTGCTAAAAATGCATCCGATGGACATGGCTTTCCCCCTAATGCGGCCTGTGCTACATTCAAGAACACTCCTTGGACATCTTCTTCTAAACTTTCTGATATCTGCAAAATATGTTTCCAATGTTCACTGACAGCCGTTTGTTCATCAACAAAAGCCTGAGCAATAGCCAATTTACGCCGAAACTGTGAAAGATTAAAAGGAACCTTTGACATACCATGGATACGACAACGAACTGAAAAATCTTGATAAAGCACCGCTGTTGAACGATAAAAAGCCTCAGAATCTTCAAGAATTTCCCGAATAATATGTTCTGCTTGGCCGTCACGCTCAACATCAGAAAGTTCAGGAAATAAACTCGGGGTTTCTTCCAACAACTCTTGTTTTTTATGCACTACCTCCTCTAACATCTCGTGCATTGATTTTTCCCTCATCGGCTCTCGTATTTGTTTAAATGGCTTTAAAATTTCCTCTGGTGAAGCAGTAAAAACGAGCTCTTGCACATCATCCCGCTCTGTTGGAAGTGGCATTAATTTAGGGCTAGAAGAGCGTGCCAAAGTTTCAACAGAACCGATAATGATTGGTAAGGGACGTCGTGATAAAGCGGGACCTAAAGCTATAAAATTCCCCCGCTCAAGATCTCTAAACATTTCCGCTTGGCGGCGCTCCATTCCCAAAAGATCAGCAGCGCGCACCATATCAATATCTAAAAAAGTCCGCCCTATTAAAAAGTTTGAAGCTTCAGCAGCAACATTTTTGGCCAACTTAGCCAAACGTTGTGTCGCAATAACACCAGCAAGACCACGTTTACGCCCTCGACACATAAGATTGGTCATAGCACTAAGAGAAATCTTACGTGCTTCATCAGAAACTTCTCCTGCCGCAGTTGGAGCAAACAATTGTGCTTCATCGACAACGACAAGCATAGGATACCAATAATCACGTTCCACATCAAACAGTGCCCCAAGAAAAGCCCCTACAGCACGCATCTGTTGTTCAGTATCCAAACCTTCAAGATTAAATACCACTGAAACCCGATGTTGGCGAATGCGATGAGCAATACGAGTCAATTCTAATTCACTACGTTGAGCCTCTACAATAACATGACCGAATTTATCTGCCAAAGTTACAAAATCGCCTTCTGGATCAATTACACAATGCTGCACCCACTTAGCACTTTGCTCCAAAAGACGGCGTAAAAGATGTGATTTCCCTGAACCGGAATTACCTTGTACAAGAAGACGTGTCGCCAATAATTCTTCCAGATCAAGAAGTGCTGGCATCGATTTATGCAAAGCACGACTCTCTGACATCTCACCCAAGGCAATCTCAACCTTCATAACATCTCCAGTGTTTGATTTTGAACATATCAGTGCCAGCGCATATTGGTTGATTCTCCATCCACACCGTAATTTGTAACATTTCCTCCTTTTTAACGGTAGAAATCATCGATTTTTCCCACAACTCTTGCATCTATGAATAGTTTGAATTATAGAACAAGCTTCTGCGTAGACACCCTTGGAGGCAACGCAGAATGGAGCGATCGCTGTTGGTTAGCGCATATCTTCATATCCATGCAAAAACTATTATTGTTTTTGAAGGATCTCCAATCATGTAAAAAGGACTTAAATTATGAGCAAAAGCTACACTCTTAAGGCCGAAAAACGCGAGCGGGTTGGTAAGGGGTCCTCCCGTGAACTTCGCCGCAACGGTCTTATTCCTGCTGTCATTTATGGTGAAAAACAACCCCCTTTGGCAATAACAGTTCCCTATAAAGAAATTTTCTACAAAATTCATGCCGGTGGTTTTCGTACCACCATTGCAACGATTATTCTTGACAAGCAAAAAATTATGGTTTTGCCAAAAGATTATCAATTAGATCCCGTGCGTGACTTTCCCCTCCATGTAGATTTCTTACGCATTTCAGCAAAATCCGTTGTAGAAGTGAATATTCCTGTCCACTTCCTCAATGAAGATACAGCACCTGGACTTAAAAAGGGTGGTGTCCTCAATATTGTTCGGCACGAAATTGAATGTACTGCTCCAGCAAGTGCTATTCCTGAAGCTATTGAAATTGATCTCGCCAGCTACTCTATTGGTGATTCTATTCACATTTCAGCAGTGCAACTGCCAAAAGATGTGACTCCCATCATCCAAGATCGAGATTTTACCATTGCAACCATTTCAGCTCCTGCTGGCATGGATGTCAGTGATGAAACTTCTGAACAAGAAGATGATGAAGAAGACACGCAAACTTCATAAAACTCAAAAGGCGGGAATTTTTTCCGCCTTAATTTATGAGACACTACCCTTACTCATACTTTGACTGAAGATACACATGTGGCTTATTGCTGGTCTTGGCAATCCTGGTTTACAATATCAAAATAACCGCCATAATATCGGTTTTATGGCTGTTGATGCCATCTATCAGTCCTTCTCTTTTTCTCCATGGTCGAAGAAGTTTCAAGCAGAAATCTCTAATGGTTTCATAAATAATGAGAAAATTTTTCTTATAAAACCGCAAACTTTCATGAATCTCTCTGGTCAAGCTATCGGTGAAGCTTTGCGATTTTATAAATTAGATCTGAAGAATTTGATCATCATTTATGATGAGTTAGACCTGTCACCAGGAAAAGTTCGTATAAAAATTGGTGGAGGAAATAATGGGCATAATGGTATTAAGTCTATTGATGCCCATTGTGGTACTAACTATTGTCGTATACGCATAGGAATTGGTCATCCTGGAAGTAAAGAACTTGTTCATCAACATGTTCTGGGAAATTTTGCCAAATCTGATCAAGAATGGTTATCCCCTCTCTTAGAGACAATCGCAAAAAATATCGCTCTCCTTATAAAAGATGATAAATCCCTCTTTATGAATGAAATTTCACAAACGATAAAAAACAATCAAAGCCATTGACTTGCGTATCACAGTCGCGTGAAGCATATGGATAAGAACTCTTGAAAAAAGAAAAAAATGCCTCTTATACACTTTCTAAAAGGCAAAATCTGTTGGCAACCTGAGAAGCTATAAAAAAAATAAGAATACAATCTTGTATACACTTTTGAAAAAGAAAGGTTTATATTCTCTTTTGAGAGAAAGAGAAGATTGAACAGCAAACCAAAATACTCAAACGGTTCTCTCCAATCTTCTCCCCCAAATTAAAAAAATTCATTTGGCTGAATGGTCGACTGTAGCGGATCATAGCCATTTGATTGTTGACTATAAACTGTAGGAATACTCCTATTGTTTTGTAAGACCACAACACGCGAACCAACGGGAACACGATCATAAAGATCAATAATATCTTGATTAAGCAAACGAATACACCCACTTGAAATAGCACGCCCAATTGACCACGATTCGTGTGAGCCATGAATACGGAAAAGTGTATCTTTCCCATTTTTGAACAAATAAAGTGCCCGCGCACCTAATGGATTATCGGGTCCTGGTGGCATTCCTTTCCCAAGATGACCATAACGTTCTGGTTCTCGAGCCATCATAGCTGCAGTAGGAGCCCAATTTGGCCACCGACGCTTGCGCTGTACAACCCCTTCACCATCAAATGCTAAACCTTCCTTACCGACCCCAATCCCATAACGCAAAGCCTTTCCATTTTCACCAATAAGGTAAAGAAAACACTCTTGCGTATCGATAACCAATGTTCCAGGTGGATAAGATGTATAATAAATCACTTCTTGTCGCCAAAACTTTGGATCAATTGTCGCAAGATCAACAGCAGGTAACAAATAGGTCTCATTCGTTACAGGACCGTACAAAGCCTGTATTTCTGGTGGAATGTATCGAACTTGTTGAAAAGGAACCGATGACATATCTGACTGATGTGTAGCACATCCAGCCAAAGCTAAAAGTGCTGCAATTAAAAAGGCACAACGAGATAACACTCTTCTATTTTCTCCGATTAATTATTTATGCAGATTTGCATATCATGAAAAACTTAGCACATTATTAACATTAATTCGAAGTTTTCTTATCCTTGAGACTAAGGAGAGCATTAAGATAAGAAGAACTAAGGTAAAAAAGCAGATTATCTGTTACTTTAGACTTTTTTCTCACTTATCGCAACACAAAGACTATAACTCTTCTGAAAATATGCTATAAAAAAGAAGCTATCTTGACTATAAAATCAAAAGAAAAGAAAGACTCTCATGGGCTTTAAATGCGGTATTGTCGGATTACCTAATGTTGGGAAATCAACTCTTTTTAATGCATTAACAAAAACAGCCACTGCACAGGCTGCCAATTATCCTTTTTGTACCATTGAACCCAATACCGGTGAAGTTGCCGTTCCAGATTTACGAATGGAAAAAATTGCATCAATCGCTGGTTCAAAAGAAATAATTCCTACACGCATTAACTTCGTCGATATTGCGGGGCTTGTACGAGGAGCTTCAAAAGGCGAAGGTTTAGGAAACAAATTTTTAGCCAATATTCGCGAAGTCGATGCCATTGTCCACGTTTTACGATGTTTTCAAAATGAAGATATTACCCATGTAGAAGGGCGTATTGATCCTGTTAGTGATGCCACAACCGTTGAAACCGAACTCATGCTTGCGGATCTTGAAAGTCTTGAGAGACGAATCATACAAATTCGTAAACGAGCAACCGGAAAAGATAAAGAAGCTCTCACAATTTTACCCCTTATGGAAAAAGCATTAAACATACTGCAACAGGGAAACCCTGTCCGGTTATTACTCAAAGATATCTCTTCCGATGAACACCCCATTCTTAAGAGTTTGAATCTTTTAACCTCCAAGCCTGTACTTTATGTTTGTAACGTAAGCGAAAATGACGCCGCTCATGGAAATAGCTTTACCCAAACAGTTGAAAAAATGGCAACAGAGCAAAATGCGCAAAGCATTATCATTTCTGCTTCTATCGAAGCGGAAATCACACAACTGAGTGATGCTGAAGCATCAGAATATCTCAATGCTCTAGGACTCTTCGAACCAAGTTTAAATCGCCTTATTCGTGCTGGCTACTCTTTGCTTGATCTCATCACTTACTTCACCTGTGGGCCTAAGGAAACACGAGCATGGACAATTACGCGTGGTACAAAAGCTCCCCAAGCAGCTGGCGTTATTCACTCAGATTTTGAGCGCGGTTTCATTCGTGCCCAAACCATCAGTTACAATGACTATATTGCTCTGGGTGGAGAAAGTGGTGCAAAAGAAGCAGGAAAAGCCCGCGATGAAGGAAAAGAATACATTGTACAAGATGGCGATGTCATGTTATTTAAACATAATACTTAAATCTTCACTCTGTCTTAATAGTTTATCTTGAAAACTTTGTAATAGGTCCTTGGAATCTTGTAGCAAAAGCTGCCAAGAATTTTTTGAACAAAAAAATGTTGCTAGCATATTATTATGATAGCAACAGTTTTATCCATTAAAGAATGGACATATAAAATTAGCGCGCCCAACGCCCTTCGTATTTAAATGTTGGAGCGTCCTTTAAAGAATCCTTTGTCGCATTTGTAATGAGTTTCCATTTACCATAATCATTTGTCATCTGGATTGTTTCTGGAGAAACGACTACATAACTCTCGCCTATGCCAAGAAAACCACCAACAGCAACAACAAACCCTGCAATATTATTTTCACGCAAAATAATATCTTTTACTTCACCAATATTTTCATCTTCTATATTATAGACATTGGCGCCTATAAGGCTGGAAGCAACAAAATCCGTTGCTAAAGGTGTCACATAACGCACAGACTTATCTACCCCCACCTGTACAATACCCGTAGAAGAGATCATTTCAGGTTTTGAAGGCACTTCAAAAGACTGGGCGTAAGTACTAGAAACCATCAAAATTGACATAAGAGTAGTACATGCAATTTTTTTCATTTTAACATCTCCGTTTTTACTTTGCTTTTACTTTATAAAATCTCAATGCATCATAAACAGATTTGTTCCTTATGCTCTTTATACTCTATACTCTTTCAAGCCTTGTCGCTTTATCATTTTCTCTTTATTTCGTCTTTTGTTTCTTTCTCTAACTCTTCTTCTAAACCACACCAAATACGATTTTTTAAAATATAAACAAGCCCTGCAAAAATGATTAAAAATAAAATAACACGAAAACCGGTTTTTTTACGAATTTCCATATGAGGATCGGCAGCCCACATCAAAAAAGCAGAAACATCGCGCGCGTAATGTTCAATGATTTCTGGAGTTCCATCTTCATAAGCAACCATACCATCACTCAAAGGAGGAGCCATAGTTAAAGAATTCCCGCCAATAAAATAAGGATTATACCAATAACCATCCGCAACTTTTATCTCCTTCGGTGCCTTCTGATATCCTGTTAAAAGAGCTGTAATATAATCTGGACCAGCTGTATCATAATGAGTCAATGCATCAGTAATTAAAGCAGGAAAAGGCAAAGATACACTACGTGCACGTACCATCAATGACAAATCTGGAGGATAAGCACTATTCAAAATAAATCTTGCTTCTTCTTCATGCGCAAAGGGAGAAGGGAAATAATCCGTTGCAACCCCAGCACGTTTAAAAAATTTTCCTTCTCGATTAGGACCATCGCGCACTTCATATTGCCCCGCCAAAGCTTTAATCTGTTCTTGATCATACCCAAGAGCTTTTAAATTGCGAAAAGCCACATATTTTAGCCCATGGCAGCTGGAACAAACTTGTTTATAAACCTTTAACCCACGCCTCAATTGCGCCTTATCATAAAGCCCAAATGGACCTGAAAAACTCCATTCTTGTTTTTTAGGAATCCTTAAAGGAAAAGAAATAAATTCCTCCTCCTGATCAGAGGCATCTCTCGCTAAACTCTGAGCAGAAAAGCTCATAGCAACGATAACAATCAGTCCGACAAAAACATTTACCATAGTCTCTTTTTTTTCTGTTTTAAATCTTGCATAATTGAAGAAGGAAGAGAACAATTTTTTTCAAAGGCTGGCAAAGTAGGCAAAATAACCAAAAAGAATATAAAATAATAAACCGTAGCCAATTGCGTCCATAAAAGGATTTTGTCATTTATTTCTTTTGACCCCAACCAACCAAGGAAAACGACATCAATAACCAACGCCCAAAAGAAAATTTTATAAACAGGTCGATATCTTGCTGAACATATTTTAGAGCGGTCTAACCATGGCACAAAAATTAAAATGCAAATCGAACTGACGAATAAAACAAAGCCCACAAAAGTGGAAGGGAAAATACCAATATCAAAAGTTATAGCACGAAGTATCGCATAAAAAGGCAAAAAATACCATTCTGGAACCACACGAAGAGGTGCTTTTAAAGGATCTGCCACATTATAATTTTCAGCCTGCCCCATATAATCGGGCATATAAAACAAAAACCAGGCAAAGAAGATCAGAAAAACAGTAATAGCAAAAATATCTTTGATAAGCGCATAAGGTGAAAATGGAACCGTTTCCTTATCTGATTGTATAGCAAGACCCGTTGGATTGCCTTGCCCAACACAATGGATTGCCCAAATATGCAGCCCCACAAAAAGAAGCAAAACAAATGATAAAACATAATGGAAAACATAAAAACGATTCAACGTTGGTTGTCCTACGCCATAACCACCCAGAAGTGTCTCATGCAACCATGTCCCCACCAAAGGTATCGTTTTTAAAAGCCCTGCAATCACTGAAGCCGCTGAAATAGACATCATCCCCCAAACAAGCACATAACCAAAAAATGCTATTGCCATCATGATGATATAAATAAAAATACCTGTAACCCACACCATTTCTCGCATATTTTTATAAGAACCATAATAAAGTCCACGTGCCAAATGGATATAAACAGCAATAAAAAAAAACGAAGATCCTACAGAATGCCATGGACGAAAAAGCCAACCAAACTGCCCTTCACGCCGAAATCGTTCACTAGTTTCAAAAGCCAAATGAATATCTGGAACATAATGCATAGCCAAGACAATACCAGTCAAGAGCTGTGATAAAAGCATAATGGTCAAAATACCGCCAAATGTGTAAAAGTAATTAAGATTACGCGGAACAGGAAAAATTATAAATGTATTATAAAAAAAACGAGGAAGAGGAAAACGCTTATCAAACCAACGAGCAAGAGCATTTTTAGGACAATAAGGAGGAAAGCTTGTCATAACCTTATCCTATTTTGAGCAAAGTATCAGAAAGAAATTGGTAAGGTGGAATAGCCAAATTATAGTTAGCTGGACCTGACCGCACTCTTCCAGCAGTATCATAAACAGACCCATGACAAGGACACAACCATCCTCCAAATTTACCCGATTGCCCAAGTGTTACACAGCCTAGATGCGTACAAAGATTAATAACAATAAGCCAATTTTCACGTCCTTTACCTGCTGAACGCGCAAAATCTGTTGCTTCTTTTTCACCTTCAAGATTAGGATTTCGCGCTTGACGGTCTTTTAGAAGACTTAATTTAGTAGCGCGCGCATCAGCAATTTCTTTTGTCGTACGATTTCGAATAACAACAGGCTGTCCTCGCCACTTTACCGTCACCGACATCCCCTCTTCAATACCAGAAAGATCAACCTCAACAGAGGAAGATGCCAAAATAGCTTCATCTGGACGCAACTGACGGATAAAAGGCCACGCAACCGCTCCCATTCCAACTGCTCCTGCAACAGCTGTTACCAAAAACAGAAAATCCCGCCTCGTTTGCTCAACCATGGCCTTAACTTAAAGAGACTATTTGCTAAAACATTCTTCTACCATACCCTCTCCCATTGTACAATGCTTGATCACTGAGTTGCCTCAACCATAACAACATGCCTGTAAAAAACTTCTGCCATTTGTATGGTCTATACAAAAAACTGCTTTATAATGATAATTCATCGTTTTACAGAGTGAATGAAATACTGAAACACCGTAAACTTCTTTCATTTCAAACCTATTCATATTAATCAATCAAAATTACTCCCCCGCCTGTGAAAAATGGAGATAGCGTGTAAATAAACACTCCTAAAGAAAGAAACATAGTCTTGTTATGACCAGGTCTCAGTAAATAAGTTGAGCTTATCGATTATTTCTTTAACACATTTACAGCACCTCTCCCTCCCTCAATTCCAACTGGTTGAATGAGTATTTTTTCCGCTTCTGCTTTTGCATAAAAAGCATATTTTGTTGATTTTCATTAAAATGGATGATCTAACCTTATTAAATATCCCACTTTTCAACATAATGAGCCAATCCATTTCATGTATCGCTCAATATAAAGGAAGTCCCTAATAGGGAGATTCTCTCTTATCCCAAACAAACCTGTGTACATAACTTTTTCCCTGAAATTTAAAGTGAATAAAAATTAAACGTAAAAAAACATGTATTTCTCAAAGCATATTTTTCGAATAAATTGTGGCGCTTCTTTACAAAGTCGAAAGAAAAATCATATTACAGAGAACATGACACTTCATATAGCTCTTTTCCAACCTGATATCGCTGGTAATACTGGAACGATTTTACGTCTCAGCGCTTGTTTTGGTTTACATGTGCACATTATTGAACCCGCAGGCTTTAATCTGTCGGATCGTAATCTCAAACGCGCAGGATTGGATTATCTCGAATATGCTTCCTTAAAACGACACATCGATTGGCAACATTTTATAAGCTCCATGAAACACTTTAACCGCCGTCTGTTGCTTTTAAGTACAAAAGCAAAAACATGCTATACGCAGATATGCTATCAAAAAAATGATGTTTTACTTTTTGGTCGTGAAACAGCTGGGGTTCCCGATTATGTTCATGAAGCTGCCGATTACACATTGAAAATTCCCATGCAACCACAGGCACGCTCTCTAAATCTCGCCATGTGCGTAGCCATAACAACGGGAGAAGCATTACGACAAATTGGTTATCATGAAAGAAACTGTAATCTATAAAAACACAACAATTCCATTAAAATCTTTAGTAGAATATAATGAGTAATTAAAAGCGCATAAAGTTCAATAATACTTTTGGAATAACTTACAGAATGCCTATAAAAACCCATAAATTATCACGAAAACAATATACAACATATAAAGAACAGTTAGAGCGTATAACGCTTATCATTTTCCAACAATCAAGTGCTGATAAAATAAATATTTCTTAGTGCTCATCACATCCATTTCATATCACCACCTATGAATGATTAAATACTCCTCATAGTAAAAATCCATTGGACATCCCCCTCTTTATGCTCATACAAAGTGCAAACCGCTATCATTATTCTTTTTATCCGTTTTCACTTTCAAAATCCTTATCTTTGAAATGGTTCATACGAGACTTTTTTTCTCTCTGTAATCATTTTTCCTCACACGGATTTCCCCACTTGTAATGTGTAAGGCTATAATTTTGATTGATGTAATAAGAACAGGTTTGAAATAACCTTACAATATTCAGAGCTCTTGTTTCACATGACGAATAATGAATTATTATTATAAATCAATTTTTTCTAATAATACATGACGATCCATTAAAAATCCGCTTTCAACCCATATCA
Source organism: Bartonella sp. LB28NMGDW (assembly GCF_042194435.1). NCBI lineage: Bacteria > Pseudomonadati > Pseudomonadota > Alphaproteobacteria > Hyphomicrobiales > Bartonellaceae > Bartonella > Bartonella sp. LB28NMGDW. The sequence goes on from NZ_JBHIMX010000001.1 coordinate 184,139, forward strand.
TTTCTAACTCTTTAAGCTTTTTTCCTAAAAGCACACCTTTAGCAAAACCTTTCTTTATTAAATCGTTACCATTAATGGGAAAAGTTGGAATCTGCCATTTTTTGGCAAGTTGATGAAGCTTGACATAATCCTCTGCTTTTTGCAAAGCATCACTTTTTTCCAGATTATCGAGATGTGATGCAGCGACAGACAACGATAATTGATCTAAAACTGGCTGTCGTCCATGAAAATAAATCAGTTTTTGCACAAAATGATCAGAACTGTTTTGGTTTATTATTTCTAACTCTGCCCATTCTTTTAATCGCGTTCTTTCTTTATGGGAAAAATGCAAGCGCTGTGCCATTTCATGAAGACGTATGGGGTCAGGAGGAAGAAGGCTTTCTAGCCGTAACAATGGATCAACTTTCCAACCAAGAGCGTGTTCTGTCTTCACCAATGCGTGAATTGCATCAATACCCCATCGTTCTGTTTCAGGAAAAATGAGTGCCAAAATTCTGCTTTGTCGCATCCATAACAGAGCACGCGTTGGATCAAACGCCGTAAGAAGCTTTTTCATTTCTGCCCAAATACGTTCAGAAGAAAGTTTTTTTAAACCGTCTTTTAAACGAACACATGCCTTCAATCCTTGTACATCAGGTCGCCCTGCTCCATACCATGCAAAAAAGCGAAAAAAACGTAAAATACGCAAATAATCTTCGCAAATACGATCTTCTGCAATCCCAATAAAACGAACTGTTCGGCTAGCAATATCACTCAAACCTCCCACATCATCATAAAGATTGCCAGCAGCATCACAATAAAGCGCATTTATCGTAAAATCCCGCCGTTCAGCATCTTTTTTCCAATCACGACCAAATGCCACTTTTGCATGACGACCATCTGTTTCAATATCGCAGCGAAGCGTTGTAACCTCATAGGAACATGAATGAGCAACTACTGTTATTGTACCAAAAGTAATCCCTGTAGGAATAGCTTTAAATCCTGCTTCTTCTACACGTGCAATAACCTGTTGCGGCAAACAGGTTGTTGCAATATCAATATCACTAATAGGCTGCCCTAGCAGTTGATTGCGCACTGCTCCCCCTACAATACGCGCCTCTTCTCCCTCCTCAGATAAAACACGAAGAAGTGTTTGGATATCCCTTTGTTGTAACCACGCAACCTGTTTGAAGTCCTGTCTTATGTTCACCCTTTAACCTTTCAAAAAAGTTGTCTTCATTGCTTTAAAGAACTCTCTTCATACAACAAAATTTTTAAGACATCCCTTATAAAACACGTCTATTCCTTCCAAAAAAACTTTTCTCTTCTTGTATACGAATATGAAAAAATGGCATATGATACTTCATTTCTTCTCATTTTCTGTTACAAACAATAAGATATCCATTATCATGCAGAGAAAATTACCATTTTTGCGACAAACGCCTTAAGGAAGAAATATGAGTCAACATGATCCATCATCCAATTCTGTAAAAAAGGTCAATATCAATCATGATGCTCAAGTCATTATTGATGATATTGATACGGCACACAAAGAATTGGATATTTTACAACAAGAAATTGACAAAGTTATTTTTGGGCAAAATCAGGTAATCGAATATGCTTTAATCGCTATTTTTGCTGGTGGTCACGCCCTTCTTGTCGGTGCTCCAGGACTTGCAAAAACACGTCTTGTTGAAACATTGGGAACAGTCTTAGGGCTTGACGAAAAACGCATCCAATTTACTCCTGACTTAATGCCATCGGATATTATTGGTTCTGAAATTATGGATTCCGATAAAGACGGTAAACGTTCTTTTCGATACATTCAAGGTCCTATTTTCACGCAACTTCTCATGGCCGATGAAATCAATCGTGCTTCTCCACGGACACAGTCAGCCCTTTTACAAGCTATGCAAGAATATCATGTTACTGTTGCAGGTAACCGTTATGATTTGCCACAACCTTTTCATGTTCTTGCAACGCAAAATCCTCTCGAACAAGAAGGAACCTATCCACTTCCTGAAGCGCAACTAGATCGCTTTTTGATGCAAATCGATATTGACTATCCTGACCTCACAACAGAGCGACGGATCATTTTAGAAACAACAAAAGAAAAGAAATCAAATGCAAAACCAATTTTATCTGCCAAAAAATTGCAAAAAATTCAAAATATCGTTCGCAAAATGCCTCTTTCAGAAAATGTGATCGAAGCTATTTTAAAAATTGTCCGCTCAACTCGCCCTCATAAAGACAATAGCCTTGCTAATACTTATGTTTCTTGGGGACCTGGTCCACGGGCATCACAAGCCCTTTCACTTTGTGTTCGCGCCCGTGCTCTTTATTATGGACGCTTAGCCCCCTCACTTGATGATGTTGAAGCATTGGCCTATCCCGTATTACAACACCGCATGGCTCTTAATTTTTCTGCCCGTGCTGAAGATATAACCGTAAAAGATATTATCAATAATCTTGTGAAAGATGCTCTTTGAATGGCTATTGGCAAAAAAGTTTTACAAAAGCCTCCATTGTCGCTGGCAAATGAACTCCATAAGGATATTGGCAAAATGCCATATTTCCTTTTACAAGCGCGTCATATCGCTAATACACTGATAACCGGATGGCATGGACAACGTAAACGCGGTAATGGGGAAAACTTTTGGCAATTTCGTCCCTATATGGAAGGAGAATCCATTACCCGCATTGATTGGCGTCGCTCAGCGCGTGATGAAAATACGTATCTCCGCGAACACGAATGGCAAATGACACAAATCGTTTGGCTCTGTCTCGATCAGAGCGCATCAATGCATTACTGTTCGCGCTTTTCTAAAATCTCTAAAGGTAATCATGCCATTATTCTTACCCTTACCCTAGCATCACTTCTTGCTCGCAGTGGCGAACATATTGCTATTCCAAACTTAATGTCCCCCACAATGACATCAAATGTCGTAGAGCGAATAGCCTTTGCTTTAGAAAATCATTCAGATGAAAATTCATTTCCGGATTTTTCAACGATTACACGCTTTTCACATGTCGTTATAATGAGTGATTTTCTCGACTATCCTGAAAAAATCATCCAACATTTAACTGTTTTAACTACAAAACAGGTGACAGCTCATTTAATTGAAATTTCTGATCCCGCAGAAGAAAGCTTTCCCTACACAGGCCACACAGAATTTTTTGATCCTGAAACGAAAGAGAAACATGTTTCCACAAAAGCAGAAGATCTTCGTAAGAACTATTGTAAACTATATCACGCAAGGCGACAAGAATTGGCAAATTTTTGCGCACGCCAAGGATGGTCTTATCATGTTAGTACAACGGATCAACCTTTAACAGAGACCATTTTTTATCTTGCAAATACAATGGGCGGCTCTCCATTGCAAAAAAGGGGGGCGCTTTGAGTTTTTCTGCTCCCTTTCTGTTACTAGGGCTTTTATTCCTACCGGTCATTTGGTGGCTGTTGCGGATAACTCCTCCATCTCCGCGTAAAGAGCTTTTCCCTCCGTTACGCTTCTTACCCAAACCGACTCATCAGCAAGAAACAGCAAAACATACACCTTGGTGGTTGCTCTTGTTGCGTTTAACCATAGCGGCACTTGTTATCATAGCTTTAGCACGCCCCACGTGGAATCAAAAACCAATCAGCTTTTCGGGATCTCAACCCCTTGCACTCATTATTGATAATGGTTGGGCTTCTGTAAAAGAATGGAAAAAGCGCATCTCTATCGCTGAAATGCTCCTTACACAGGCAGAAAAACAGCAAAAAAATATTTACCTTGTTGCAACGGCTGAAAATGATATCTCCAATATAGAGCCCCAACCAGCTAAGATTATAAAACAGCATTTAATGCATTTGCAACCGCGTCCTTGGTCTGTCAACCGTGTGCATGTCTTAAAAAAACTCAGAAAAATAACCAAAGGAAAACCTCTTGATATTGCTTATTTAAGTGATGGATTACAAACAAATGAAGATGAGCAAACTTTTGCTTTGCTTGAAGAATTAAAACCTGAAAAATTCTTATGGTATTTGGCGGATATTTCCGATTTAATCGGTATAACATCCGTAGAAAATAATGATGGAAGTATGGTCGCGCGTATTATCCGCTCAACAACACACGGCAAAACTTCCGCTACACTCAACCTCTACGATTCAAACAATCAACTTCTCGGTCAATTTACGAAAAATTTTTCTGAAGGAGAAACAACAGCTCTTGTCCCTTTTGATGTACCACTTGAACTACGCAATGACATCGCTTGGATAAAAATGAATAATCAAAACCATGCTGCTGCAACTTTCTTGGTAGACAGCCATAATAGGATAAGCCGTGTTGCTCTTCTATCACCCGATACCAATGAAATGGCACAGCCTTTACTTTCTCCATTTTATTACATTATCAAAGCATTACAGGAATATACACAGCTTATAACCGCCGGTGGAAGAGAGCTTTCAACGGATATTGATTATTTGCTTAAACAAAATCCATCTGTTTTCATTATGAGCGACATGGTTAACATGCCTGAAAAAGCAGAAAAAAAACTTTCTGATTTTGTGAATAAAGGGGGAACACTCATCCGCTTTGCAGGAGAAAAACTCAGTAGTGCAGAACATTATGATAGTCTCCTTCCGATACCGCTGCGTCAGGGTCAACGTTTCCTTGGAAGTATTATGTCTTGGACGAAACCACAAAAGCTTGCTCCTTTTGCAAAAAATAGTTTTTTCTTTGATCTCCCTTTTCCAGAAGATGTCTCTGTCTCGCGCCAAATCCTCGCAGAACCAGCCCCAGATCTTTTTGAAAAAACGTGGCTTAGCCTTGCGGATGGAACCCCTCTTATTACCGCAGCAAAACGTGGTAAAGGAACCCTCATTCTCATTCATGTTGCTCCTGACCCAACATGGTCTAATCTTCCTCTTTCTGGCTTTTTTGCACAAATGTTGCAAAAACTAATCACATTAGGGTCTCACGAAAACACCAACCTAACACATAGAGAAAAAAGAACAATGGTACAAAACCCGTGGCGAACCATAGCCGCTGACGGACAATTACAAGTACCGCCCTCTCATGTTGTTCCACTGGTCTTTGACTCTCAAAATCCACCCCATCCTTCCTATAATACTCCCCCAGGACTTTATGGTGTCAAAAGCGATTTTTATGCACTCAATCTCTTAACTCATTCGTCGCACTTGATGAAACAATCATCATTGCCAACTTCTCTTAATAAAAGCCCTTTATCTTACGATACAAAAGAAAAAAATCTTATCGGTCCACTTTTAGGATTAGCCATCTTATTATTCGCCTTTGACAATTTTCTCATTTTATGGATGGGAGATATTTTTTCTTTCATGAAACGGCGTAATATATTTCTCCTCCCTTTTATAAGTCTTATTGCCTTATTTTCATATGATCCAACACTTCATGCACAAACGAAAGAAAATCATCATGATAGTGTACAAGCTGCTGGTGCAACACATCTTGCCTATGTTATAACCAATAATCATGAAATTGATACAACGAGTAAAAGTGGTCTAGAAGCGTTAAGTCAATTTATCGCAGAACGTACAATGCTTACCCCAGGCTCTGTTACAGCACTTGATCTCGATAAAGATGAACTCTCTTTTTATCCTCTTATTTACTGGCCAATTGATGTTAAGAGTCCTATACCTACCCCCAAAAGTCTTGAAAAAATAAATAACTTTATGAAACATGGGGGAACAATTTTATTTGACACACGCGATCAGATAAAGAGTAATCTTAATCTTGAAGGAGATGCCACTCCAGAAACGCAACGATTACGAGATATCTTAAAAGAGTTAAATATTCCATCCATTGAGCCAGCATCAACGGATCATGTTGTTGCACGTTCTTTTTATATTATGCCAGATTTTCCTGGTCTCTACCGTGGTTCACCTTTATGGATTGAATCCTCATCAACAAACAAAAAAAATAAAAATTCTCTTGCTAGCGGTGATAATGTAAGTTCTCTTCTCATCACCGCCAATAACTTTGCCGGGGCTTGGGCACTCGATGAAAAAGGGACATGGAAATATCCCCTTGTTCCCAATGATCCAATGCAACGTCTATGGGCATTTCGTGCAGGTTTAAATATTGTCCTTTATGTTCTTACAGGAAACTATAAAGCGGACCAAGTTCATGTTCCAGCACTCTTGGAACGCTTTAAAAGAGAAAGAAGGCAATGATATCATTTTTCACTTTTCAGCCTTTTTTACCACTCATTTGGATTCTGTTCTTAAGTGGAATATCAATGCTTTTTGTCGTTGTTGGTCTTGTTACGCAACGTCAAGGTTCTTTATTTCGTCTGATGGCATTAAGCGCCCTCATCCTTGCTTTGCTCAATCCAATGATCATAAAAGAACAGCGCGAACCACTGAAAAGCACCGTAGGTATTGTTATTGACCGCAGCAAAAGCCAAACATTTGGAACACGTACAAACGACAGTGATGAAGCGCGCGCGCAATTAACGCAAGCATTAGCGCATTATCCACAATTTGAACCACGCTTTATTGAAGCTGGAAAACTTGCTGATAATCAGTATGCGCCCTCAACGAATTTGTTTGAGGCTTTAAAACAAGCAGTATCTGATGTACCGCCCTCTCGTTATGCAGGAACCATTTTTATCACCGATGGACAAGTGCATGACATTCCTGACCTATCAGACCTTCATCATGAAGCCCCTCTCAATGCCCTGATTACAGGGCACTCAGATGAATTTGATCGCCAAATCAAGTTTATTTCTCCTCCACGCTTTGCCCTTGTCAACAAACCACAAACGCTCTCCATTTTGGTAGAAGATAAAGGGCCAGCCCAAAAAACAATACCACAGAAAGCAAATATTACATTAAGCGTCAATGGGCAAGACATTGGCCATTATTCTGTAACTCCTGGCGTGATTTTTCAAACTGAAATTACCCTTCCTCATGCTGAAAAAAATATTATCCAAGTGATAACCGATCCACACAAAGGTGAACTAAGCTTTGAAAACAACCGCGCCATAACAATCATTGAAGGAATCAGAGAAAATTTACGCGTTCTTCTTATTTCAGGTGCTCCTTATAATGGAGAACGGACATGGCGAGACCTTTTGAAAGGTGACTCCAATATTGATCTTGTTCACTTTACTATTTTACGTCCTCCCACCAAAGCAGATAATACGCCCTTAAGCCAATTATCCTTGGTGGTCTTTCCGACAAGAAAACTCTTTGTTGAAGAGATTAATAACTTTGATCTCATCATCCTTGATGGCTACCAGCACTCTGCTGCTCTACCCTTAATCTATTATGATTATATCGCCCAATATGTACAAAAGGGGGGTGCATTGCTGATGGTAACAGGACCTGAATTTACAAAAAACAACTCACTTGCGAAAACACCTTTAATAAGCATTCTACCGGCATTGCCCAATGGAACTATTATTGAAAAGCCTTTTCGCCCCACATTAACCAAAGAAGGTGAGCGCCATCCTGTCACAAGGGGACTTGCAACACTTAACCTTCCAGCTTCTCAATGGGGGCAATGGTTGCGACAAATTGCTATTCAAAACATAAATAACGGAATCGCCCTCATGAAAGGAGCCGATGAACAACCACTTTTACTTCTCGCGCATGTTGATAAAGGACGTGTAGGCATGTTGCTCTCCGATGAAAGTTGGCTTTGGGCACGAGGTTTCGAAGGCGGCGGTCCTTATGCAGCTCTTTATCGTCGTATTGCCCATTGGCTCATGAAAGAACCAGAGCTTGAGGAAGAAAAATTAAGTGCAACTAGCAGCCATCATCATTTAACAATTCGCCGCCAAACTCTAAAAGACCATCCAGAACCCGCTGAAATAACCTTTCCTTCTGGAAAAAAAGAAAATATCACTCTCACCAAAGAGCAAGAAGGTCTCTTCAGCGCAACCGGGACCACTGATGAAACAGGAATTTTTACCATTAAAAATGGCGATTTAACAATACTTTCTTCTGTAGGGATACTCGATAATCTTGAATTGTTTGACTTAATTTCAACACAAGAAAAACTAGCTCCCATTATTAAGCACACCGGTGGTTACATCGGACGGTTACACCCTGAGGGAAAAGAAAACATTCATCTTCCTCCATTCAAGCTGATTCAATCAAAAATAAACCCGTCTTCTTCCCCAGCACATTCAATTGTTCTGAAAGAAGCGACAGAAACCCGTTTAATTAATACCTTTTATTTTTCGATATTTTCTGGTTTCTTGGCGCTGCTTGCTTGCCTTTTACTGTTGAGCAGCATGTGGTATCGTGAAAGCCGTTGAAAAATCTGAAATTTCATATAATAGTCTTAAAATTCAGCTTATTTTTTTGTGTATTTTCTTGTCTTTTACAATTAGATAAAAACATTGATCTATAATGATAATTTATCATTATTGTCATATTGAGTTATTATTCCCTGTAGGGTTTTTCTTTTTTGTAATACTTTCTATATTAAATTAATTAAAATCACTCGCTTGCACATCATTAAAAGAGATCTGTATGAATAAACACCATTGAAGAAAAGAGTAAAGTACCTCTTATGAATCCTCTTAAAGCAAGGATTTTCACAAAATTGGGAGGGAATAGTATGATGGTTTTACTTTGCACCTTGTATAAATGTAAAATGGTGGCGCATAATAAGCCTTATAAACGAGACTTTTCATAGAATTGAGAACTTTCGTGAAATGCGATCAAGCGCACTGGGAAATATCTCTTCAAAACAAATATATGAATGTACAACACAATGATATTTTATTTGGGATCTTCTTCTTGAATCGTTCTGTTTTGCGTGAAAAAATCTCCCGTTAAAAGCAATACATGGCAGCCAAAAACCGTAAAAATTCCTGATAAATACAATACATTCTTTTGCATTTTATACTGAATAATTAGATTTTTTATGATAATGTGTGGTCGTATGAAAGCTGTTTAAAAGTCTTAAAACTTTATGACCATCATTTTAAAGTCTATCCCATCATAGAAAAAACATATCGGCTACCAAGAATGATATGTTGTATTATGTTGTTCTTTTCATAAAAAATACAATACAGCGTTAATTCTTAAAAGAATTTTCTCATATTTTCAACAAGCTATTTTTCATTTTACAATCCTTCTTGCCTTTAAGTATCAACTTATCTTATGCTTATTATCTAAATCATTTTTAATACTCTACGAGCTTTTATGTTTTATCTTGCCCATATATCGGATGTACATCTTTCCCCTCTCCCGCAACCTTCCCTTTTTGAACTTTCTGGAAAGCGTCTTACCGGTTATCTGAATTGGCAAAGAAAACGTAAGAGTCAAATGGTAACAAATGTCCTAGAAACTTTAATAGATGTCTTGAACAAAAAAAAACCTGATCATCTTGTGATCTCTGGTGATCTTGTTAATCTTGCTCTAGATAAGGAATTTGAACAAGCACATCGTTGGCTACTTAACTTAGGACAACCTCAAGATATTTCCTTGACATTTGGAAATCATGACGCCTATGTCCGCGGTGCTTTCCAAAAAGCATGTACTCTTTTTAAACCTTGGATCACAGGTGATGTCCCTCAAAAAAGCGCCTTTCTTTTTCCTTATATGCGCATTCGCAAAAATGTCGCCATCATAGCAACTTCTTCAGCCATCGCGACACCACCTTTTCAAGCTTCTGGTTATTTTGGTAAAATGCAAGCGCAAACTTTACCGCTCTTTTTAAAGGAAGCAGCACAGCGTAACCTTTTTCGTGTCGTCATGATTCACCATCCCCCCTTTCCCAAGGCAACATCTTGGCATAAAAAACTACGAGATATAAAACGTTTTCTAGACGTTATCAAATATCACGGTTGCGAACTTATTCTTCACGGACATACTCATTTACCCACATTGAATTACATTGAAGGACCAATTAAAAAAATTCCTATTGTTGGTGTTCCTTCCGCATCACAAGCTTTTGGTGATAAAAAACCACCCGCAGGCTTTAATTTATTTTCCATTGAACACTTACAAAATCAATGGTACTGCCAATTGCAACGTTATAGCATTATCAACCCTCAAAACGAGATTGCATGTATTGAAACAATTAATCTTTAAACACCTTCATAGTTGCCAAAACAACCAAAAACGAAAATATTTTTATTTCATATCCCTTTGGAAATCATAATTCTTATTTCCCTTTTTCTCCTTAAAAGACAAAGTTTCACTTTCTCTGTCGATAAATTAATTTCTCTCAGAGAATTCTATCTGCTACCCCTCTTATATGACTGGCTTTACAAGCTCATCGGTCTATTTCCTTCCCGTCCTAAAGGACGAAAACTTCTACCACACCTGATCTATAAATAATCCAGATTCTTGTCGCACAGATTCCACCTGCTAATTGTGCATGTGATTGACTTCACAAAGTTCTACACACAAATCATGCCTTGAATTTTATCATACACTCCTCCAAAAGCATCTAATGCGCAAAATCCTTATACCACTACAGTGATGTATCTTCTATAGAATAATAGAGAACCTCATTCAGATTCTATACCTGAAAATCAATAACTAAAGTATATAATTTCAATAACCAAACATACTTGTAGTTCATGAACAAATGATGTTGATTGATTTATCGTCAATACAGATTTATCGTAAATATATTTGAAATAATCCCCTACTATTTCATTCGACATTTATTATCGTACATTTAAAAGATTTATAAAAATAATAGATTCTATTTCTATAATAGGCATAGTTAATAATGTTTTTTATGTCTCGATAAATTCATAATTTGCTATCTATTTTTTCCTATAAATCACTTTATAATAATCTTTATAGATATTTTATTAATATAAATTATTATTATTAAGTTTTATTGCGGATGTAGTTTTACGTGCTTTAACGATTTTTTGTTATTAAATAAATATCTTACGACAATGAAAAACAGAAACGTCGATTGTATGAGAGGTATTTCAAATAAAACAAAACGCAATTAAGTTGCCAATTCATGTGTTTGTTTTAAAAAAGCATCTTTTAAAGCACCCAAATCCATTTCCCACAGCACCTATGAATAATGTAATGATAAGTCCATTTAGCAGCACCATCTTTACGTTTATGAAAAAGCCAGCTAGTATCAAAATCTCACACTTTGCCAAGTCCCAATGCAGCGACAGCCTTTGGCACTTGAGAAGGTTCATAAGGAGTATTTTTATTCTTTCTTTCATGTTTTTTATCTCACGGCTCTCCCTCCTTTTGACGTGCAAAAGACATGGTTTTCACTGGTTCAACATGGTATAGGTTTAAAATGAGAAAATCTTATGATACTTGGGTCTCTCACTCAACATGAAAAAGTAAATTATATTTATAAATAAACGTATTGTTCGAATAAAATAGTAACTCTTTTGAGTGAAGGATATTTCACTGCACATATCTAAAAAATAAAAGCCTCATTCTAAAATGAGACTTTTGAATTTTTAATTCGGCAAAAACTAAAATTTATAAGCTACACCCACGCGGAAATCGTTTGTCTTGTAGCCCATTTCAAATTTATCATGCACGAACTTCTTCTTACCAAAATCTGAATAACGGTATTCTGCACGCACAATAACATTATCAGCCATTGCAAAATCAACACCACCTCCGAGGGTATAACCAATCATGGTCTTTTTTTCATCATGCAACCAATCAGAAAAATTAACTGCTCTGTTGTTGCTGTCAGCAACTAACCCAAAAATATTCTGAAGTTGCGTATAAGCAATCCCTCCAGAAACATAAGGCATTACACGCTCAATCGCAAAACCAACTCTCACCCGCGTAGCACCAGCCCATTTTTGTTTTAAAGTATGACGTACAGCTTCAATAGGTATTGTCGAATCCTCCTCATGAGAATCTCTTGTTAGATTTGCTTCTTCTGAAGAATCTTCTTCAGTTTGACTTTTTTTGGGTCGATTAATATCTTTTGTACCCTTTTTATCAGACCACATAATATCCGTATCAATACCTATAATAAAACCATTATCGATATCAATATTGGAACCTGCATAAACTCCCCCTATAAAACCAGAAAGTTTAGGTAAATCCTCCTTTCCAATTGGATTCCATATCCCCGTCTCATCTTTTAAATAACTTGCAGTTGTTTTACCTGAAAAGCTACCAATCTGTCCTCCAAGATAAAATCCTGTCCAAGAAAAAGCAGGAGCTGCAATAACAGGAACGGGCTGTTCAGGAGTAACCATATCCGCCGCCTGTACTACAGAAATTGAAATTAAAGAAAAGATAGATGTTGAGACTAAATACTTTGTAATCATAATTGCTCCCCTAAAAGCTAATGTGATACATAAATAATAGTAAATAGTTTCACAGTTTTTTTTTAAAATCTATAGCAAAAATGACACAGTTATAAAAAAATAAAATTAGTTTTAATAAATAATATTATAAAAAAATTTAAATATGCTTTATATTTCCATTAATTATTACATATTAGCTTTTATAGCTTCATATTAATCATGATTATACAAATAATTATAATATCAATTTTTTGAAAAAATGAGATATGTAATCAATAAAGATTTTTATCATATTGATTTTAATATTTTGGTATTATTAGTGTAATGAGACATAATCTCTATAAGTTTTTATATAAATATGTACGATAAAAACACTCTTGCATATATTTTTGTGTTGAATATCCCTTAATTCATAAATGTATCTGATATACCGCTGCTTAATAAATGACCCATATGCTTTTATCATACACATGAGATAAGGCTCATAAAGAATATCATTCACTAAACTCGTCACTCATCGCTTTTTGTATAAAGAATGACACATCTAACAGAAATTTTTTTTCATCACACTTGAGAAACCAGTAGAGAACTTCACTCTAACCCTCTCAAGTGTGTAATGAAATAAAAGACAAAAATTAATATATAAAAACGGAATTAATAATTTTTATTATTCTTATAAAATTATTTTAATGTTTCATGATTTTTGTAAAAACTGAACAGACCAATTGCCCAGTTTCTGCAATTAGTTTTTCAACACGAAGCAAATCAGGTTCCCCAACACTATTTAACAAAAGGTCACTTAATCCAGGTGGCATATCATTGGGATCAAGAGAATCATTTAAGCAAAGCCGTATAATTTGACTCAAATTTGTATAAAGATGATAGGCATAATGTAAATCAGCAATACATGACTGATTAAGAAAACTGTCTGGTAAGTGATCTAAAATATCAGCTGTTGTTGCTCCAATTTGAAACTCAATGACATGCGTAATAAGAGAAAATTGAGCAATAAACTCCAAATCCATAATGCCACCAGACATCGTTTTTAAATCCCATTGATTTTTTGGCGGCTTTTCTTTTGCAATCAAGGAACGCATTTCACATACTTCTTTTGCAACTTCCTTCTTATCACGAGAAATAGCAATAATTGCACACACTTCATTTTCTAGCTTTTGTAAAAAATCAGGATCTCCTGCAATGCCTCGAGCCCTTGTTAAAGCAAGATATTCCCATATCCATGCTTCTTGGCGATAATACTTTTTAAAAAATGGAAAAGAAACAGCAACAGGTCCTTTATTGCCTAACGGCCGTAACCTTAAATCAACGACATAAAGAACACCTTGGCTTGTAAGAGTGGATAAAGCAGAAATGAGGCGCTGTGCTAAACGCGTATAATATTGAGAGATATAAAGAGGCTTTTCTCCATCAGATATTTCTGCATCATCATCGTGTTCATAAAGCAAAACGAGGTCAACATCGGAATCTGCTGTTAATTCGCGACTTCCAAGCTTCCCCATACCCAATATGCCAACACGCCCCCCTTTAATACTACCATGAAGACGAGAAAATTCCTCTTGAACGGCAGCAAATGTTTTTGTAATCATAAGATCAGCAAGCGCAGTAAAAGCAAAACCCGCTCTTTCTCCTGTAATTGCACCATTCAAAATTCGAATACCAATTAAAAAACGTTGTTCATCTGCAAAAATTCTTAAATGGTCGAGAATTTCCTCATAAGAAAGAATATTTTCAAGAAAATATTCAAGCCGTTTTTCTAAATACGCTTTTGTTGGTAATTCTGAAAGAATATTCGGATCTAACATTCCATCAAAAACATGGGATCTGCGTGTAATAATTTCTGCAAGACGTGGAGCAGCACCCATAATAAGGACAAGCATATCCAAAAGAGAGGGATTAGACTGTAAAAGACTAAAAAGCTGAATTCCTGAAGGTAAGCCCTGTAAAAAACTATCAAAACGCAACATCGCCTCATCAGCTCGTTTTGTCCCACCAAAAGCTTTCAAAAGAGCTGGTGTTAATTCCGTTAATCTCTCGCGTGCTTCGGCTGATTGCGTTGCTTTATAACGACCACAATGGAGAGTGCGCATAATACGACAAATATCACTTGCTCTTTCAAAGCCTAAACGGCTTAACGTTATTAATGTCTCCGGATCATCTTCTTCACCTGTAAAAACTAAATTACCAATTTCTAAACCAAGTTCTTGCTCATTCTCAAACAGTGCTGCATAATGTTTTTCAACAACCTGAAGTGTTTTTAATAAATCACGGATAAAACTGTTACTGTCTTGATAACCCATTAAATAGGCAACACTCGTGAATTGAGCAATATCATTTGGAAGAAGGTGTGTTTGTTCATCGAAAAGCATCTGAATCCGATGTTCCACATTTCGAAGAAAAGCATAACTTTTTATAAGACTATTTCTTGTTTTCTCACTAATCCAACCAAGCGTGTGAAGTTCTGCTAACATTGCAACTGTCTGACGTCCACGTAATTGAGGAAAACGCCCACCGGCAATAAGCTGTTGTGTCTGAACAAAAAACTCAATCTCACGAATACCACCACGACCTAACTTTATATTATGCCCATAAGCTGCAATTTGACCGTAATTTTTATGCGCATGAATTTGACGTTTGATCGAATGAATATCAGCAATAGCAGCGTAATCTAAATATTTCCGCCACACATAGGGAAAAAGCTCTTTAAGAAAGTTAAAACCTGCCCTCTTATCGCCAGCAACTGGACGTGCTTTAATCATGGCTGCTCGTTCCCAATTTTGTCCACGCCCTTCGTAATACCGCAAGGCAGTCCTTACTGGTAAGGCCAAAGGGGTTGATCCTGGATCTGGACGAAGCCGAAAATCAAGACGAAAAACATATCCTTCCGCAGTGCGTTCTTGAATGATACGGATTAATCGGCGTACCATTTTAGAAAATACGTCAACACTTTCAGAAAGATTACCAATATGAGGTGATGTTTCATCAATGAAAACAATAAGATCAATATCAGAAGAATAATTAAGTTCCCCTGCTCCTAATTTTCCCATCCCTAAAATAATTAAACCACAGTCTTTTTCTGGATTCTCACGGCTTAATAAATTGATCTTACCATGATCATGCGCTTCTCTTAATAGAAAACGCAGCGCTACACTTAATGCTGCTTCGCCCAAACGTGTCAACCAAGCACATGAAACTTCGTAAGTAAAAACACCACTCAAATCAGCTAAAGCAATGAGAACATGCGCTTCTCTTTTTTTGCGCCTTAAAGCAGCCATTAATGAAGTTTCATTTATAGATTCATCCTTATCAATAGCCGTAATATCATCTATAATTTCGCTCAGCCTTGTTTCTATATCAACATTTAATAAAGCACTAAGATATGATGGATTGGCAATTAAAACCTCACGCAAAAAAGGAGATAAGGTCATAACTGAACTGATAAAATCAATCTGCGTTCCACTCTCTAAGATAAGGGAAATAAGAGATTCTAAACCTTCTTCCCTTGCTTGTTCTTCCATGTCTTTTAACCATTGGGAACCACTTTTATCGAGAGGGCATAAAGGGAGAAGCTGTGTTTTTAAAAAAGCTTGTTTCGTCTGCGCTCCCTTGAAAAGCATTTTGCCTTCCTTTCTATTGCTTTATACTTTTAAAATAGTTGTTACGTATGAAAAGAGAAAAGTGAAGAAAAATATCTTTAAGGAAATAACAAAACAGCCCTAAGCCCTGGATTTGCATTTTCAAGCAACAACTCACCCCCGTGAAGCTTCATAACTGCTTTTGCTATACTTAAACCAATCCCAAACCCAGGTTGTGTGCGGCTTTCTTCAAGACGAACAAATCGTTCTGTCACTTTTTCACGTTTATCCTCTGCTATTCCTGGTCCATTATCGCTCACAACAACTAATAAATGTTCATCACGATATTCCATTGATAAGCAAACCTCCGCTTTCCTTTCACCTTTAGACGCATATTTAATGGCATTATCTATAAGGTTAAAAATTGATTGTGCAACAAGCTCACGATTCAACTTAAGCTCTTTATCAAATATATTCCCCAACCGAAGTAAAACACCTGACTCTTCAGCAAAAGGTTCGTAAATCTCAACAGCATCTTCAAGGATCAGTTTCATATTCATCATTTCAAGATGCTCAATCGCACTGCTGGCCTCAATACGTGAAATCATTAAAATCGCATTGAACGTACAAATAAGTTGATCTGATTCTGCAATAACCCTATCAAGGACCTGACGATATTCAAGCTTTGTCTTATTTCCTGAAAGCGCCTCTTCAGCGCGATTTCTAAGACGCGTTAACGGCGTTTTCAGATCATGAGCAATGTTATCTGATACTTGACGTAAACCAATATTTAACTCTTCAATGCGGTCTAACATAACATTAAGATTAGCTGACAATCGATCAAACTCATCCCCTACTCCAGAGACAGGTAAACGCCCACTGAAATCACCATCCATCAAGCGCTGTGATGCAGCCGTTACATGATCAATCCTTTGTAAAGCTCTCCTGCCAACAAAAAACCATATGAGTAAAGCGCCTCCAACCATTGCAGCAAGTGCAATGACCACAGCTTTACGAATAACCACTGCAAAACGTTCTGGCTCATCCAAATCGCGTCCTATAAGAATCTTCATAGCATTAGGTAAATCAACAATAACCGCCAAAGCGCGATGTTCACTTGTTTTGCCATGTTCTCCAAAACGGGAGTATAAAAAAGAGGTAGAAATAAAACCACTCTGATTCAAAAGACCTAATTCAATACGTGCTACATTTCCTGCTAAAATACGCCCCATAGAATCCGTGACAAGATAAAGAAATGCTCCTGGTTGTCTTGAACGATAATCAATAGTGCGCATTAATAAGGATAATCCTCCATAATTATAAGCATTTTCAATATACTTTAATTCTTCATGTAAAGCCTGTTCAGTTTGCTCTGTTAACAATGAAGCAGAAAATGCCGTCATATAAATAGAAAGCCCTGTTGCCACCAATCCAAACAATAAAATGTAAAGTGCTGAAAGCCTTAGCGCCGTCGTGCGCATTATATTAATCAAACGACTCATGCTTTGTTATCTGGTGCTTTCAGCATATACCCAGCTCCACGCACGGTATGGAGAAGGGGAACATCAAAATCTTTTTCAATTTTGGCTCTCAAACGGGAGATATGGACATCAATGACATTCGTTTGTGGATCAAAATGGTAATCCCAAACATTTTCCAAAAGCATAGTGCGTGTAACAACCTGCCCCGCATAGCGCATCAAATATTCAAGTAAACGAAACTCTCGTGGTTGCAATAGGATGTTTCTATCACCCCGTTTTACCGTATGTGCTAGCCGATCAAGCTCAAGATTACCTACACAATAAACAGTTTCTGCTTCTTTAGGATTTTTCCGCCGTTGTAAAACTTCAACACGCGCAAGAAGTTCAGAAAAAGCATAAGGCTTTGTCAAATAATCATCTCCCCCTGCACGCAACCCCGTTACACGATCATTGACTTGCCCTAAAGCAGACAGAATAAGAACCGGTGTTTCATTGCCTTTAGCGCGCAATTCAGCAATAATAGAAAGACCATCACGATGCAAAAGCATTCGATCAACAACCATAACGTCATAATTTTCCGTGGTCGCTAAAGCGTATCCCGTATCCCCATCATAAGCAACATCAACGGAATGCCCTACTTCCAAAAAAGCCTTTTCGAGATAATGCCCCGTCTCATGATCATCTTCAATAACGAGTATCTTCATAAAACGTATCTCCATTACTTTATTATGTTGTAGGACAAATATTTAATAAACATTTGTCCTACAACTAAAGCCTTATTTTTTCAAAATTGGAAGAGCAACAAAACGATTTTGATCATTTGTTCGCACTTGTAAGAGTATAGCCTTTCGTCCTAACTGCTGAGCATTTTTTATTGTGCTAACAATATCAGAGACTCGTTTAACCGGTTTATTATTTACTGTCACAATGATATCACCAGGGCGTATCCCTTTATCTGCAGCATCTGAATCGGTATCGACCTCCGTTACGACAACCCCTACACCATCATCAGAGGGTATAACAATCAGACCATAATCTTCCAATGTTTCATCTAAATCACCCCGTTCATTTGAATATTTTGAAGCCTCTTTCTTACTTTCATCTTCAGACATTGAAGCGAGCTTAACCTTGATACTCTCCTCCTTACCTGATCTCCAAATCCCTATAGTTACCGTTTCTCCTGGTTTAATATTTGCAATACGTTTCGCCAGCTCACGCGTATCAGCAACCTTTTCATTATTCACTGAAATAATTACATCACCCGCTTTAATACCAGCCTTTTCTGCCGGTCCTTTTAACGGATCAGTAACCAAAGCACCTTTGGCTTCTTTCAAACCTATTGAATCGGAAATCTCCTTTGTTACCGGCTGAATCTGAACACCTAACCAACCACGTTGAACTGAACCTTTTTCAATAAGTTGTTGTACAACCTGTTTTACAGTCGCTGCCGGAATAGCAAAAGCAATCCCAACATTTCCTCCAGAAGGAGAAAAAATTGCTGTATTAACCCCAACAACCTTTCCATTAAGATCAAACGTTGGACCACCAGAGTTTCCTCTATTAACAGCAGCATCAATCTGAATAAAATCATCGTACACACCAGTGCCAATATCACGTCCACGTGCAGAAACAATACCTGCTGTCACAGTTCCACCAAGGCCAAATGGGTTCCCAATGGCAACAACCCAATCCCCAACACGAAGCTTTGAATCATCACCAAAATCAACATAGGAAAATTTTCTTTTATCACTCACTTTTAATACGGCAAGGTCGGTTTTGGGGTCTTTCCCAATGAGCTTTGCATTCAATTCTGTACCATCATCAAGAACAACAGTATAACTTGTTCCATCAGAAATCACATGATCATTGGTCACGATGTACCCATCAGACGAAATAAAAAAACCCGATCCAAAAGCAACAGGACGGAGTCTTTGCGATTGGTGGGGAAATTTATTTTTAGGTTTATCAAAATCATAAAACTCTTTAAAAAATCTTTTTAAAGGATGCTGGTCTGGTAATTGATCAAGTCCTGGACCACTAAAAAAGTTGCTAAAGAACCTATCTTCTTTCTTTTTATTGCTCTTTACTTGTACTGCTACAACGGCTGGTTTCACTTGAGCAACAATATCGGCAAATCCCTGTTGTTGTATTAACGAAGTAAATACAGAACTTGCATGAGCCTTTGTTATCCACAAGCTTGATGTACATCCACTAAAAAACAGTGCACTTTCCAATATCGCAGAAAAACTCACTGCGACAAATGTTTTAAAGAAAGCCTTTTTAACCATTTACTCTATGCTCCTATTCAATCATACCTTTATTCCAATTTCGATCACTTATAAAACACCAGACCTTACCATTTTCTGTCTAAATTATTAAAGTTTTGTAAGGTTTCAGTATTCCCTAATATAATTACAATAAGATTGTATGCTCATTGCAGATGATCTGATTTTTTTCTTTTATATAACATCTTTTTTAATGCAATGGCATTTTTGGCTGTTCTTCTTCATTCACATAACTCATTATTTTCTCATGATTGTTCCGTTTGAAGTGGAAAAATATGATACTTGCGCCAATGATGATAATGATCAAAGGCGAAAACCATAAAAACCAAGTTATTTTATTCAATGGTGGCTTCAAGAGAATAAATTCACCATATCGCTCAACAAGAAAGTCAGTGACTTGCTGATTACTATAGCCCATTTTTAGCCTTTCCCGAATTAAAAGCCGTAAATCACGTGCTAAAGCAGCATCTGAATCATCAATTGATTGATTTTGACAAACCGGACAACGTAAATGCGATGAAATATGGCGTGCTCGCGCTTCAAGAATCTTATCCTTTAAAATCTCATCCGGCTCTACTGCTATTGCTAATTGAAAAGGAAACGTTGCAATTAAAAAAAATACAATCCAAAGAATTTTTTTCATCTCAATGTCTTTTCCAAAAATTTAAAGCAGGCATTACCCTATTGTACATACCAATGCGAAACCAATACCCCAGAAGAGAAAGACATCCCCCCATAGCCATCATGAATGCCCCTAACCAAATACATATTACATAAGGCTTCCACCATACATGCACAACAAGACCCCGATTATCGATATGTCCTGGTACAATATATAGCTGCGATAAGCCATGATTTTTCAGACCAACTTCTGTTGTTGATGTATTTTGGCTCGAGTAAAATCGCTTTGAGGCTGTTACATGACCCACAATGTTTTTATTTTCATATATTTTAAAATAAAACTCCATTGCCGAATAATTCGAACCAACATCATCATACACTGCATCAAAATGAAGCGTTTTATCCGCTATCGTCACCCTATCCCCTACGTTCATGATTAAAATACGTTCTTGCCCAAAACTTGCCACACAAACAATACCAAATAATGTAACACCTAATCCCATATGTGCTATTGCTGCACCAAAAGTAGACCATGGCAATCCAAGAAATCTCTTAACGCGTACTGAAAAAGCTCTCTTGCCATATCCACTCTTTCCCCATAGATCCGCTAAACTGCCTAAAAAAACAAACGCTGAAAGCCCAATCCCTAAAACGGCAAAAATATCACGCACAGATGTCGCATAAAATATTATAAAACAGACGATACCAACCAATACAAAAACAAACCATAACCGTTCAAAAACTGCAAGAAAATCACCGCGTTTCCATGCCATCATTGTCCCAAACGGAACAAACAACAACAGCAAAACCATTAGCGGTCCACAGGTAAGGTTAAAAAAAGCAGCCCCTACAGAAATTTTTTGTCCTGTTAATATCTCAATAAAATAAGGATAAAGCGTACCAATCAATACTGTTGCTGTTATTGTTGTTAGTAACAAGTTATTTAAAACAATAAACCCTTCACGTGAAATTGGTTGAAAAAAATTTCCTGTTTTTAAAATAGGGGTGCGCAAAGCAAAAAGAAGAAAAGCCGCTCCTGTAAAAAACAATAAAAGTGCAAGAATTGCTTGCCCCCGTGCTGGATCAACAGCAAAACTATGAACAGAAACTAAAAGCCCCGAACGCACAAGAAAAGTTCCCATCAGAGAAAGGGAAAAAGTAAGCAGCGCTAAAAACAAAGTCCAACTTTTCAATATTTCTCGTTTTTCGAGAACAAGAGCAGAATGTAAAAGAGCCGTTCCTGAAAGCCAAGGCATAAACGAAACATTTTCAACAGGATCCCAAAACCAATAGCCCCCCCATCCTAGCTCATAATAAGCCCAATAGGAGCCAACCATAATACCCAATGTCAAAAAACACCAAGAAAGTAAAAGCCATGGACGAATCCCACGCGCCCAAATTCTATCAACATGTCCCACAATCAATGCCGCAACGGCAAAAGAAAAACAAAGTGAAAAACCGACATAACCTAAATAAAGTAGCGGTGGATGAATTGCTAATGCGATATCTTGTAAAAGAGGATTGAGACCATTTCCCTGTAATGCTGGTGGATTCACACGTAAAAATGGGTTGGATACAAAAAGAATAAATAAAAGAAAAGCACTTGTAATCCAACTTTGGCAAATTAAAACAAGCGTCTTAAAATCTTCTGGAAAATGTTGGCTAAAAAAGGCCATCAATGCACTAAAAAAAGCAAGACTTAAAACCCATAACAACATAGAGCCTTCGTGGTTGCTCCAAACACCTATAATTTTATAGAGCATCGGTTTTTCTGAATGAGAATTTTCAACAACGTTCAAAACAGAAAAATCAGATACGACATAAGCATAAATTATCACTAAAAAAGATAAAAGTAGTAATGTAAAAGTGATATATGCTAGAGGAACAGCTGTTTGCATTAACAAACGCTCTCTCCACCAAACACCTAAAGCAGGTAAGAACGCCCCTAATAAGCTTACTGAAAATGCTGCAGCTAAAAAAATATGACCCAGTTCGACAAGCACAATCGAATTATTTCTCCATACTGTAATATTTTTTCAAACGATCAGCTGTTTCTTTAGGCATATAAGTTTCATCATGTTTTGCTAAAATACGCATCCCTATAAAAAAACCCTGTTTATCAAAATGCCCTTCTACAATCACTCCCTGACCTTCACGAAAAAGATCCGGTAAGGCACCGTTGAAAACTACTTTTTCATGTTTTTTGTTATCCGTTACAAAAAAAATAACGCCTCTCTCTCCAACATATTGAACGGTTCCCTTTTCAACAAAGCCACCCAAACGCAAAGGGCGCTCCGTTAAAATATCTTCTCTTGTAATTTCAGAGGGCATTCTAAAAAAACTGACCGCATGACGCATTGCATACACTATGAGACTTGCTGCAATTGTCATAACCAAACAACATAATAATATGATCAGTAAGCGCCTTTTTTTTCGCTGCTCTAAAATAACCTTCCATGAGGCAGAACTCTTTAAAGATTGACTGTTCATAGACACTCTGCGAAAAAAGTTTAAATACGTTATAATTAAGTATCAATATTTTATTTCTTAAGAGCTTTGCACATCTTCTACATAGGTGCAAGATTTCTTTTCTCTGTATGCTCACGCGATAAATCACGTAACTGAATCATCATTTTTTTAACACGTGATTGTCCTGAAAAATTTTCAGGCATTGTATCAAGAAAGCTTTGTAAAAATTGCACTGCCTGCGCAGTTTTTCCTGCTTGATGCAATGCATCGGCCAACAACAAACGTGGATAAAAATCTGTTGGCGCTAAATCTGCTGCTTTTTGAAAAGCATTTTGTGCTTCTTGCGTTATCACTCCCCCTTCATAACCAACCAATGCTAAACCATATCCTACAAGCCTTGGAGCTGTTTCTCCATTCAAACGAAGTGCGTCTAAATAAGTATTCACAGCCTCTTGAAAAAGGCTTTCTTCGAGATACCCTACCGCTAACGCATCTGCTAGCTTGCCATCATGAGGTGCACGGAAAAAAAGCACTTGTAAACGAATAAGCTTTTCTTGCTTACTAAGAGTTTTAGGATCCTTATCCATTAATTCGCTAAAAAAATAACTTTTCACTTCTGGACTGCCTGTCAGACCATAAATATTCCATGTCATAAGAAGAACAAATAAAATACTTAAAGCCTTAAGAATATTTCTTTTTTTATAATGCATATAAAGCTTGTTAAACTCAATCGTATGCTTATGACTTCTATAACCATCCGCGGTTTGAACTTTCCATTCTTTCTTTATCTCATCATCAAAACGTAGTGAAAGAAAAAGAATACTTGCCAGAAAAGTCAGAAAAAATGCTGCAAAAATTAATAAGAGCATATCATTTTTTTCCAATACAAACAGAGAATGACTCGCTTACATTTTACCCTCTTCATGAGAAAAATGATGTGAACTGATAAAAATTCATTTTTTCATGGAAAATATTATAAATATCTATCATATATATCAATTAAGCAAAGAAACTAAAAACAATGTTTCCCTACTCTTTATGTATTATCTGAAAATACTGCTTTACAAACTTTATAGACATTTCTTGCTTAAGGCGAAAATATGTTATTCTCCCATCTTAGGTAATAAAACTTTTGCATACAACCCACCCAAATCAGAACGTGATAAAAAGAGCTTGCCACCATATTCACTGACCATATCTGAAACAATTGCTAGCCCTAAACCTGCCCCTAGTTTACTTTCATTAAACCGCCGCCCTCTTTTTAATGCTTCCTCCATTTTGTCTTCTGTTAAACCAGGGCCATCATCTTCTACAAAGATACTAAAATATTCTGTTTCTTCAACATTTTCTTCTAAACAACAAGAGATCAAAACCTTTGCTCGAGACCACTGAGTAGCATTTTCAATCAAATTCCCTATAATTTCTTCTAAATCTTCCTTCTCTCCAGAAAAAACAATATCATCAACATCCATAATAAATTGAATTTGTTTTTCAGGATTAAGCTTTTTCATAACCCGCACTAAACGTTCAAGCACACTGCGAACAGACGTATGATAGACAATACTATCGCATTGTGCTGCAATCCGCGCACGCTGAAGATAATGATTGATTTGAGCTTGCATTATTTGCGTTTGCTCTCTCAACAAACAAGCCTTTTCTCCGCGCATCTTATCTATCTCATTCATAATCACGGATAGAGGCGTTTTCAATGAATGAGCAAGATTACCAACCTGTGTGCGAAATCGCTCAATAATACGCTGATTATTATTAATGAGAGCATTCATCTCTTGTACAAGCGGCATTACTTCGCTTACTAAATCCGTATTCACATAGTGAACTTTTCCTTCGCGAATATCATTCAATGCGCGTCGAATAAGCTTCAACGGTTGAAAACTAAAGAAAATAATAGCAATATTAATAAGGACACTCCCGATACCAAAACTCCAAAGAAAAATTTGCAAAGTTCGCTTAAATTCCTTTACCTGGGCATGAGCTTCATCGATATTCCCAACAAGCCGAAAACGTGCAATATGATTTTCATTATCAAGAACAACATCACTCTCAATCACTTGTAGCTTTTGACCATTGTTCCCCTTTATCCGATAAGAGCGAAAGAACTTATTGTCAAAAGGTATATCAACATCACTTGGTGTAAATATCTCGCCTGTTCCCAATGAGGGGGATGTCAATCTTCCTTTTAAATTATGGGATATCGCAACAACTTCCCAATACCATCCTGTTGTTGGATCAGAATAACGAATATCATCAATCCCAGCCCCTCCTCTCAAAGTACCTTCCGATGACACCGTCACTGTTGCAATAAGACTGTAGAGTTGAGCAGAAAGAATACGCTCTAGGCTTTGTTCAGTTGAACGTTTATAAAATAAAATACTTACTGCAGAAATCGATAAAAGAGAAATAACAACCCATAATGTTGATAAGACCATAACACGTAAACTGAGAGATCGAGTAATTACAAAAAAGAACCTCCTACACCAATTATTCTCTTCGAAAGTATTCATTAATCACCTAGCGTTCTCACGCGATACCCCATTCCTCGAATAGTTTCAATCAAATCCACTCCAAGCTTTTTCCGTAACCGACCTACAAAGACTTCCACCGTATTCGAGTCCTTATCAAAATCCTGATCATAAAGATGTTCAGTAAGCTCTGTTCTTGAAATGACCCTATCACAATGATGCATGAGATACGAAAGTAGTCTGAATTCATAAGATGTTAGTTTAATCAACTGACCATCCACAAAAACACGAGACGTCTTCGTATCCAACAAAACATTTCCGCAACATAATGCACTTGTCGCATGTCCCGTAGCGCGACGAATTAATGCCCGTAAACGCGCCATCACTTCCTCCAAATGAAATGGCTTCACAACATAATCGTCAGCCCCAGCATCAATACCGTGCACCTTATCAGACCAACGGTCTCGCGCTGTTAGCATTAAAACAGGCATGGAGTGCCCTTCTTGACGCCATTTTTCAACAACACGAATACCATCAATATACGGTAAACCTATATCAAGTATCACCGCGTCGTAAGACTCTGTGCTACCTAAAAAATAAGCCTCTTCACCATCGAAAGCACTATCGGAGACATATCCTGCACGTCTTACAGCTTCTACTAATTGATGGTGAAGATTCCGATCATCTTCAACGATTAAGATACGCATCACAACACCATCTGCCAAAGACTAATCAGCAGGAACAAAAAACTCAACACGACGTAACTTTTCACCATTACGGGCTGGTACAACAACTACAATTGCACACATGTCCTTTCCGTCCTGAACTACCGATTTTGAACGGACGAGAACCCCGCTCTCTTGCGCGGCAACCTTCTTACCTACTTCAGCACACCCAGAAGCTAGAACAGAATCTGCTCCTAAAAAAGCTGCTATTATTACAAACAAGAATTTTTTTTTCATCATAAATATTTCAATAACCCATCTCTTCTTTTCCTTGATAAAGAATAAAAGAAATAATGTTTTTTTTGGGTCGACTTAAAAATCACAAATGGAAATAATTTATCCTCTATCTTACAGAAGAACACATTAATATTATTCCAAATTTTTAAAAACTCAAAATAAAATATTTTTAATAATGAGAATAAAATTTATTCAATAAAATAATAAAATCTTAATACACTATCTTACGAAAAATGAATAATTCTAAAATAAACTCTTTCTCTGTTAGCACTATAGCAAAAAAATACTTCTACTCCATATAATTATTGTAGATTTGTTTGGTTGTATTTCTTTGCCATAGGCTCTCTTTAAATGTTTGATTTTTTTAAAAAAAAGAAAAGGCAACATCGTAAGCCATTTCACAGTCCTGCTCTCATTGAATTAGACGCACGATTAGACACAGCGCTTTATCACATTCGTTCTGCTAACAGTTTTTTCTGGAAAAAGGCAAAAATCGTCTCACAAAATTTTCATCTTCAAGGATGGAAACGTTTTATCGTTGAAGTTCTCGATGAAATACTGACATTAGGGTTGATGGGATTTACTCTTTTCACTATTTTAGGCATTTCTATTTTTGAACTGACCAAAACAGATTGGTCTTCTCCTAAAAACTTTTCCATTCTTTTTCTAGATCGCTATGGAAATTCCATTGGGCACCGTGGTGCATTGCCAGCGATCTCTGTCCCCGTTGAAGAAATGCCTGACACTGTCATTAAAGCGGTTCTTGCTACAGAAGACCGTCGTTTTTTTGATCATTGGGGTATTGATTTTCAAGGACTTACACGGGCAATTTCACAAAATATGCAAGCTAACGGTGTGGTGCAAGGTGGCTCAACTCTCACACAACAATTGGCTAAAAATTTATTCTTAACAAACGAGAGAACCATAACACGTAAAATCAAAGAAGCTTATCTTGCTCTTTGGCTAGAAGCAAATTTTAGCAAAAAACAGATTTTACAACTTTATCTTGACCGGGCCTATATGGGAGGAAATAATTTTGGTATTGCCGCAGCGGCAAAATTTTATTTTGGAAAAAACATACGTCATATATCCTTAAGTGAATCTGCTATGTTAGCAGGACTCTTTAAAGCTCCAACAAAATATGCTCCTCATAGTCATCTCTTTGCGGCTCAAACACGTGCCAATGTAGTCCTTTCTAATCTTGTTAATAGTGGCTTTATGACGAAGAGCCAGATTATCAATGCGCATCGCCACCCTGCTAGGGCACTTCCCCAAATAGAAAATAATCAGGCTGATTATTTTCTTGATTGGGCATTCGAGGAAGTCAAAAAAATGCGTAATCAACTTCCAAGCCATAGTTTAATTATTCAAACGACCCTTGATCCGAATATTCAAAAAGCAGCAGAAGAATCAATTGCATATCATTTACATCAATATGGTCAACAATATCGCGTAACACAAGCTGCCACTGTTATACTCGATAATAACGGTGCCGTATGCGCAATTGTTGGAGGACTAGATTATAAAAAGAGTCAATTTAACAGAGCAACACAAGGCGGACGGCAAACTGGTTCTTCATTCAAACCCTATGTTTACGCAACCGCACTGGAACACGGACTGTCTCCCTCAACAATCGTTCTAGATGCTCCCATCAATTGGGGGGGGTGGACACCAAAAAATAATTCTGGTCGTTATTTGGGGAAAATTGATTTAGCAACAGCTTTAGCTTTTTCCATTAATACAGTCCCTGTGTATCTCACCTATCAATATCTTCACCGCGATACCCAACCCATCATAGATCTCATCAAGAATATGGGGATTAACGCGCATATTTTATCACACAAAACGATGGTTCTTGGCACTTCCAACATGACCCCCATGGATCAAGCTACAGGCTTTAATGTCTTTGCGAATGGCGGGATAGCTGGTAATCGTCATGGGTTTACACAAATCAAAACAATTGATGGTCGTGTCGTGTGGGATCTCGAACATAACGGAAAAAAATTACACCGAGTTCTGAGTGAACAATCAACAGCTTATATGAACCAAATGATGGTGGGTGTCACAACACGAGGGTCTGGTAAGCGTGCTGCTCTGCCTATGACTCTTGTCGCTGGGAAAACTGGAACATCACAATCCTATCGTGATGCTTGGTTTGTTGGCTTTACTGGTAATTATACTGGAGCGGTATGGATGGGAAATGATAACTTTTCACCGATGAATCGTGCTTTTGGGGGTGGAGTCCCTGCCATGATATGGCAACGCATCATGCTTGCTGCACACCAAAATATTATGCTCAAACAACTCTATGGTGTTAAAGATTCTCTTCTTCCTTATCATCCCCCAATACTTTCCTCCCATGTAGATTCTGAATTTTTTCCCCCAACACCCTCTACGCTTTCTCCTGAAACATTGAATATTGTGCGATTGATTAACAAAGATCTGAAAAAACCATCTGCAATTTCTTTGAAGATGAAAACAACTGGAGATTCAACATTTTGAATTCAAGATATTCACTGATGTTTTTTAATATCACCATTTTCTTTTTTATCTTCGCTTTTTCTATTTTATGTGGAAAATTGAGTGTCGATTATGTGCTCAATTCCTTTCATCATTTTGGACTCTTTAGAATTGGAAAATGGAGTGCTTATCCACAAATGGGAACCGCCAATATGGATCCCTATACCCGCGCCCGCACCGCTAAACAAGGCATTGTTTCACTCGGACGTACTGAAGGTATACAATTCCAGATTTGGCAAGATAACCAAGGGCGTCCACTCCACCCTCGCTGTGATTATTTGCTCAAAGGCACCATTCCTGAAACCCGTCTTTTTACCCTTTATACAGCTGACAAATCCCTAAAGCCCTATACTTCATCCAAAGAAATACCTTTTGAACTCCACACGAACGCTATTACTTATGAGCATGATGGCTCATTGCGCATCAATATTTCACCTACACCGCAAGCCGGCAATTGGCTTGCAACAGTTAGTCAAAAAGAATTCGGGCTTATTCTTACCTTATACGATACCCCAATCATCTCTGCAACGGCATTACAAAAGCTTACAATGCCATCAATAGAACAAATTCCATCAGGACAAATAAATTGTGACTAGATTCATTTATATCGCACTTCTTGCAATCATTGGCGCTATTATCGTTCATATTTGCGTTCTCTTTCTCATCCCCTATTGGGCACAAAATAATATATGGACAGCACTTAAAAAATCCGGCGCCCCTTATCAATTTGTTGCTTTTACTCCCGATAATCCTATTCAACAATCTGCTGATCCACTCTTTCTTCTTAAAGTCTGCAGATTTAATCTTGAAAATGGACCTGTTCATTTAAAAGCTTTGAAAACACGACAATTTTGGTCACTCGCTGCTTACACACACAAAGGAATTATTTTCTATAGCCTTAATGACCGAACAGCCCCTGATGCTACACTCGATCTTATTATTGGAAAACCAATACAAATAATAGAACTCAAAAAATCAAAACCTAAAATAAATGCTAATTCAGTTTTGGTTGCTAAAAATTTGAATGAAGGTTTTGTCATTTTACGTATTTTTGCCCCTTCTTCACTTGCAAAAAAGGAAAGTGAAGCTTTCCTTTCATCTGCGACCTGCCGCATATTTTATGAATAAAAACGGACTAACCTCTCATTTGTACAACACCTTACTTTCTATACAAAATCAACAAAGCATATAAAAATGGTTATCTTTTTTCTCTATTAATCGAATACTCGAATTCAAGTTTGTCTGATTGTAGATCCCTCAATTTTTTATTGAGGTAGAATGAAATCTCTATTGCACATCATCATATCCTATTTGATACGCATTATCTGACAGAAAAAACTCCCCGCAATCAGAAGAGAAAAATCAAGAGTAAAGTTCTAGAAAAATATGCTGTTAACGACTGTAAGCTTGCTATTTGAATTTATTTCTTTTTATTTACAAACGTTTCCATAAAGTTCGCATCAATGACATGATAAACTATAGAAGAAATACTGATTACCTTCCATGAAGTGCGAAAATAATCGCTGGAAACTTATAAGACATTATGCATCCTTGACCTCAAAAATAAGTGCTTTATTTTTCTCTTATAAGCAGAAGCTTTTTGTAAGATAGGCACTCTGAAAAAACTTGGCTTATAGTTTACAATTGAGGGGAAAAAACTTCATGAAGAAGAGATATGTTCGGTTCGTTTCAAGAGCAGCAGTATGGTCCCCTCGATTTGGTGGATTAGCGTTCTTTATTTTATTATTTTCAGTCATTTTACAACGTTTTTCCGTCATTAACGTAACCGACTTCATAATTTTGATCGGAATCTCTACCGGCTGTGTGATTATTTCTCTTTTTCTTGCTTTAAAAGCACTTTACAGCTTATGGGTCTATGGAGCCCTAGGGGGAATGAAAGCTTTAAAAGGGATCATTTATTCGGTAATAACGGCTACACCACTGATGTTATTTTTTGGACTTTGGTTTACCTTACCGGCTCTTTACGATATTTCTACCGATACACAAAGCCCGCCGGCTTTTTTTCGCACAATACGTCCCAGCGATGCTTTACCGCTCAAAAGTGTTTTGACTGAACAAGAAACATTACAGATGTCACAATGGCCAGAACTATCGGGGCGCCGTTATGATGGTTCACCTGACCGTATTCGCGAATCTGTTCTTAATGTTTTAGCAGACTATGATTGGCCTGTTGTGGCTCAACGAGAGTTTAAAGGTGAAGAAAATGCGCTTTATATTGAAACGAGAGCAAAAACTTTTTACCTTGGGTTTATTTCGGATATCGTGATACGCTTAACTGATGAAGGGGATACCACTTTTGTTGATATGCGTTCTGCTTCTCGTTATTTGCCAAGAGATTTGGGGACAAATGCTGCTTTTATTATCGATTTTATGGATGCCCTTGATACAGAAATCGCGTCACTTCCTCTTTCTCAAGACGATGAATAACGATCAAGAGCGAGAGAGAAGACACTTTATTTCACAAAAATTGCTTATTTTTCAATAAATCATGATACATAAGCAAACAATCACTTTTCAAAAACTATAAACTGACAATGCTTATACAAAAGACAATAATCTCAAAACAACTCATTCTTTAAATAATTAAAAAGATTCAAAAATAGGAAATAAAAAACAGAACTCTTGATGACAATACTGATTTAAAGTATCTATCCCAATGTAATCAGTAAAAATTTTTTAAAGATAAATATTATATAAAAATAATAACTTATTTTTTATAAATAACTCTACAAATAACACCTTATAATTATATTTTAAAATAATATAACAAATTGATTTTATATTATTTTAAAATTCCCATATATTTAACTAATAAACTTCCAGAATAATATATTATAAAAAATATAATTGTTGATAATATTATTCTTTTTATACTCCAGTTCTCACCTTTAAATCTATTGAAAAAAAACATGAAAAATCCAAATGCAATTGCTGTCACTAAGGAACTAATAAAAGTATACATAACAAAGAATCCAAAATAAAATATCTATTATCATAAACAAAAATATCCCTGATCTCAGAAATATCTTACTAGCTATTTTCTAAATAAATTAGAAACAGTGTCCCTCCACTTTACGGATGACATTGATTGTACTTATCTATCAAACCGTTAGCAGTTCCTCCTAATCCGCCTCCTACTGCTCTAGGTAGACCAGCTACTGCACCCAAGCCCCTCCTCCTAATTACGGGGGGCTCCCACGAGACCGTCTGTGCCTACTGTTGAGCATAAGAACCTGCGCTACAATCATCTTCTTCTGGAAAAGCCAACTGTTTGGATGTGAGTTACTACTTTAATCATTTGATAAGCATGCTATTTAGCAAAAAATCAAATATAATTTGTAAAAATATATAAATTATAATAAATAATAAAATAATGATAATAACGTAATTCTATATTATTTTAAAATTCCTATATATTTAACTAATAAAATTCCAAAATAATATAATATAAAAAACGTAATTGTTGATAATATTTTCCTTTTTATACTCCAGTTCTTACCTTTAGATCTATTGTAAAAAAAAATTGAAAATCCATATATAAACGTTACCAATAAGGCGCCAGTAAAATTATTCATAACAAAAAAATCCAAAATAAAATATCTATTGTCTTAAACAAAAATATTCCTGAAATCAATTACCATAGCTTTAAAGTATGTTTACAATATCACTGATCTCAGAAATATCTTTATCGTTATTTTCTAAATAAATTAGAAACAGTGTTCTTCCACTTTACGGATAGCATTGATTGTACTTATCTATCAAACCGATAGCAGCTCCTAATAATCCGCCTCCTACTACTCTAGGTAGACCAGCTACTGCACCAGCAATACCTCCTATTACTTCTCCTATGATGCCGCCTGCACCTGCTGCTTGGGCATGAGCGCCTGCGCTACAATCATCTTCTTCTGGAAAAAGCAAACTTTTTGGATGTGAGTTACTAATTGAATCATGTGATGAGCATGCTATTTAGCAAAAAATAAACTATAATTTGTAAAAATACATAAATTATAATAAATAATAAAATACTGATAATAACTTTATTTTATGTTATTTTAAAATTCCCATATATTCAATTAATAAATTTGCAGCATAATATAATATAAAAAACCTAATTGTTGATAATATTTCCATTTTTATACTACAGTTCTTACCTTTAAATCTATTGTAAGAAAACATTAAAAATCCATATATAAACGTTGCCAATAAGGAGCCAGTAAAAGTATGCATAACAAAAAATCCAGACTGAAATTTCATCTACTTTATGAATGATTTAAGAGAGAGAGCAATAGAGTATAATTCAAATAATTATAATTCTATATATAAATAATTTTTATAAAATTCCCATATATTTAACTAATAAATTTCCAGAATAATATAATATAAAAAACATAATTGTTGATAATATTGTCCTTTTTATACTCCAGTTCTCACCTTTAAATCTATTGTAAAAAAACATGCAAAATCCAAATCCAATTGCTGTTACTAAGGAGCGAGTAAAAGTATTCATAACAAAAAAATCCAAAATAAAATATCTATTATCACACACAAAAATATCCCTGAAATCAGTTTAGCCATAGCTTTAAAGTATGTTTACAATATCACTGATCTCAGAAATATCTTACTAGCTATTTTCTAAATAAATTAGAAACAGCCTCCCTCTACTTTACGGATGACATTGATTGTACTTATCTTTAAAACCGTTAATAGCTCCTCCAAATCCGCCTGCTACTGCTGTTTCCGGACCACCTAATAAACCAATTAATGCTCCTGCGCCTCCCTTTATGGCTGCTGATTCGACATAATCGCTTACTTCACAACTTGGATTCGGATGGCATTCATTGTACTTATCTATAAAACCGTCAGCAGCTCCTCCTAATCCGCCTACCAATGCTCCAGGTAAAACGCCAACACCTTCAGCTGCTAAACCAATTACTGCACCACTTGCTGCTCCTATGCCTCCGTGTATGACAGCTGCTTCAACATAATCGCTTGTTTCACAACTTGGTGCCGTATAGCATGCATTGTATTTATCTACCACAGCGTCACCAGCTCCTGCTAGTCCACCTCCTATTGCTCCATTGACAAAGCTATTAACGACACCTCCCGGTCCAGAAAAAAGACCTCCAACTGCACCAGCAATACCTCCTATTAATTCTCCTACGATGCCACCTGCACCTGCTGCTTGGGCATGAGCGCCTGCGCTACAATCATCTTCTTCTGGAAAAAGCCAACTTTTTGGATGTGAGTTACTACTTGAATCACCAGCTCCTCCTATTCCGCCGCTTACTGCTCCACCGAGTAAGCCAGCAACTGCACCTCCTGGTCCAGCAATAGAACCTCCAGCTGCACCAGCACCACCTCCTAATATTGCTCCTACAATGCCTCCTGTACCTGCTGCTTGGGCATAAGCGTCTGTACTATAATCATCTTCTGGAAAAAGCCAACTTTTTGGATGTGAGTTACTACTTGAATCATTTGATGAGCTTGAACTACCCATTTAAATCCTCCTTTTATTATTAAAAATAACTGTATCACAACGATACAGTTGAAAATTCATTATTGTTCATTTTAGAAAATGTCAAATATAATTTGTATAAATAACAATAAAAATACTGTATAAACAATAAATACATTATGTTTATATTATATTAACACAAAATATATATTTTGTATAAATATAATACTATTTACAATACTGTTTAAATATGCGACATCCATCGCTCTTTCTCTTAAACAAAATCATAAATTCAAATGAGCCATTCACAAGAAAAACCTGTATCATTCTCTTGGTTTACAAGAACAACAAAGAAATATATCTATTATGTCATCGAACTCAGTTGCGTTGCTGTTGTTTTGCGTTTGCTGGGCTTGGTGAATCCTTTTATTTTTCAAGCGATTATCGACCGTATTCTCCCTTTTCAGCGTATTGAAAGTCTCTATGCTATCGTTGTCTTGATGGTTGCTATCATGCTGTTTAGCACAGCTCTTAGCACTCTATCAGGCTACTTAGGTGCCTATTTAGCCAATCGGCTTACGCTAGAATTTGGACGGCGCATTTACACCCATCTTTTAAGTCTCTCCTTGCCCACTTTACGCCGTTGGCAAGTGGGAGAATTGTTTTCACGTATTGGAGAAGTTGATACAATTCGCGGTTTTTTAACAGGAACCATCGCCACAACTGTGCTAAATGTTCTGTTTGCCATTATTTATATTGCTGCACTCTTTTCCATTAGTCCGAAACTGACCTTCATTGTCCTTATCATTTTACCTTTACAAATGGGTTCTTTAGCGCTAGTCGGTCCCTTCTTGCGCCGCCAATTACGCCGTGCTTTCACTCTGCAAGCTGTCCATAAATCGCGCCTCATTGAAAGTTTTACCAATCTTGAAGCCATAAAAGCGCATGTAAAAGAATCTGCTCATACGATACGCATGCAAGAAACTCTAGCCCGTAGTTTAGATCAAAGCCTTACAACCAGTAAATTGCATCTTCTCAATGGAGCCATGAGCCATATTTTTGGTGATCTTTTCACTATTTTTATTATCTTTTTTGGTGCTCAGGCAGTTCTTCAAAACCAGATTACGCTAGGGCAACTTATTGCCTTTCATCTCCTCGCTGGAAATGTTTCTGGTCCTATCTTAAGCCTTGCATCCCTATGGGAAGAATGGCAGCATTTGAAAATCTCTCGTCTTCGTTTGGGCGATATTCTTAACTCCCCTTCAGAATGGGAAGAAGAAAAGCCGCCTCTTCAACTCAGCGCTCCTCCTCATCTTGAAGCCAACGATCTCTGTTTTTCTTATGGAGATAAGTCCATTATCAATCATCTTGATGTCTGTTTACAACCTGGGCAACCAATTATGTTACTTGGTCCTTCAGGGTGCGGAAAAACAACCTTGGCGAAGCTCCTTTGTGGACTCTATCCCCCAACAAGCGGAAAGATATTGATTAACGCCCAACCTTTACAGAATTTTGATGTCCGTAGCGTGCGTGAAACAATCGCGTATTTTCCTCAAAATCCTTGCCTTTTTTCCGGAACCATTCTTGAGAATATGCTTCTTGCTAAACCAGATGCCACTAAAGATGAAATCGACGCTGCACTATATGTTAGTGCTTGCCACGATTTGATTGCTCAGTTGCCTTTAGGACTTAATACTCAAGTAGGAGAGCAAGGTGGTTTTTTATCAGGTGGTCAGCGCCAACGCTTGGCTTTGGCTTGTTTCTTTCTGATAAACCCAAGCCTTCTTATTTTGGATGAACCTACTTCCGCATTGGATGACACTGTCAGTGCACAAATTGTTGAGCATTTATATAAACTTTCGCAAGAACGTATTGTTCTTGTTATTACCCACAAAAGTGACCTCTTTCCTCAGCATGCAACCGTCTTAAACTTTACTGATTTGGAGGCAAAAAATGGCAGATAAAGCTCCCTATTTGCGCCCTTTGTCACCAACGCTTCATATGGTTGTTGCTGTTTTAATTGCTTTATTTCTCTTTATTGTGATCGGCAGCTTTATCGCAAAAACAGAGATTGTTGCACGGGGGCAAGGAAGTGTTATTCCCACCGCTTACGTTCAGCTGGTCCAAGCGCAAAATACAGGACGCATTGAGAAAATCCTTGTAAAAGAAGGGCAATTTGTTCATCAAGGTGATCTCCTTATTCAATTAGATCCTCGTGAAGCCCTCAATGAGTGCGCACGTGTTCAAGCAGATATCGCGCAACAAACCCTTCAAGCACAAATCGCAACAGCTATTTTAACAGCTTTGCATGAAAGTGATCCTTTGGATAAAGATTTTGTGACCAAAGGGCTTGCCTATCTGCCAGCTCCTCCTTCTGGCAATCAGACTGCAAGAATAGAAGGGGAAAAACTCATTAGCGCTACCCTTCAATCTCTCCAAGATAAATTAAGAGCGCTAAAAGCACAAGCGGACCGCGTCGAGCGCAGCGGTGCAACACAACATGCGCAATTAGATAGGTTGGAAGATGATCGTCAATTAAGCCAAGGGAAATTAAAGGCTGCAAAAAGCCTAATGGAAACAAAAGTCATTAGCCAAGCGGTTTATTTAGAGCGTTTACATGACTTTAAAAATGTCGAGCATGAAATTTTAACCAATCAAAGACGTTTGGAAGAAAATGCCGCCGAAATAAACACCCTCCGCCAACAACGGAAAAGTCTCATTTCCGATGAAATCGCCCGCTATCGCCAACTTTCGCGTGAAACAGAACTGAATCTTCAAGGATTAAAAGCAAAGCTTGATAGCACTCAATACCATCTTGACCACTTATCACTCTATGCGCCTGTTGATGGACGTATCGATGATTTAAGTATCCATACTTTGGGCGGCTTTGTAGAAGCTGGTAAAACGCTTATGCGTATTGTCCCTGATGCAGGTGGTCTCATTGTTGAAACGTTTTTTGATAATCGAGATATTGGTTTTTTAGAAAAGGGCCAACGTGCTTACATCAAGTTTT
Organism: Bartonella sp. LB28NMGDW; assembly: GCF_042194435.1. Classification (NCBI taxonomy): domain Bacteria; kingdom Pseudomonadati; phylum Pseudomonadota; class Alphaproteobacteria; order Hyphomicrobiales; family Bartonellaceae; genus Bartonella; species Bartonella sp. LB28NMGDW. Next base: position 221,264 of record NZ_JBHIMX010000001.1, read on the forward strand.
CTGCCTTTCCACCTGAACGTTTCGGTGTTATCCACGGTACAGTCGTTAATGTAGGCGCTACAGCGCGCTATAATAAAGAAATTAATGGTGTCTACGCTGTTTTAATCAAAATTGACCAAGATCACATCACTTTGAATAACAAACATCTTAAATTTATCCCTGGCATGACTGTGACAACGGATGTCATTACCTCAAAACGGCGTCTCATTTCCTATTTCTTTGAACCTATTACCAAAGTTTTAGAACAATCTCTAAAGGAAAGATAATGTCTGTAAATGAAAATTCATCACCATCACTCATAGATCCTCTTACGGCTTTGGGTGCCATGATTGTTTTAATGCTTACATCTCCCTTATACCGCCGCTGGCGAATTTGGGATATTGAACGCAACATAGGACCCGCCTTACAGACTGGGCAATATAAACTCTATAAAAATGAACGTGGAGAATTTTGTGCCTTTATCACTTGGGCTTTTTTAGATGAAAAAAATCATCAATCTATGCTTGAAAAGGGAGAATTTTTATCCGATGCCAATTGGCAGAATGGAAAATACGTATGGTTTATTGATTGTGTAGCACCCTATGGACATGCTGCTGGTATGGTACGTGACATGCAGCGGTATGTGTTTCCTAATCAGCATTATTGCTACGCTGTTCGACGTAATGAAGATGGTGAAATACGAAAAATTGCGCGCTGGTGTTGCTACAGAGCACAAAATCCAGCCAAATAGTTTTTCTAAAGCAAGTGCGGATAAACCATTTCCCCTCCCTCTTATAAAAAAGAAGCTTTTAAAAGAGCTCTTTAAGCGATAGCTATAGTAAAAGAAAGCCTTTCCATATTTAGAGCTAATCCGCTACAAATGGGTATTTTTCAGCTTACCAGACTTGCTATGAATAGCAACAGACGGTTAAGGGGATTGATCCACTCTCAAGCCGAAATTTGATTAACTAATTTCACTAGAATTGGCTGGGGTACCTGGATTCGAACCAGGGAATGCCGGTACCAAAAACCGGTGCCTTACCGCTTGGCTATACCCCAAAAAAACATGCTTTATAGCAACTCTTGCACCTTATAGCGATTCCTGTGATTGGACGCAATATCTGAAAATCAAAGACCTTACTTTTTTATCATAAAGTGCCTGAGTCTTGTATGGCATTGCATCAATACAAATTCGTAGCAGAAACTGATATACGGTTGTGCTTTTAACACAAATAGAAACCATTTATCCACCAATTATTTTGCTCTTTGTATTGATGTCCTAGGAACAGAAAATGAAAATCTTGTAGTTTACTCATGTATCTAATAAATTAGCATATGATTTGCTTTTCTTGATATATTCAAATCTCATCTTGCTTCATTAAGATAAAAGCTGTCACCATTGGGAACCGGTAAAGTGTGTGATAGTGCTGCTGTGCTCTTTCATTAAGCGTAAAGATGGTAATATCCACCGGTTTTTACATTATATTATTCACGGATGGTGCCATAAAATGAAATCAAGCACATTGAAAAATATCTCCCAAAAATAACACTTAATATTCTATTGCAAACACTATGACATACCAATAGGTTAGAAGAGTTTTGCAAAAATTAAAAATATTTTATCTGGCATTAAAAAAATAAAGATATAAGAACAAGGGATAACTGCTATTTCCATTTACTTTTTATTCAAAAGATAATGATATTTTTATCAGTTTACAGATGTAAAAAATCTTCAGAAACAATCTTTATATAGACCGAGGACCTTTTGATTAATGAGCATGCATTTCCTAAAAGCTCCTTTTACAAGAAGAGAGACATTAAAATTAATTTCATACAAATAGGTATTCAACATTTGCTTTTAAATTCGGTAAATGGCAAATTAGGCTTATGAAATAAGCTTAACAATTAGAATCGAGGAGATTTTTAAATGGCTTTTGAATTGCCCCCGTTGCCTTATGATTACGATGCCCTTTCACCTTATATGTCACGCGAAACGCTTGAATATCATCATGATAAGCATCACCTCGCTTATCTTAACAACACCAATAATTTTGTGAAAGAGTTAGGCTTAGAAAATGAAAGCCTTGAAGATATTGTTAAAAAAAGTTTTGGAAAAAATATTGGTTTGTTTAATAATGCAGCACAATATTACAATCATAACCACTTTTGGCTTTGGATGAAAAAAGATGGTGGTGGCCAAAAACTTCCTGAAAAGTTAGCAAAAGCTATTGACGCTGATCTAGGTGGTTACGACAAATTCCGCGCTGATTTTATTGCTGCTGCTAGTGCCCAATTTGGTTCTGGATGGGCGTGGGTTGCTGTTAAAGATGGCAAGCTTGAAATTATGAAAACGCCTAATGGCGAAAATCCCTTAATTCACAATGCTCGGCCTATTTTAGGTGTCGATGTGTGGGAACATTCCTATTACATTGATTACCGCAATACTCGACCGAAGTACCTCGAATCCTTTGTAGACCATTTAATTAATTGGGACTATGTTTTGAAACTTTATGAAGAATGTGAACTTTAAGCTATCTAGATAATTTTTTAGTGTATGAAAGTCCCTATAAACCAATAAATTATGAGGGACTTTCAAACAAAGATATTATGGATTAGCAACAGTCTTTCCCTGTTATCTTTAGAATATATGCATAGATATAGGCAATTTCTTCTAGCTTTGAAAAACGTCCAGCTGCACCAGCGTGCCCTGAATCCATATTAATACGTAATAAAATTGCATTATCGTCTGTTTTTAAGTCTCGTAATTTTGCCACCCATTTTGCAGGCTCCCAGTAAGTTACACGAGGATCTGTTAATCCTGCCATCACAAGTATAGGGGGATAGTTTTGAGCTTTGACATTATCGTAGGGCGAATAGGAAGCAATAAGCTTATAATCTTCTTCTGATTCAAGAGGATTCCCCCATTCGGCCCATTCTGGAGGTGTGAGTGGCAATGAAGCATCTAACATTGTCGCTAAGACATCAACAAAAGGCACATTCGCTACGATTCCAGCAAAATCCTGTGGAGCTATATTGGCAATGGCTCCCATCAACATCCCCCCTGCTGAACCACCATGAGCAATAAGCCGGTCGTGAGAAGTGAATTTATTGTTTACGAGGTAACGCCCACAAGCAATAAAATCTGTAAATGTATTGTGCTTAAAGAGATGTTTTCCTTTCTCATACCATTCTACTCCCTTTTCTTTTCCTCCGCGAATATGAGCAATCGCGTAAATAAAACCTCTGTTTACTAGAGAAAGTATATTACTATTGAAACTGGCAGGAATAGAGATCCCATAAGCACCATAACCGTAAAGCAGACAAGGCGCACCACCATCAAGAGGAGTGTTTTTGTGATAAAAAAGTGAAATAGGAATCTTCTCACCATCGTCTGCTATTGCTGTAATACGTCGTGTTACATATGCATCTTTATTATGCCCAGAGGGAATTATTTGCGTTTTTAAAAGCATTCGTTTACGATTTTTCATCTCATAATCAAACACTTGATCAGGTGTTGTCATAGACGAATAGGAAAAACGAATAGTTGGACTGTTATATTCTGAAACCCCTTGTAGACCTAAAGAATAAGCCTCTTCAGTAAACGCAATGGAATTAACTTGTTTAGTGGTACGTTCCATTACCTTTATACGTGGAAGCCCCTCAAACCGTTCGATCCAGACAAGAAAATCTTGATAAGCATCATGGGATAAGATTAGGCACCCAAGCTGATGTGGGACAAACTCAGACCAATTTTCTGATTGTGGGGATGTATATGGCGCTACCATAATTTTGAAATCTTTTGCATTATCTAGATTGGTCAGAATATAGAAGACATCACCACCTGCTGTAAGTGAATATTCAATACCTTTTTGTCGTTTCCGTACACATTGGGGATTAGTAAAAGGCGCCTCAGCAGGAATCAACCAGATCTCTGATGTTTCATGATCATGAATATTAATATAAATAATATCGTTAAGCTTAGAGCCGCTTACATCTAAGAAAAAACTTGGATTGTCTTCGCGAAAAATAAGCTTATCTTGTGATTGATCAGTGTTTAATCGGTGATAATAGAGCTCTGAAGGTCGGTGATTTTTATCCATTTTAGTATAGAAAAAACCTTCAGATTTAGCATCCCATACAATTTGACCAGATGTATCAGTAATTGTGTCCATACAGTCAGACAATGTCTCAAAATTACGAATTTTAGCTGTATAGAATTCTGATCCTTTGTCATCATAGGTCCATACCACATGTATATGGTCAGGAGATTCTTGAACTGAACCAAATTTGAAATATTCTTTGCCTTCTGCCAAGACATCACCATTAAGGTACACGTTTTTTTCTCCGCCATTCCTTGGTGTCCGAAAATAATGTGGTTGTTGGCCTCCGGTAACATAAGAGAATCCGTAAGCAAAAGGACCATGTTTTATAGGAACAGAACTATCATTCTCGTGGATCCTGTTTTTCATTTCGGTAAAAAGCAAATCTCGTAATGGTTTTGTATCAGCCATTTGAGCTGATTGATAAGCATTTTCTTTTTCAAGATAATGTCGAATATTTGGATCAAGACAGTTAGGATCTTTAAAAACATCTTGCCAGTTAGACGCACGTAACCAATGATAGGGATCATCACGAAAAATACCATGATATATTTCCTTATGAGTGATTCTAGATGCTTTGGGAGGAATTGCAAAAGTGCGGGTCATACACAATCCTATATTAAAATATGTTAACAGCTTCGTTTATATGTTAGAATCACAATTATTGATGCAAGTGTAAAAATCTATAAGTTCTATTCACTTGTAAAAATAGCGCCATGATAATTTTTAAAACTAATATCTTTCTGTCCATTACATATCACAGCTATTGTTTTCTAGGGATATAATACCATTTTTATAACGAAAGTGACTGGTAAGACAATTAAACTATGAGAAAAAGAATTGATTTTTTTTGAAACAGTATAATCTTATAACTTTATAGAAAGCAATAAGTATATTTAAAGTGTTTTCGTTTGTGTATAAAACATAAAAATATTATATGTCGTTTTAATGAATAGTTTTATATTATAAGTAATTCCACTGTGTCTTATTTATAATATAGATTGTTATTTATTATTAAATTTAATAAGTATAAATAATAAAAATAAATTTAAAATTTATTAAAAATAAAATTACTCAATTATAAATATTCAAAATAAAAAATACTAATTTATATATTATATTTTTATAATTAGTAATTTTATTTTTACATTCTCAAAAAAAATAAATAAATTTTATCCTATATTTTTTTATATTTGTAATGTATTGTATATTATGTATGATATGTTATAGGGTAAAAATATATTTTAGCATGTAATAATTTCGTTTTTCTTATTTTATATTATGACAAAAAAGAGGTATTTATTTGATTTTTTTGTGTTTTGGCAATTTTATAGAATAATTGAATTGACAAAAAAGATTTTTGTACAATATGAAACTCTTGTGCATGAGATCTTTATATCATGAGTATATGCACTATATCTCGATTTTGAATTACTCAATTTTAAATTAAAGGAAACAAGAATGGAACATCGTGCAGTCTTAGAGACTGAAAGCAATTTAGTTATTACATTGGTTGCTGATATTGTTGCTGCCTACGTGAGTAATAATTCTATTCGACCGACTGAAGTGCCAAGTTTAATTGCTGATGTCCATGCTGCTTTTCGTAAAGCAGGAAATCTAGAGTTAACAGAAGTCGAAGTTGAAAAACAAAGGCCTGCCGTTAATCCAAAGCGTTCAGTATTTCCTGATTATCTCATTTGCCTTGAAGATGGAAAGAAATTTAAATCTCTAAAGCGTCATCTCATGACACATTATGGAATGTTGCCAGAGGAATATCGTGAAAAATGGCAGTTAGATAGTTCTTATCCTATGGTGGCGCCTAATTATGCAAAAACACGATCAGCTTTGGCCAAAGAAATGGGTCTTGGACGCAAAAGTAAACGGAAAAAAACTAAATAATCTTATTTTGCGAAAATAATGGTTTTGTGTATAAATTTGATTTTAGTATACATGTTTTGTGTGAAGCTTTTGTATATATAATAATTTCTACCAAGGGGATTATATATAGCTTTCGTTACGAATCCGTTTAATCATTGATTTCAGACCATTTGATCGTTGTGGTGTAAGATTTTCATTTAAACCAAGTTTTTCAAAGAGCTCTTGAGCATCAGAATTGCGAATTTCAGAAGCTTTTTTGCCTGAATAAAAAGCAAGAAGTATGTAAATAAGTCCACGCACAATATGAGCATCGGAATCACCTTGAAACGTCAATATTGGATCTTCTGAGTTATTACGTGAAGATAAAAGCCACACTTGGCTAACACAACCAGGAACTTTGTGAGCATCGTTTCTAGCGCTTTCCGGAAAAGGTGGCAATTCATGACCAAGCTCAATGACATAACGATAACGATCTTCCCAATTATCCAAAAGCGAAAAGTTCTCTATGATATTACCGATTGTTTCCGCCATTATTTTAGTCCTGTTTCGTTTGAATAATCATTCTTAAATACACTTATAAAAAATAAATATTTATTCTTCCTAACATAAATAACACAAAGAACGTTAAAAATCCTTATTTCAAGATAACATTGTATGGCTTTATAAGAACTCTTGTATTGCGATTTTGCAAGAAACATTAGGGGAAATCTCTGATATTATTGTTGTTCCCTAATATGTTGCCTAAATATTCATAAGCAGCTCTCGCACCGTAATATGCGCGTTCACCAAGTGAACTTAAAAATGATTTTCCTACTTTGCAGGTTTCTATATTACGGTCACAAAATGCTCCTAGGTCATTTAAAGCTTTCTTAAAAGCAATAATCACATCGCTCGTTGTTGTCTCATTATTTTTGGGGCTAGAAGAATGGTTACTGTTTGGATCTGCTACAAAAAATGAAATAATGACAAAAATAAAAAATAAAAAAAATGATAATTTGATTAAAAAACGTATCATGGGCAATCAATGTACCGCAGTGGTAAATACAATAAAAGAAGCATTTTATACACTGTTTCTTTATAAACAATTTATAAAATTTGTTTTTTATAAAATTGAGTATTCATTTATTGGATCTATATCATTGGCTTTTTTATAAATATGGCACAATGCCGCTGTATAAAATGGGATACATTGTCTATTCAGTAAAAATTTAACATCCCAATTATACACTTACAGGCTGATCATATTAATGAACATACCATGATAAAAAGTGAGAGATATAACCATGATCGTGCATAAGAGTTAAGAAATGTACCCCCCACATTTATAACCTTTTATTCCACAAGAAAGTGTAGCAATGAGATAAGGATTAAACACAGAGTCCAATTTCTTTTCCATATTGTGTACATACTTATTTTAAATAATAGTTCATCATCTTAGCTTAGTTGAAAAGGCTAAAAAGAGTCAGACTCTGTTATTCTGACTCTAGTAGTGATAAAATATTTATATTATCTATAAAACTTTTACTAGAACATCACCAACATGATCAATATGTCGATCAAAAGATCAAACAATACCTTCATCTCTTATAACTCCATCTCAATATCTCAAGACAAGTTTTTCTATAACATTGTAAACATCAATTTAATTGATACAAAAGTAGCTCCACTAAAATATAATAACCTTAAGAGACCAGTATTCTCACCAAACCGTTTACAGAAAAGTAACCCTATATATGTAAATTGTAAAGAATATAATGACTCTTATCTTTTTAACGTTATAGAAAAATAGTCTCTAACTTGTTTTTAAATGATAGGCAAACACCTGCGCCAAAAATGAAGAATAACGTGATATTATTATTGAGATGATTATATGTGATAATGCAGTTTGCAAACACTAAAATGCTCTTGAACGTTAATCATTCGATGTTCTCTTTATACATATTGAAAGATTTGTAAAATCTGAAATTAATGAAAATTGATAAGAGCTCTTGTTGATTGATCAACTTATACATTCATAGAATGAAGCTGCTTATTCTAGGAGTTTGAAAGGAAAAAACAATAATGTAAATGCATTTCTCTCTAGCGAAAAGTAAGAACTAATTTGCATTCGTTTCTTTGTGAAACATAAACGCAACTGAAAATAAAAATGATGACAAAAAAACGAAAGACGACCCGAAAAAAAACTGTAAAACACCGTAAATACTCTAGTAGTATTGTTATAACACTTCTTCTTATAATTTTTCATTTTATTTTTTGGATAGCAAAAACTCTTTATTTCTATACACGAAAAAATACTTTATTTTTTGTTGGATCTCTTCTTTTTAGCATTAGTTTTTTATTTATTTCATTTAATGCTTTATTTTCGCAAATGACAACGCATCAAAATATTTTAACTCAAATGAAATTTTCCTCCGTTCAAAGTATAGGAAAGAGCTCTACTTTATTGGAAAAAGAAGCAAAATCACAAGAACTCTCTCGTGTAACTTCTCTACATTCTCCAAGTCATCACCATACAAATTCACCTTTACCTCCTCAATCAGCAAGCATGCTGGAAAAGCAAAAAGAACTAGCAAAATTAGGACTTTATGATGGACCTTTAGATGGACTGGAAGGACCTAAAACACGCCGTGCCATCACTTTATGGAAACAACAAGCTGCTCAGAGAATGCAAAAGAATGTTCTATCTAATCCCGCAACAGATGAAATTGCGATATTAATTAAGCAGAGCGAAATAGAAACAAAAAATATGACGCACTTAAAAGAAGCTATTTCAGAGCCTTCTGTCGAAGATATTATACAAGTGCAAAAAGCTTTACATATTTTTGGGAATGAAGAGGTTATTGTCACAGGAATAGAAGATCAAAAGACGATAGAAGCCTTAAAACAATTTCAAAAAATGTTTGATCTTCCTGTAACAGGTAAAATTAATCACACAATTTTAATGAAAATGCGTGAAATTGGTTTATTAAATTGAAGCTAATCATCTATACTATAAAAATAATCTCTTAATTTATAATGATAATTCATCTTTCGCTTGTTTAATGCCCTCAAACATTCCTTCATCTCAAGCCCTCTTATATTCAATCGATCAGAATGGTTTTCTTACACATTACATATTGAGCCATACAACTTGCTGTAAGAAAACCACAACCGATTGCAGAAAAAAGAAATATTGCAAAATAGCAAACGCGGTCGTTCTAGAATTTTTATTGCTTCTGATGATAAAAGGACACGAAATTTTTGTAGTATCACGTAAACCTTTCATATTATCGAGCCACTAATTGTCCATATCTTATCGTCAATTTGATCTTTATAAATATGATGCAAAGAATTTGTGCAAACATCTGTAAGGATAAGTAGACGTAAAGCTAGTTGTATTATGGTTGTTGTTTCGCAAAGTGTCTGATAAAAAATCGGCAATTCTCTCCAATCTATTGCTGGAAAGTTTTGTGTTTTATGACGTTGTTTTCTAAGAGAACGTGTGCTTTTGGTGTCGCCTATAAATTAACATCTAAACCTAACGCAGCAGCATGTTTGAAGCAAATGTTAAGACAGTTTAGTACTTTCTCAACTGCTATAGCTTTTGTATGCCAAATAGGAGGCAAGGGCATTACGTATCTCTGTTTGTATACTCTCTGAAACAGAGAGACAGTCTAATTTGGGAAGAATATGAAATTTTAAGGGGAGAAACCAATTTTCATCTTTGCCATTTCCTTTTAATTCAGCTTTACGACTTTCAAAGACATCTAAAGCAATGTCTTTAAAATAATGGAGATTACCTATTGCCTCATGCTTTTTTTAGCTCGTATCTTTTTGGGCCCACGCCTCCTCACGTAAAACAAAATGTCCTAAACGGAATATATGTGGATTGCCATTCACGGGCTTTCTTAAAAAAACATTTCTAAAGCACCCAAGCCCATTTCGCAACAACGGCCCGTGAATAATAATAGCAACCCCACTTGTGCGCTATCATCTTTATGCTTGTGACGAAGCAAGCCGGGCACCATTACAACACTATACCTACCTTCAATTTGTGACAGCTCTTGACACTTGAGATGATTCATAAGAAGCATATCCTTGCTTTATTTTTATTCACAGACGCTAATTCCGCCTGTAACATGCAAAAAACATGGTTTTGATTGATTCATTATAAAAGAAGTTGAAATGATAAATTATCATTATAAATCAACATATTGTATAACTTTGATATTCCTTCATAAATGTAAAGATGGTAGTGCATAGTAGAGTTTATATACTTTGGGAAGATTTTTATAAACTTACGGGAAATTTTACACAATCCCCATTCCACGAATGTCAATGTGAAATGGGGCATCCACTGAGAAATGTCTATCTCAAACAGCATGATGTGCAAAAAAATGCATTTGTTTGGAGCATTCTATTTTGCGTGAGGAATTCATTCCCCTATAAAAAAGCAAACGTGTAAATTGACTGCACAATAACACATTTCTCTCTATCAAGAGGTTCGTCAATAGAAAGTGTATTAATAATACATCTTTGTCTATCCTGCTTCATATTTTCTCTCATAAACTTCTCAAAAAAACACTTTCTCGTGTAACATAACTTATCGTGCATTTTAGAAGCACTTTATTTCCTTTATTAAAGAAAATAAAAGAATATATAAAAATTTATTTTAGTAATAACTATACAACAAAAAAATATTAACCCATTATACCCTTTTTTGCTATTGCGGCTTGAGCTGCTGCTAAACGAGCAATTGGTACTCGAAAAGGAGAACACGAAACATAATCTAGGTTATTTTCTTCACATAAAGCAATAGAGGCAGGATCGCCTCCATGTTCACCGCAAATTCCCAATTTTATTTTTGCACGCTTTGATCGTCCACGCTGTGCAGCAATGGTAATAAGTTCTCCTACTCCATCACGGTCAATAGACACGAAAGGATCTTGCTCTAAAAGACCTTTTTGAAAATAGGTTGCCAAAAAAGGAGCAGCATCATCACGGGAAATCCCAAAAGTAGTTTGTGTCAAATCGTTTGTTCCAAATGAAAAAAATTCAGCAGTTTCAGCAATTTCATCTGCTCGAAGCGCCGCCCTTGGAAGCTCAATCATCGTCCCAACCATATATTGAATAGTGCTTCCCTTTTCTTTCATCACTTCCTCAGCAACCTGATCAATACGCGCTTTTACAAAATCAAGTTCAGATTTAAGCGCAACAAGTGGCACCATAATTTCAAGCATAACAGGAGATCCAGATTTTTGGGCAGCTTCTGCTGCTGCTTCAAAAATCGCCCGCGCTTGCATTTCTGCAATTTCAGGATAAGTAATAGCTAAACGGCATCCACGTAATCCAAGCATAGGATTAAATTCGTGCAACTGCTGAGCGCGTTCAGCAAGAACTTCAGCAGAAACACCCATAGCTGTTGCAACATCAAGAATTTCTGCTTTCGTTTTAGGTAAAAATTCATGTAATGGTGGATCTAGCAAGCGGATAGTAACAGGTAAACCACACATAATTTCAAATAATTCAATAAAATCTGAACGCTGCATTGGCAAAAGCTTATCTAGTGCTTTACGACGACCATTTTCATCATGGCTTAAAATCATTTCACGCATGGCCACGATACGTTCATCAGAAAAAAACATATGCTCCGTACGGCAAAGACCTATACCCTCAGCCCCAAAAGAGCGCCCCATACGGGCATCAGATGGTGTATCAGCATTAGCGCGAACTCTTATACGTCGCATCCCATCAGCCCATTCCATTAATTTTGCAAAGTCTCCGCAAAGCTGAGGCTGCAACATTGCAACTTTCCCTTTGAAAATTTCTCCACTTCCACCATCAATTGTGATAACATCACCTTTTTTAAAGCTTTCTCCTGAAGCAAACAGCGTATTTGTGTTATAATCAATCCGCACACTGCCAGCACCAGAAATACATGGTTTTCCCATCCCCCGCGCAACAACAGCAGCGTGACTTGTCATACCGCCACGCGTTGTTAAAATTCCTTCCGCAGCATGCATACCATGAATATCTTCTGGGCTTGTTTCTATACGGACCAAAATAACTTTGCGACCTTCTGCCGACACAGTTTCTGCCTCTTCTGAAGTAAAAACAATTTCACCAGTTGCGGCTCCAGGAGAAGCAGGTAAACCACGTCCTATAACAAAACGTTCTGCTTTGGGATCAAGTGTTGGATGCAAAAGTTGGTCAAGCGACTTTGCATCAATACGCATCACAGCCTCTTCACGGTTTATTAACCCCTCCTCAACCATTTCAATTGCTATCTTGAGAGCCGCACGAGCCGTGCGTTTTCCTGAACGAGTCTGAAGCATCCATAATTTACCTTTTTCAATGGTAAATTCGAGATCTTGCATATCCCGATAATGCTGCTCAAGCTTCTGCGCTATCTGACATAATTTCAAAAAAGCCTCAGGCATAATTTTTTCTAATGACGGCCTATTTGAGCCAGCAACAATACGCGCATTTTCTGTAATATTTTGAGGCGTTCGAATGCCCGCCACAACATCTTCCCCTTGCGCATTAACTAAAAATTCACCATAAAGCTCTTTTTTCCCTGTTGATGGATTGCGTGTAAAAGCAACACCTGTTGCCGAATCTTCACCCATGTTGCCAAAAACCATAGCTTGCACATTAACTGCCGTTCCCCAACTTTCAGGAATATTATGTAAACGGCGATAGGTAACTGCACGTGCTGTCATCCAACTTGAAAAAACGGCTCCAATTGCTCCCCATAACTGCTGTTCAGGATTTTGTGGAAAAGGTTTTCCTAATTTTTCTTCAACATATGCTTTATAAGAAGTAATAATGTTCTTCCAATCATCTGCTGTCATTTCTGTATCAATAGTGTAACCATTGCGTACTTTTGCTTCATCAAGAATTTCTTCAAAATACGAATGATCTAACCCCAAAACAACGTTAGAATACATTTGGATAAAACGCCGATAACTATCATAAGCAAAACGTTCATTATTAGCTTGTAAAGCAATGGCTTTTACAGTCTCATCATTCATGCCAAGGTTAAGCACTGTATCCATCATCCCTGGCATAGAAGCCCTAGCTCCTGAACGAACAGAAAGCAAAAGTGGCTTTTGCTCACTTCCAAATTCACGTCCTGTTTGTTCACCAACGCGTTTTAGTGCTTTCTTAACAGATTCCTGTAGCTCTTCTGGATATGATTTGTCATGGGCATAATAAAAATTACAAACTTCTGTTGTCAGCGTAAATCCGGGTGGTACGGGTAAACCAAGATTACTCATTTCTGCCAAATTAGCCCCTTTACCTCCGAGAAGGTTACGCTCACTTGCACTTCCTTCTGCCTTTCCATCTCCAAAACTATAAACCCATTTTTTCACTGTACAAATCCTCCCATATCAGCATCAAAACATCATTCAACCTAGGCTCACTTAAAAGCAATGATTTGATTCAAAATCGGCTTAACAAAAAATATTGCTTCATAAATGCATACTATTAATCCTTCCAAAAGCGATAATGACAAAAAGTATCACTATCCATCTTCTGGAAGATTAAGATTCATTTTTTAAGAAAACTATCAATCACCGAAAAAAAGTCTTCTACTTTCATGGCACCTTCATATTTACTACCATTAATAAAGAAAGTAGGCGTTGCTGTAACACCAAGCTCTTTACCACGCTCAAAGGATGCATTCACTTCATCTAAAATGGCTTGATTTTTCAAACATGCAGTAAAACTTTCATCTGTAAAACCAGCCATTAAGCCAATTTTTTTCAATGGTGTTAGAGCATCTTTTCCGAAAGCCCATTCATTTTGTTTTTGAAATAAAACTTCTATCAAAGGAAAATAGCGATCTTCTGGTGCACACCGTGCCAACATAAAACCTGCTGTTGCCCGAGGATCAAAAGCATAATCGCGGAAAATCAGTTTTACTTTTCCTGTTTTGATATATTTTTTACGAATTTGAGGAAGTATATCATTATAAAAATGCGCACAATGGGCACACGTCAACGAAGCATACTCAACAATGATGACCGGTGCATCCGCCTCTCCCTCAAAGCGATCCTTTACTTTATCCGATTGGAGAAGCTCTTCCATATCAACAGTTGCCACTGGTTTTGGATCACGCGCTAAAGCAACTGTTACACTGTTTTGTACAATCGTTATGAAGAGAAAAATTATCCCGAAAGATAAAAAAGAACGATATTTTACCATAAATAATACTTTTCTGTTGTTATTAACGAATAAGAATCCAATGCTTTCTCATATATTAAAGAAAAATATATAAAATATCTTTCTATTTATTATTTTTTTCCAAGAAAATGCAACAGCCAAGTTTATAAAGTGATTGGCGCAAGCTTTTATCTTCAATTCCTTCAAGCATTTCTCCCACGCATTTTTTGTCTTGTTCACTCAAAGATGATTTTAGAGGCAAGTGATTCATAAAAACCGACATACTCCTTTGCTCAATCTTGATGCGATCAATAGCAATATAGCCAAAAAATCCGTTAATTCTATGAAGTAACTCCTCTGTTTCATGCATCAATTTTAACGCAGCAAATCCTTCACATGCGACAACAAGTGTTGCTGGCTGAAAAACATCATCTTGATCTGCACGACGTTTCCAAATAATTTTAAGCGGCATTGTATGTTCACTAATATCATAGCCCGCAATTTGTGGCCAATGTTCTATAAGCGCTACATTAAGCCCTGTCCGTTTGCGTAAAACTGGATCAAGTATTTTGTATACCGTCTCAGAAAGAGAATAAAAGATATGTTTTTTAAGTTGTTTTCTCATTTTTAGATCATTGTTCAATCGCTTACTAAATTAAAATCATTTGTTTCATCTAAAAATTATTGCCTCCTCAATTTATGAAATATCAACAAAATAAATAATTTTTTCTTTTGCATTTTATATCTTCCTATGCTTGAAAACAATCATGTATGAAATTTCTTCGCACCTCCTTGCTTGGTACGATCAAAATCACAGACATCTCCCATGGCGGATTACCCCCGAAAAGCAAAAACAAGGTATCCGTCCTGATCCTTATCAAGTTTGGCTTTCTGAAATCATGCTTCAACAAACAACCGTTGAAACAGTTAAGCCTTATTTTAAAAAGTTTCTGAAACTATGGCCTGATCTTTCCTCTTTAGCAAAAGCCTCACAAGATGACATCATGAAAGCATGGGCTGGACTTGGTTATTATTCACGCGCACGTAATCTTAAAAAATGTGCGCAACAACTTGTTGAAAACTACGCAGGACAATTTCCACAATCTGTAAAAGAATTGCGAACTCTAGCCGGTATTGGAGATTATACTGCCGCAGCCATTGCTTCAATTGCTTTTAATCACCCTGTAGCAGTGGTTGATGGTAATGTCGAACGTGTGGTAGCGCGACTTTTTGCTATCACTTCAATATTACAAAAAGCAAAAGTTGAAATTAAAGAAAAAACACAAAAAATTACTGCTTTAAATCGTCCTGGTGACTTTGCTCAAGCAATGATGGATTTAGGAGCAACAATTTGTACTCCACGCAAACCATCTTGTTATACCTGCCCTCTTCAATGTTTATGTAAAGCAGCAAAGACGCAACAACCGGAATCTTTTCCAGTCAAAGCCCCTAAAAAAGAACGCCCTTCAAAAACAGGTATTGCTTTTGTGGCTCTTAATAAAAAGAGACAAATTTATTTGGAAAAACGACAGACGCAAAAGCTCCTTGGTGGAATGACCCAAATTCCTAACAATATTGGCATAAACAACGAAAATGGGCTCCAAAACGCACCCTTTACTGCCAATTGGCAATTCAAAGGACAAATTACGCATGTTTTTACTCACTTTTCTCTAAAACTCGATGTTTACTATACTGAAGATGTTCATGAAATGAATTGTGAAAATGGTTGGTGGTGTAACATTCAACATCTTGCCGAAGAAGCACTACCTACTGTTATGAAAAAAGCCATTTCTGTAGCACTTCCCAATTCTTTCAGATTTAAATAACCTTCCCTATTCGTAAAAATGTTTTCTAACAGAGACTTTTGTATCTCTAGCAACCATTTCTTAATCTGTAAAAGAAAAATTTAAAAAAATGAAATAACCAATTTTTCCTACAGATAAGAATTAAGGAGGGATAGAAAAGCTTAGATTTAAATTTCAGGATCTATCCTTTTTTCGCTTATGAAGGAGCAAATCCGTACCATCATTATATTTACCAGTCCCCTAATATTTACCAGTCCCCTAAAACAACCCTTGGCACTTGAAACGGTTCATAAAAGGTACTTTTAATTTTTTCTTTAACAATTTTTATTCACACGCCAACTCCGCTGATGACATGTAAGCAAGTAAATTTCATTGATTCAATATGGAACATGTTTGAAATAAGAAAATTTGACGATATTCGGGGAAACTCAATGTGAGTAACGCTAAATTATCTTTATAAATAAATTACATCATACACACTTTACAGATGTACGTATTATCTCAAAAAAGCACTTAATTTTGAACTTCTGAATGAGCCTTTTAATTCTAGTCTTTCATTTTCATAAAATTATATTGAAATTTTACTGTTTTGGAACTCAAATTAGAACATAGAGTGAAAGTTTCTCATTTTAATTTCTTCTACAAGAAGCATAAAAATACTCGCTTGCCGCTTACAAGCGAGATTAGTGTGTCAATAAAAAACATCTAAGAAAGGCATAAAACGGCTCCACCTCCATCTCAATCAAGATCAGGTACATTGGTGATCAATAGAATGAAGCAATCAGCTTAGTTCATAAAACACCCGTTTTTAACATTTGTGAACGTATGATCATTCTTAAATGATCTATGGACTTCAAGCGTCCATTTTCCTCATAATACCAAAAAGTCCAACCATTACAACTCTGCGAATCTTGAGCCTTTCTTCCCATTGCGTGAATTGAACCCGCTTCACCACCATGCATAATCGTACCATCAGCTCTTACAATAGCAGATACTTGCTTCTTGCGATCATAAAGAACTTCTCCGGGATAGAGTAAACCTGCTTCAAGCAAACTGTTGAATGCTACGCGCGGTTCTGCTTTTTTTCTATCCAAAATCGCTAGTTCTGGTTGCGCTAAAGGTTTAACCGATGCAATTCTCTCACATGCTGCATCAATGTAATCTTGCTCGCGTTCAATCCCAACAAAATCACGCCCTAAAAGCTTGGCAACAGCACCTGTTGTTCCCGAACCAAAAAACGGATCAAGAATAACATCACCAGGTTTACTAGAAGCCATAATAATACGCGCTAATAACGCTTGCGGTTTTTGTGTTGGATGTAATTTACGCCCTGAATCATCCTTTAAACGTTCAGCTCCAGTGCAGAGAGGGAAAAGCCAATCTGAACGCATTTGTAGATCTTCATTTGCCGCTTTTAAGGCATCATAATTAAATGTGTACTTTTTATCTTTTTGATCTCGTACGGCCCAAATAAGCGTCTCATGAGCATTTTGAAAACGGCGTCCTCGAAAATTAGGCATCGGATTATTTTTGCGCCAAATAATATCATTAAGCATCCAAAAACCTAAATCTTGTAATGCCGTCCCAACTCGAAAAATATTATGGTAAGATCCGATAACCCAAAGTGTTCCGTTGGGCTTTAATACACGACGACAAGCAAGCAACCATGCACGGGTAAAAGCATCATAAGCAGCAAAACTCTCAAACTGATCCCATGCATCATCAACCGCATCAACAAGCGAATGATCTGGACGGTATAAAGCTCCGTCCAATTGCAAATTATAGGGTGGATCCGCAAAAATCATATCAATGGAATGTTTTGGAAGTTTTTCTAGAACAGAAACACAATCTCCTTTAAAAATTTTATTGCGCCATGGCATCTGTGAGGGGGTACGAAGAAAATCTTTTTGAAGCTGAATAACTGTCATGAAAAACCCAACAAAATTAACTGAATTTGCCCTATAATCAACCAAAATAGTTTATAGGCCCGCATTACCAATCCATATTTACAAAATAGCGTAAACGTATCGTTAAAATTATACAAAATTGATAATTGTTTTTGTTTTTTTAAGTAAAAAAACTTTCATATGAATGAAACCTTATTTTTCTTTTTTTCAATGTACTGTTCCCATATCTTTTATTTCGTAAAAGAATTAAGAATCATTTTCAAAGCAGATTTTTATGAAATAAGATCCTCTCAATATCGTTTTCATGAAAGTTGTCCATCTCATAACATGTAAAGGAATATCTTATGCCTCAGATAGATCTTATTATTTTTGATTGTGACGGAGTTCTCGTTGACTCTGAATATCTTGCAGCAAAAATTGGATCACAATTGCTCAAACAAACAGGATATGAAATATCACCCGAAGAATTGAGTGAGCGTTTTGCAGGGCTTATCTTTCGCGATATTCTTAAACACGTTGAACAGGAAACAGAAAAACCAATTTCTGCTCATCTCATAGATCAGATGACTAATATTTTTCGTACACAAATAAAAACTAAATTACGGGCTATTGATGATGTAAGAGAAGCCGTAGAAATTATTCAAACACGCTATCCCTACTGTATCTGCTCTAATGCAAAAAGCGTAGATATAAAAGAAATGCTCACCACGGTTGATCTCTATGACCTTTTTGAAGGTAAAATATTTTCAGCACCTGAAGTTGGAACAAAAAGAACGAAACCGGCCCCTGATGTTTTCCTTTTTGCCGCACAACAATTACAGGCAGAGCCCCAAAACACTATCGTTATAGAAGATTCACTTCATGGTGTACACGCAGCCATAGCAGCAGGCATGCGTGTCATCGGCTTTACGGGAGGATCCCATAGCTATCTTGGTCACTCTAATGCACTTGCAGAAGCTGGCGCAGAAACAGTTATCGCAAAACATGCTCATTTAGGAGAAGTCTTAGAAGCAATGGCAGTATGGCGAGATCTATTATAAAAAATCTCTTGAATATATCAGTTTGTAAACTCTTGTAAGAAGCATTTTTACTCAAATGCCCTTCTCTTCTCGCTACTTCTTTTATAATAACTTCAATAAATGCGTAATTCACAACACGGGTGAATTGTATCTCAATGTGAAGGAAAAAAATATAGCACCTCGTTGAGTAATCATAAGTCAGTTAACCATTGCACGTGCTTTAAAAAAGCAAAAAACAGGGGTGCAAGCTCATAACAATCAAACCCTGCTTATCTATCTCAACTCCGATATCCACTCCCAACCTCAGCAGCCCATCCGGATAAATTATTATATTTGTCAAAAAAGGAATATTACGATGCCTTGCTCGATAAGATATGAAAATTGCTAGCCTTTTTCATCTGATCAAAAAAATCACACACTATAGTAAAATTGTAGGGTATGTGCGTATTGATTATGGAAAAAAATATTAAAATTCCCAGAATCTATGGAACACAAGAGTTTATTGAAAATAACAAAAGCGTCCTTGTTGAGTTAGAAGAACTTATATTTACTCAATCCAAATCTCGTAAACTTGTTGAAGGCTTATTCACTTTGCTGCTTAAATAGTATTTTAACAGCATCAATTGTTACAACCTCCCTAAGATTACAAAAGATAAAAAGAATACATTCTTATGAAGATGTGCATTTTATAAAAAACATTTCATAGCAAGTAATTTACAGGCAAAAACATTGATTTATAATCATAATTTATCATTATTCAAATTAAATGAAAAAACCGAATATTGTAAGATTCTCTCATTTAAAATCTGGATATGCTGAATTAAATAAAGAAATAAAAATGCCTCTTAATAAATCATTTCAAGAGGCAAAGATCTGTAGCAACATTAGGAGCGAGCAAAGTGTATGGCGGTGCCATCTTTCTTCTTTGTAAACGTCAAAGATTCTGATGCCCTAAGAATTTTATATTATGGGGCTTTATCATCATATCTATTATTGCAAAATAGGCTTGAGTACCTTGAGACGGATTTCTTAAAAAAGCACATAAATATGAAACATATAATAACCTTAAACAACGTAAAGAGATACCAGTAGTTGCTCAAATTTTTCCGAAAGCACTTACATAGACTTTTTAAATAAGCAATGAAATCAGATCTTTTCAAAAGTAATCCAACTTTAGGAAAGACACCCCTTCTAAAAATAAAAGCGGATTTTCAGTTTGGAAAGAAGAAAATGTTAAAAATATTATCTAATGCCGATCTTTCAGCACTCATAAATGTGTCTGAATTGATATTCTTCTATACACTGCTTTACATCACAGTAATATGCTGCTCACATTGGTGAGACAAAGATAATATCATTTATCTCTATCCAATTCGAGCTCTACTTTATACTATGAGATAATTGTATATTTTTTAGTATCTATAAATGTATTTAAAAAATAATATTAATATCATTTTATAAAAATTATACGATGACCACATGTTATTTATATATAACACATAACAAAACAATTCATAAAATTTTAAAAAATATTTTTGTAATTATTACTGTTACTTTTTTACAATAATGTTTATAAAAAATTATATTTATATTTTTATATGTATTTTTATTATTGACTAAAAATACATATTGAAATATCAAAATTGTATATAGTGTGAGATATATAAACATTATGTATATTTTCTTACATCTATAAATTAAAAATATTTGAGGTAAAGTTATGGTCAAAATATTTAAAAATTATATCTTAAGCATTTTTATAGCGAGCACTTTTTTTATTTCACAAACTGTAAATGTTAATGCAAACTATTTGAAAAACGATACTCCAAAAGAGGAACTTTCTGTTTTCCCAATGGAACAAGTAAAGTATGCAAAATCTGATGTAGTTTCTACGACTTCTTTCTATGTTCCATCTGTAAATTATCAAACAGAAAATGGAACAACAGGTCAAGGGAAAATTGAAAAGGTCGTTGAGCCTATGACTATAGGAGTGGGACTATTGTTTGCTGGATATGCAATGAGCTTTATAGGATCGATAATAAGTTGGATAAAGGACATAGTGTTAATGTTCAAATAATCCAGCCTCGTCTAGAACTCTAGAATAATAGCTTCATTATGAATCTATTATTTGTTGTAAATAATTACATAATGAAGCTTCTCTTGATACAAGAGATAAATGTTGTAGATTATATCCAAATATCCAAAGTATAAATTTACGCATATATATATATTGAATATTATAAAATATTTGAGGTAAATTATGATTAAATTGTTAAAAAATCATATGTTAAGTATTTTCATTATGTCTGCCTTTTTTCTTTCACAGATTGTAAATGTGCATGCAAACTATTTGCAAAATAATACTCATCGTGAGAATATTTTTGTTTCTGCCATAGAGCAGAAAAGACAGGATGTAGTCCATACCGTTTCTCTCTATAGCCCCATTCTAAATCTTGGAGTGGATAATGAAACTACTCTTGAAGGAAAATTTGAAAAGGTCGTTGAACCTCTTACACTCGGAACCTTTGGTGTTGGGATGGCACTTGGATATGCATCAAGTACGATAGGCATGTTTTTAGCATGGATAATAGGTAAAATAATATCGTATTTTAAATCTCGTTAAAATTGAAATTTTATCAGAATAAAACCTTCTCATACGAAATATAAACTATGGATATATTTTGTATTTATCCATTGTTGATGACAAAAAACTAATGAATTATCACATTAAGAATGAAAAAGCTTTAAATGCTTCTGTTTCTCTCAATGTGCACTAATTCTGCCGATGCATCTATTCAATTCAATTCAAATTAAAATAAAAGTAAAAGTATTGGTGATAAATTATGATTAAAGTATTGAAAACTTACATATTAAATATTTTTATAGCAGTTGTTTTTTTGCTTTCACAAGTTATAAATGTTCATGCCAATCATTTGAAAAATGATATTCAATGGGAAACTGTCTCTCTAATAGAACAGGGAAAGAAAAAAGCTATCGATATAGCTTCTCTTTATGTCCCAAGTTTCACTCATGGAGCAAAAAGTGAAACTGCCATTGAAGGAAAATTTGAGAAAGTATTTGAACCAATTACGCTAGGAGTTTTTTCTACAGTAGGAGCTTTGGGTTTTGGATTCTTGACTGGATTTTTTATGTCCATATTTAGCGGGACAATCGGATGGGCAATAGGAAAACTTAAAGGCAAATAATTCAAAGATACTTAGTTATTTTTTTCTATTTAAAATGAGAATACTTTACAGCCTGCTTCACATCATGTAGCAGGCTGTCGTATGTTTTCTATGGATAAAATTTAGGTTACCATACTGTATAGAACAAATATAATATCTATTAGTATACAAAATAATAAATTAAGCTAAACAAAAATTATTCAAAGTATAAATTTGCGCACGAAATGCCATAAAATTACCTTATAAATCTTTCAGTATGAATTTTGATTTATATCATTTCAACATTCATTTTAGCAGATTTAATTGTTACAAAGTATAAGAGCATAAAATAAATATGAATGATTGAGTTTTACAAAAAAAATTCTTCAATAAATACCATTCTATCTATTTGATTTTATTATTTAAGAAGGTGCACAAATGAAGATATATTGCAAAATTTAAGTGAATGAATAATAGAGAAAAAAATTTCGACTTTAACAGATTTTCTGTGAACTTTTGACGTTTATATCTCAAAAATAAAAATGCTTTAGACTATTGCCTTTCATTATTGAGTAAAAAAACTATCCATTTAATAATTTAAATATTATGAAAAACGTGAAATAAATAACTTCACCAATTTTCCAGAAATAAAAAAGGACAAGACTTATGGAATATATCAGCACGAGAGGTGAAGCTCCTGCTTTAAGCTTTACGGAAACGATCATGACAGGATTGGCAAGTGATGGAGGACTTTATCTGCCAGATAAATTTCCTCAGCTCTCATTTGATGCGTTACGGGCACTTCGTGGCCAATCCTATACAACAATTGCTAAAACTATTTTGTGGCCCTTTGTGAATAACGAAATCGAATATACAGCTTTTGAAAGTATGATCGCTGAATCTTATGCAACCTTTCACCATCCAGCAATCTGTCCGTTACGACAAACTGGAGCAGATGAATTTATCCTTGAACTCTTTCATGGTCCTACTTTAGCTTTTAAAGATGTTGCAATGCAGTTTCTTTCTCGGCTGATGGATTATGTTTTGACTAAAAAAAATAGATCTGCAACGATTATTGCTGCAACATCAGGTGATACAGGAGGGGCTGCGATACAAGCTTTTGCTGGAAAAGAACACTCAGATATTTTTATTTTATTTCCCAAAGGACGTGTATCACCTGTTCAACAACGGCAAATGACAACCAATCAATGTTCAAATGTTCATGCCATTGCAATTGAAGGAAATTTTGATAATTGTCAAGCTCTTGTCAAAGCAATGTTTAATGACCACAATTTTCGTAAAAAAAGAGCGCTTTCAGGTGTTAATTCTATAAATTGGGCACGTATCATGGCGCAAATTGTTTACTATTTTTCATCTGCGCTTTCCTTAGGAGCTCCTGATAGAGCTGTTTCATTTACTGTTCCTACTGGAAATTTTGGTGATATTTTTGCAGGTTATGTTGCAGCCCGTATGGGATTACCCATTGCTCAACTGGTCATCGCAACGAATGATAACGACATCCTTGCACGTACATTGACCAGTGGTATTTACGAAACACGACCAATAGTTCATACAACATCACCTTCTATGGATATTCAGGTCTCTTCTAATTTTGAACGTTTGCTCTTTGAAAGTGGCAATCGTGATCCAATGTGGATTCGCAATGCAATGGACAACTTGAAACAATCAGGACGTTTTACTCTTGATGAAAAGCAACTCAAAAATATTCGTTCCCTATTTTCTGCTGGGAAAAGCAACATGGCTGCAACAGCTCAAACAATTGATAGTGTCTATAAGGAAAGTGGCTATCTTGTTGATCCACATACAGCCGTCGCTCTTCAAGTAGCGCGTAAAAACAAAAAACCGCATATTCCAATGATCGTCCTTGCCACGGCTCATCCAGCTAAATTTCCTGATACTATTAAAAGTGCTTGTGGACTTCATGCCCCATGGCCATCTCATCTCAATGATGTAATGAAACGCGAAGAACACTTTATAAGTCTTGCTAATGATGAAAAAATAGTAAAAGATTATATTTCTTTAAAATCGCGTGCATCTTATTAAAGTTAGCTGCATTAACTTAAATCAAGAATATTCTAATACCCTTACAATGAGGTATTTAGCTTATTTAATGGAGTTGTAAATACATGGATGTAGATATATGTCGCCTTAGTAATGGCTTGACTATCGCCACACATACAATGCAACAAATTGATAGTGTTGCCCTCGGAATATGGGTTAAAGTGGGCTCACGCAATGAAACCTCCACACAGCATGGTATAGCTCATCTTCTTGAGCATATGGCTTTTAAAGGAACCGAAAACCGCACTGCTTTTCAAATTGCAACCGATATTGAAGATGTTGGCGGTGAAATCAATGCCACAACCAGTATTGAAACAACAGCTTACTTTGCACGTGTACTTAAAAGCGATATCCCACTTGCTATAGACATTTTAGCCGATATTTTAATGCATTCAAAATTTGACGACAATGAACTAGAACGAGAAAAACAAGTAATATTTCAGGAAATTGGTGCCGCTCATGACACTCCTGATGATATTGTTTTTGATCACTTTACAGAAACAGCCTTTCGTCATCAATCCCTTGGACGCTCTATTTTAGGAACAGCTAAAACTATTCAATCATTTACATCTACTGATCTCCATGATTTCATCAATAAACAATATAGTGCAGATCGTATGATTGTCGTTGCTGCAGGAGCTGTAAAACACGAAAGTTTCTTGCGAGAAGTTGAAAGTCGTCTTGGTACTTTTCGCTCCCATTCAACCGCACCTCTTACTAATCTTGCAAATTATGTCGGTGGCGACTTTCGTGAATATCGCGATTTAATGGATACACAAGTTGTTCTAGGGTTTGAAGGGCGTGCTTATCACGCGCGTGATTTTTATGCGGCCCAAATTCTTTCAATCATTCTTGGTGGTGGTATGTCTTCACGTCTTTTTCAAGAGGTAAGAGAGAAACGTGGATTATGCTATTCTATTTATGCTTTTCATTGGGGATTTTCAGATACTGGGCTTTTTGGTGTTCACGCAGCTACCGGACAAGAAGGGCTCAAAGAACTTATTCCCGTGATTCTTGATGAACTTTCCAAGGTCAGTAAAAACATTCACGCCAATGAACTGCAACGAGCACAAACGCAATATCGTGCGAATCTGACAATGTCACAGGAAAATCCCTCTAGTCAAGCACATCTCATTGCTCGCCAAATACTCCTTTATGGTCGACCAATTCCAATATCGGAAACAATTGAACGCCTCAATCTCATCACTCCTAAAAGATTAACTGACTTAGCACATCGTCTTTTTACAAATTCCACTCCAACACTAACTGCTGTCGGACCTGTAGGACCCCTCATAAATTTTGATGATTTAACGTCAACTCTTTCATCCAAGCTAAAGTAAAAAACTTCTTTTCAAAACAGCATCACAATAACATACACATATTTTATCGTAAAATTTACCACAAAAGCTCTTCTCATTAAATAAGTTTTGGAAATATTGGGCAAAGAAGCGTACAAAACTACCCAATTCATACTTCATGTGATAAAGATTCTAATGAGTGAAGGTATATCCGTGAAATCTGGAAATTCATGGTTTAACTTTGCCCTTTTAAAATATAAAACTTCATTCGCTTCAAGTTCCATTGAAGCAAATGGACATGTGGTCTATTTGTATATAAAACCACATAACTTAAGAAAAAGTGATAACAATTTATTATGTAAATAAATTATAAAAGGTGGACGTTTTTTCTCAAAAATCGAAATGAAAGTTAAACATCCTAAAATATTGAGAGTGGGACATTGTGAAGAGTTTGCGTAAAATAATTGACATCATTTTCATTGTAGTCGTTAGTTCTCTTGTCCATCTTACATCAGCACAAGCAATTGAGCCAGTTAAAATTTCTTCTCAGGATGCTGCTCTTGATCTCTCACAAGCAATTGAAATTCACCATACAAACAGCTCTATTTTTCAAACAAGTACAGCGCCAGGACCAGATGGTATTGTTTGGCGTATTGAAGTGCAGGCAAAAAATGAAAAATTTTCCGGAAATTGGGCAGTTTTTTCTCTTGCAAATCCAACAGATGAACAAATCGATCGTCTCATCGTTGCCCCCCACTACCGCATGGCGCGTTCTGGATTTTTTTGGCCAGACCTTGGATCAGCAAGGATTCAATCCATAACGCCAAGCGAAGGTTTTTCCCTCGATCGTCAACTTAGTGCAAACTCTGATATCTTTCGTATTACCCTTAACCCTGGTGCTGTTGTTACATTTGTGGCCGAACTTAACTCTGCAAATCTACCGCAAATCTATTTATGGCAACCTGAAGCTTATAAAGATGCAATTAATTCTTATACGCTTTATCATGGTATTCTTCTTGGGATATCAGGTCTCTTAGCGCTTTTGTTAACTGTACTCTTTGTTGTCCGTGGAACAGGACTGTTTCCTGCAACAGCTGCTGTTGCTTGGGCAGTGCTTTTTTATATTGGTATTGACTTCAACTTTTTAAATAAATTCTTTGCAGTTACACTCACAACACAACCAATCTGGCGTGCTGGTACAGAAGTAGCACTTACTGCTACACTCTTCATTTTTCTTTTTACCTATCTCAGCCTTAACCGCTGGCATTATCATTTTAGTTACGGTGCTATCGCTTGGACCATTGCCTTTTGTAGTCTAGGAGCCTTTGCTATTTATGATCCAATCAGAGCAGCTGGAATTGCGCGTTTGTCTTTTGGCCTTACCGCTGTGCTTGGTATAATATTAATCATCTATTTCTCGATCAGAAGCTATGACCGCGCCATTATGCTTATTCCAACATGGTTGCTCATTAGCTTTTGGTGTGTTGGAGCCTATGCCTGCATAGCTGGATATTTAAACAATGATATTATCCAGCCGGCATTAGCGGGGGGATTAGTGCTCATTGTTCTTCTCATCAGCTTTACTGTCCTGCAACAAACTTTTTCTAATGACGCTTTCCATGAAGGAATATTTTCCGATCTTGAACAACAAGTACTCGCAGCAAAGGGAGCTGGAAATATTATTTGGGATTGGAATATTGAGCGTGACCGTATTGTTGTACATCCAAACATGGCTACCCTTTTTGGTACTGAAATTCATAACCTCAATGGACCTATGCGCAACTGGATTTCAGCCTTGCACCATGATGATCGTGAACGCTTTCAAGGCGTATTAGATATCATTCTTAAAAATAAAAAAGGGCGCATTGATCAAATTTTTCGGCTTTCTTCCGGTGGTGGTTATTATCATTGGTTTTCTCTTCGTGCACGCCCGGCTATGCAAAAAGATGGGAAAATCACACGTGTCATTGGAACCATTGTCAATATTACTAACCATAAAAAATCCGAAGAACGCTTATTGCATGATGCAATCCACGACAGCTTAACCGGCCTTCCTAACCAACAAATTTTCTTCGATAGACTACAAAATTATACCTCTTTGGCGAAAGCAAATATCAAAATTAGACCGACTGTCTTTATGATTGATTTGGACAATTTTCGCAAAATTAATCGCAAATTAGGCATAGCAGTTGGGGATACTGTACTGCTTATAATCGCACGTCGTTTAAACCGTCTCATTAACTTTCAAGACACCTTGTCGCGACTTTCAGCAGACCGCTTTGCAATTATTTTACTCAGTGAAACTGAACCACAAAAAATTGCAGCATTTGCAGATCATTTGCACAAAACAATTTCAGCACCTATTTCACTTTCAGAAAACAAAATAATTCTTTCAACGTCTATCGGATTGGTTACATGGAGTGAAAGCCGATCGACAGCTAAAGATATTTTTAATGACAGTGAATTAGCGATGATTCGCGCAAAACAAATGGGTGGAAACCATATAGAACCTTTTCGTCCTAATTTTCGCACTTTGGGTCTCGAACATAATACTCTGGAAAAAGATGTTCATTATGCCATAAAACGTAATGAGATAAAAATCCTCTACCATCCTATTCTTAATTTATCAGACGGACATATTATTGGTTTTGAAACAATTGTAGAATGGCATCATCCCACTTATGGAAATTTAAATGTCTCTGATTTTATAAAAATCGTAGAAAACGAACAAATTGTTATGAATTTGTCACAATTTATCATCGATAGTGCCATTATCGATCTTATAAATGTACAAGAAAAGTTTTCCCAACAATCTTTCTTTATTTCAATTAATTTACCAAGCGCAGAAATGATTCATCCTCGTTTTATTAGTCAATTGCGCGCCGCTCTGCTTCGTCATCCGCTCCACAAAGGGCGTTTGATGATTGAAATATCTGAATTTGTCTTAAGAAATAATCCTGAACAATCAGCGCACTTTCTCGAACAAATTAAAACACTTGGAATGAATCTCGCACTCGATAATTTTGGAACAGGTTATTCGTCTCTGACCTATCTCGTACGTTATCCATTTGATATGGTTAAACTTGATCGTTCACTTATTTCAATCGACTCCCTTAAGAAGAAAATTGTTCTTAAGTCTATCATTAATATGGCAACAGATCTTAATTTGCAAATTATCGCAGAAGGTGTTGAAAATGAAAAAGAAGCAATCTTCCTCCGTCAAGAAGGCTGTAAATATGTTCAAAGCACACTTGTAACGAAACCGATTGCCATAGAAGAATTAATTACGCTCGTTCAAAGCCATTTCCCTTATAAAATAAAAACATAAGGGATAAAATAACGTGTAAAGTTAAAAAGCTTAGAAAAAACTCTAAGCGTGTCCCATTTCAGAAGCAAGATAAGTTGGATCGATACCCATGCGTGTTAAACTTTTATCATACTTGCAGCTTAAATCACTTTCAAAAAGAAAACTAGGTGATGTAGAACTGATTAGCCAACCATTTGTAGAAATTTCTGCCTCAAGTTGCCCCGCTTTCCATCCAGCATAACCTAACGCTACCAGTGCATGTTGCGGACCTTGTTCGCAACTGATCGCTTTTAATATATCAATAGTCGCAGTAAAACAGACCTTATCTGCAATAAAAACAGTTTCTTCACAAGCATAATCATCTGAATGAAGGACAAAACCACGCGAAGGATCAACAGGACCACCATAGCGAACTGGAAACTGTTTTATTGGTTCAGAAAGACTTTTTTTTTGGCCCCTGTCTATGACTCCCAAGTGAAGCAAAAGATCTGGAAAATCAATATGATGCAATTGATTGAGAATAATGCCCATCGCACCAGCATCAGAATGCGCGCAAATGTAAATAACAGAACGAATAAAGCGTTTGTCATTCATCCCAGGCATTGCTATGAGTAATTGTCCACCTAAAAAGCCATTACACCGCTTCATTAATTTGTTATTCTCCATAATTTACATGGTAAAAGTTTGTTCATTTAGTACACTAGGAAAATAAAAATCCAATGAAAAAAAGTCATGTATTTACAAATTTACAAAATATCGCAACTTTCTTTTATAAAAATCTTTTAGTTACTTTAAGCTTAACATTCATAGTTTTAGAATTACTTAACATTCCTGTAAATGCTCAAAAAGAACAAAAACTCCAGCTTTTCGCAACATCTTGGTATGAATCAGATGGTGGTCGTATCCGATTAGCAATCACCGAACCTTCTCTTTCTGGAATAAGAGAAGGCATTATTGAGATTGTGCTTAAACCAGGATGGAAAACTTACTGGCGTAATCCAGGTAATTCTGGCATGGCACCGTTTTTTAATTTCAACCAACAGGTTTCTTATGAAATCTTTTATCCTACCCCACAGCTTTTTGAAACAGAAAATGATTGGTCATTAGGCTATAAAGATAAAGTAATATTGCCCTTCAATCTTTCTGGTTCAAGCAAAAATTTAAGTGGTGCTTTCACTCTTGGATTATGTAATAAAATCTGTCTTCCATTTACTGTTAACTTTGATTTTTCGCCATCTGCTCTTAAAAATAAACATCTTCCTGCTTCCTTCTTAAAAAATGCCCAAGATTCTTTGCCCCGCATGATGCAGAATGCACTAAAAATAAGTGCCGAAAAAAATAACAGTACCCTTCTTATAAAAATACAAAATAACAACAAGACCACTCCTTCCTCTCTCTTTTTAGATGGAGGAGAAATGCAAATTGGAGCAGCAAAAAAAGTCAGTGATAACGCAGAATATACACTCTTCAGTGCTCCACTCTATTTCGCACCAGAAGAAATAAACCAAAAAATTTTTTATACAGTTTCTTTTAAAGATTACGCCTTAAGTGGAACATTCATATTCCATACGCAGCCAACCCCTCTTGCGACTCCGCGATAAAAGAAAAAACTCTCAAACAGTAATTATGCTGGAAAACATCCATTTTCGCGATATTGAGAAATTGCTTTGCGAGCAAGGGCATCTGCGCGTTCATTTTCTGGATGTCCCGCATGTCCTTTTACCCAGTGCCATCTGACTGTATGACAAGAACAAGCATCCTCAAGAGCTTGCCATAGCTCCATATTTTTAACAGGATTTTTTGATGCAGTGCGCCAATTATTCTTTTTCCAATCTTCAATCCACTTAGATATACCGTTACGCACATAAACTGAGTCTGTATAAAGGTCGACCAAACAGGGCTCTTTAAGTGCCTTTAATGCACAAATTGCCGCCATGAGTTCCATTTGATTGTTTGTCGTATGGACCTTACCGCCATAAAGCTCACGTTCATGACCATTCCAGCGTAAAATTGCTCCCCATCCTCCAATTCCAGGATTCCCTGAGCAAGCACCATCTGTATAAATTTCAACGACTTTTTGTTGAGTTGCCATAAAATTTAAAAACCTAATTCACTTAGCGAATTTACATTACTGAAAAAACAAAGCTTGTGCCAATACTCCCATGGATCTTTCTTAATAACAAAGCTATTAGGCGGTGTATTAAACCAATCATAAAGACGTGTGAGTAAGAAACGTAAAGACGCACCACGAGCTAACAAAACAATCTTGTCCAATTCTAAAGGGATCAATGGTCTTATTTTTTGATAATTTTCCAATAACTTACGTGCTTTGGCCAGATTATAAGAATGATCAAGCTCAAAGCACCAAGCATTTAAACAGATCGCTAAATCATAAGCAAAAAAGTCATTACAAGCAAAATAGAAATCTATTATCCCAGAAAGACGATGATTCACAAAAAAGACGTTATCATTAAATAAATCTGCATGAATAATGCCTATTGGTAAATTGAGCGGCCAATTTTCCTGTAAAAAAGCTAATTCTAACTCAATTTTTTGCCCAAATTCTTTTAATAATGCATCTTCTTTTGTTTGACAACGTTGCCACAATACCTGCCAATCCATAACAGAAAGAGTATTTTTACGACTAAGTGTAAAATCCTGTCCTGCTAAATGTAATTGTGCGAGCCCCATCCCCACTTCGCCACAATGATCTATAGTGGGCTGGCGGACCCACTCTCCTTCCAGAAAAGTAATAATAGCAGCAGGGCGTCCTGCTAATTCACAGATCATCATTCCATCATTTTGAATAACAGGTTGAGGGCAAGGCATTCCACGCTGTCCTAAATGCTGCATCAAGCGACAAAAAAAAGGTAAATCATCTTTTGAAATACGTTTTTCATAAAGTGTTAAAATAAATCGCCCTTGTGTTGTCTCTAACATAAAATTAGAATTTTCAATCCCCTCCTCTATACCTTGATAAGACAAAAGTGACCCTATTGCATAACGTGTTAAAAACACTTTTAAATCATTTGAATGAATATCTGTATAAACGGCCATTATTCTGCTTTCGTTGTAGACATGTCTGTATTCTGATTTTCATTTTTTGCATTATTTGCTTGACCATTGACGAAAGCCATATCTTGCGACGTTAAAATGACGTCACGTAATTCGCGACTCACTAAAAATTTTTCCGTTTCTACTGCTGTTTCAGCTAATTCTATTGTGACATTATAACGCTCACGAAACGCTGAAATAATTTCATCAATAATAATTTCAGGAGCCGAAGCCCCTGCTGAAAGACTGACAATAGAAAGAGCTTTTAGGTTTTCAAAATTAATTTCATCAGCGCGCTGAACTAAAATAGCTTGCCGCGCACCAGACTTTTCGGCAACCTCTACTAAACGTCGTGAATTAGAAGAATTTGGCGCTCCAACAATCAAAAACAAATCACTCCCCTTTGCTGCTGCCTTAACCGCATCTTGTCGATTCGTTGTAGCATAGCAAATTGACTCAGCCGCTGGGGCTGCTAATGTAGGGAAACGTTGTTGTAATATATCGAGAATTCCTGCCGTATCTTCAACAGAAAGCGTTGTTTGTGTAACAAATCCTAATTTATCTGGATCATTGGGGAGATAATGCAAAGCATCTTCTATCGTTTCAATAAGCGTCACAGCCCCTTCTTCAAGCTGTCCCATTGTCCCTATCACCTCAGGATGACCAGCATGACCAATCAATATAACATGACGACCATGACGTTGATGTCGTATCGCTTGTTTATGAACTTTCGAGACCAACGGACATGTTGCATCGAGATAAAACAAATTATAGCATCGTGCTTCTTCTGAAACAGATTTTGGTACACCATGAGCAGAAAAAACAACCGGTTGATTGCGATGTTCTTCTGGAATCTCATCAAGTTCTTCAACAAAAATAGCTCCCCGTTGCTGTAATCCCTCAACCACGTAGCGGTTGTGTACAATTTCATGACGAACATATACTGGAACACCATATTTTTTTAATGCAAGGAGAACAATCTGGATAGCACGATCAACCCCTGCACAAAATCCACGTGGACCACAAAGACGTATCGTTAAAGGGGGAAGTCCAGACATAAATCATCCTTAATCTCTATAGTTTTAGCTATATATTCAAACAACTTATCATTATACACGAATAAGCAATGTAAAAAAACTGGCAATAGCATCTTTTGCATAAGAACACACTCTATCGTGTTTTCTTACGAGATTTTCTTGCAGCAAAGCTCTTTTTAAATTTGCTTTTTCATTTTATTTGCCTAAAGAGCGATAAAATACCAAACAAGAGATTCAATCAAAAGAACTCCAAAGATAGCTGCCAAATAAAGTAACGAAAAGAAAAACAGTTTTTTTGCCATCAAAATAGTTTCATTATGTGTATCAGCTTTCCACAAACGATAGGCAAAATAAACAAAGATAATGCTTAAAATTGTTGAAAAAATACCATAAAAAATTCCGCCAAGACCAGTAAAGCAAGGAGCAGCAGCGCACAATGCCATCAAAATAGTATAAAATAAAATCTGCTTTTTTGTTGAATGTTCACCTCGAACATTAGGCATCATAGGAATACCTGCAGCCTCATAATCAAGGGATGAAAATAAAGAAAGAGCCCAAAAATGAGGGGGGGTCCACATAAAAATGATTAAAAATAATAAAAAGCTATCAATACTCACTGTCCCTGTTGTCACGGACCATCCAATCATTGGTGGGAAAGCCCCAGAAGCACCACCAATAACAATATTTTGTGGTGTGATACGTTTTAACCAAATTGTATAGATAACGACATAAAAGAAAATCGTAAACGCAAGAAAAAATGCTGCAAACCAATTAATGAAGCTCCCCATAACCAATACCGAAAGCATAGAAAGAACCATGCCCAAAATAAATGCTTTTTGGGAACTGATTTTACCCATAGGAATAGGACGCTTTTTGGTCCGTTCCATCACGGCATCAATGTCAGCATCATACCACATATTCAGTGCTCCCGCACCGCCACCACCGATGGCAATACATAAAATCGCTAAAAAACCATACAACGGATTAATAGAAACTGGCGATACAAGCAAACCAACTAGAGCCGTAAAGACCACAAGAGACATAACACGTGGCTTTAATAGTGTGATATAATCACTAATACCGGATTTTGGTGGCGTTGATTTACTATTCACGACCGATAACTCTCCTGAAACTGACATTCCGCTCAAAGCCCTTTTCCATTTCTGTCATTCACAAACCAATATTATCTAGCGTATGGAAATGATCAATTAAGACCAATCGTATTTTTGAGAAAATATGAAATACCTCGTTCGCACGTATCCCCTAAAAATAGATGGAATATTGGCAACAAAAATACATTTTTTCAATCAACATTCTCTCCTACATTACAAATGTATCATAAAAATATATCCTATGGATTAATATATTTGGGTAAATACTGATTTTGTGTTATAGTTTTTATGTGGGGAATTCATTTTTTTATGTAAATCTATGTATGGTTGTATGTGTGTTGAGTCGGGTAGGATTTTCTGTGATACTTTATAAATTACTCAAAAAAACTTTTTTTATTGGTGCTGTTCTTTACACACTTTATAGTAGTTTTATCAATCATGCATTTGCACAAACACCTTATGCGCAAAATGTCCCTGCTCCACAAACCTATGGTGCATGGACAAAAGTTTGTGCTCTACCGCCAGGTACACCTAACATGCAGTGTGAAGTTGTACAAAACGTTCATACACAAGGTCGTCATGATATTACTTTGCGTGTTACATTTTATAAACTTCCTCAAAAGCAAGGTGCTTTGATGCGTGTTTTTGTTCCGATTCGCGTTGAATTACGTCCTGGCGTTGGAATTAAAATTGACGATAAAAATATGGGCAGAATGGAATATCGTCGTTGTCTTGGTGATAATTGTGTTGCTGAAGCCTTTCTTAAAGAAGACATATTGCAGCTCTTTTTAAAAGGAAAAATGGCAACCTATTTTATCTTTACAACTCCTGAACAAGGGATTGGAGGTTTTGTTGACCTTCATGGTCTTGCCGACGCCTATGCAACCTTACCTACATGAATGAAATCGATACACTTTAGACGATTAAAATCTCATCGTATATTTTGAAAGCTTCTTAAATTAGATTAATAAAAATCTTCTAAGTTCCCATAAAAATAGGATAATTCTTATGAAATCGCTGATAGATCATTTTGATATTACTTCCTCTAAAGTGCAATCACTTGTACAAGAAACGCTTCATCATGCTGATGATGGTGAGCTTTACCTTGAGTATACAGAAAGCGAAGCTCTTTTATTTGATAATGGACAGCTTAAAAACGGCTCTTTCCATCAAGATATGGGGTTTGGGCTGCGTGTCGTTGCTGGAGAAGCTACCGGATATGCATATTCTAGTGAATTATCAGCTGCTGCACTCAAACGTGCTAGTGAAGCAGCTAAAGCTATTACCTATAATAATCATGCGGGAACTTATAGCATAGCACCTCAACAAACAAACAAAAAACTTTATCAACCGCATAATCCCCTTGATGCTCCATCATTTGAGGAAAAAAGTGCTCTTTTGCAAAAAATTGATGCCTATTTACGTGCTAAAAATGATAAATTGCATCAAGTGACTGCTTCTCTTTCCGGCTCGCTACAACATGTTGAAATTTTACGTGCAGATGGTTATTTGGTTCGTGATATTCGTCCCCTTGTGCGACTTTCTATATCTGTGGTCGCAGCTGAAGGCAATCGACGTGAAAATGGTTTTTATGGATGTGGAGGGCGACAAGCATTTGACCAATTTATTCATGAAGACAATTGGAAAAAAGCTGCGGATGAAGCCTTACGTATGGCTTTAACAAATTTAGAAGCAGAAGCAGCACCTGCAGGATCTTTTGATGTTGTCTTAGCCAATGGATGGCCTGGCGTTATGCTCCATGAAGCCGTAGGTCATGGTTTAGAAGGTGACTTTAACCGTAAAAAAACATCCGCTTTTGCTGGACTTTTAGGACAACAAGTTGCGGCAAAAGGTGTTACAGTTGTTGATGATGGAACAATTCCACAATGCCGTGGCTCTCTCACTGTCGATGATGAGGGGACCCCTTCAGGATATAACGTTCTCATTGAAGATGGAAAGCTCGTTGGTTTTATGCAAGACAGGCTTAATGCACGGCTTATGGGAGGTAAATCAACTGGAAATGGACGGCGTGAATCTTATGCTTATGCACCAATGCCACGAATGACCAATACAATCATGCTAGGAGGAGATAAAACACCTGAAGAAATCCTTTCTTCACTCAAACATGGTATCTATGCTGTTTCATTTGGTGGAGGACAAGTTGATATTACTTCTGGAAAATTCGTCTTTGAATGTACTGAAGCATACCGAGTAGAAAATGGTAAAATTGTAGCACCAATCAGAGGCGCAACTCTTATTGGAAATGGACCGGATGCTATGAAACGTATTACAATGATTGGTAATGATAGTAAACTTGATAATGGTATCGGTATGTGTGGAAAAGCTGGCCAAAATGTCCCTGTTGGTGTTGGTCAACCTCATCTTCGAATCAATAATATGACAATCGGTGGAACTGCGCTTATAAAAGAATAAGCTTTCTCATTCCTTCCCAATATTGCCTCCTTATCATCTATCACGACCATTTTGTGAGGAGGTTACAATACATTGATTTATAAAGATAATCTATCGTTGTTCATATTAAATTAGAACCTTGAATACCATAAGATTCTCTCATTTCAAATCTGTTCCATATTGAATCAATCAAAATCATTCGTTTGTACGTTACAGATGGGGAGAGTCATATGAATAAAACCTGTACAAGAAAGGACCAAAGATTCCTCTTATGGACCGTCTCAAGTAACAAGAGTTATAGCCACATTGGAAGATGACAAATATAACACTGGCACCGGCTTGTTCAGACACATCTTCTTCTTAATACATTAGTCTTTTGTGTGGGATAATTTGCCTTTTATATTTCATAATAAAAAGTTCAAAATAAAAAACACTTTCTACATTCAGTGCTCTTAATTCAACGAGAAAAAGGTTATTATTATAGATAATTTTTGGAGAGATTTTATAATAATACTCAAGTAAACTTTAAAAAAAATCTTCATGGCATTAAAAAATTTTTAAGCTAAAGCTTCCAACCTTTCTTTTTTTTCTTTTTGCTCAAAACAGCAACAATTTCGACATGTGGTGACCATAAAAATTGATCAATCGGTATGATTTTTTCTACTGTATACCCCCCTGCAACAAGAAGAGATAAATCACGAGCAAATGTAGTAGGATTACAGGAAATTGCCACAACACGTGATACTGTCGTCTTAGCTAATTCACGTACTTGTTGCTCTGCACCAGCACGGGGAGGATCAAAAACAACACTCTCAAAACACTCAAGTTCCTTTACAGAAAGGGGATGTCGGAAAAGATCACGTTTTTCACAAGTGACCGTTTTTAAACCAGTCGCAAAACGTGCTGCTGTATTTAGATTTCTTAATGCATCTTCATTATTTTCTACTGCATGAACATTCATCTTTTTTGCCATACGCAAAGTAAATGTTCCTATCCCTGAAAACAAATCAACAGCATTCTTTGCTTTTTTTAAATGAGTCAAAATAATATTGCCCATTATATTTTCAGCTTCGCAGGTTGCTTGAAGAAAACCACCAGAAGGAAATTCAACACGGACATCTCCAAAGTAAATCTCTGGTTTTTCTCGTTCAACCAAAACTTCACCATCAACAGATAAACGTATAATCCCATATGAAAGAGCAGCACTGATCATTTTCTGACGAAGTGATTCATGGTGTACAATGCAACCGCTTAAAGCAACATCTAAACCATTTTCAACACGTGTTATTGTAACATGAAACCGTTTGGCAGAGCTGCTTAGAAAAGCACAGAGCTCTCTGATATTATGCAACTGAGAAATAAGCTCTGGACAGCTTACTGGACATTCCTCAAGAGCTACAATCTCATGAGAGAGATAACGGTTAAAACCAACTTTTTGCCCCTGTGGGGTCATAGATGCTGTTAGAGTAATCCGCCGTCGGCTATAAGGTTTACATTCTATTAAAGGCGCAACAACATTATTAAGTCCATACTTTTTAAGCGCATCAACAACCAATTGTTGTTTCCATACGCGATAAGCATCCATATGCCAATGCTGAAGAGTACACCCTCCACATTCTCCAAAATGCTGACAAAGAGTATCAATGCGTTCTAATGATTTTTCTTTTAATGCTATACATGTTGCATATTTTCCATGAACAGTAATTTCAGCACACTCTCCTGGTAAAGTAAAAGGAACATAAACGAAGCCGCGAGACGTCCTAGAAGTACCATACCCATTTGCTCCGATATGGTCGATTATGACATTGTCACTCACTCTTGTTTTTCTCCGAATAGTAAATATTCCACGTTGCCATCACCACCTGTAATAGGGGAAGGAATTAAACCTCTTGCGCTCCACCCTGTTTGTGTATTTAACCAAACAAAAAGCGCCTCAGCAGTTTCTTTAGCTATTGATGGATTTAATATTCCCCTCTTACTAAAGTGTTTACGACCAACCTCAAACTGAGGCTTTACCAGTAAAACAGCTTGAGCGCCCTTCTTGGCTAAAGACAAAACGGGAGGCAATGCAAGTTTGAGAGAAATAAAGCTAACATCTGAAACGATAAGATCAATTTCTCGCCCACCTAAATGGTTATGTTGAAAATCTCTAACATTCAAGCCTTCTAATAACGTTATAGCACTGTTGCCCAATAAACGTTTATCAAATTGATGATGCCCAACATCAACGGCAATTACATGAGCCGATCCACGTTCTAAGAGAACTTGTGTAAAACCACCTGTTGATGCACCAACATCAATGGCCGTCACTTTATCTGTTATAATCGGAAATGCATCAAGTGCAGCAATCAATTTTAACGCTGCCCGAGAAACATAATTCTGCGCTGGATCACAAACAGCAATCTCTGCATCACCAAAAACAATTTGCCCAGCTTTAAAAACGATTTCGCCGTTAACTTTAACAGTTTGACGCATGACAGCATCACGTGCGCGTGAACGTGTCGTAAAAAAGTTTTTTTCAACTAAGAGAATATCGAGCCTTTTTCTGGCAGCCATATCATACTCGAATTTTTTATCCTGTTCGAATCTCGCGGCCTAAAGCAGCAAAAACCGTGTTGACAATACCCATAGCATCAAGCCCGATAGTTGAGAGAACTTTTTCTGGTGCACCATGATTCAAATACTCATCAGGAAGTTTTAGTGTACGAACTTTCAAACCATGCTCTAAGAGCCCTTCTTGCGCTAAAAATTGTAATATGTGCGCTCCAAAACCACCGATTGCCCCTTCTTCAATTGTCACCAATACTTCATGCTCACGTGCCAAACGACACATCAAATCCTTATCTAAAGGTTTCGCAAACCGTGCATCTGCAACCGTTGTAGATAATCCTTCAGCCTCTAACGCATCAGCAGCTTGCAACACTTCTGACATCCGCGTTCCAAAACAAACCAAAGCGATCCTATTTCCTTCACGCAGAACACGCCCCTTTCCAATTTCTAATAACTCACCACGTTGCGGTAAATCTATACCAATACCCTCACCACGTGGATAACGAAAAGAAATTGGTCCCTGATCATAAGCTGCAGCTGTACGCACCATATGCATCAGTTCAAGCTCATCAGAAGGTGCCATAACAACAAACCCAGGAAGAGTGGACAAAAAAACAATATCAAAACTTCCAGCATGTGTTGCACCATCTGCCCCCACAAAACCTGCGCGGTCAATAGCAAAACGTACCGGTAATTTTTGAATTGATACATCATGAATAATTTGATCATAAGCACGCTGTAAAAAAGTAGAATAAATTGCAACAAAAGGCT
The DNA here is from genome assembly GCF_042194435.1 of Bartonella sp. LB28NMGDW. Taxonomy (NCBI): domain Bacteria; kingdom Pseudomonadati; phylum Pseudomonadota; class Alphaproteobacteria; order Hyphomicrobiales; family Bartonellaceae; genus Bartonella; species Bartonella sp. LB28NMGDW. The sequence continues at coordinate 260,887 of NZ_JBHIMX010000001.1, forward strand.
TGTACCCTTCACAAGCAAGTCCTGCCGCAAAAGTTACGGCATGTTGCTCAGCGATACCAACATCAAACATTTTTTCAGGAAATTTTTTCGCAAAAGAATCAAGACCTGTCCCTGTTGGCATCGCTGCTGTTATGCCAACAATCTTATCATCATGGCGAGCTTCTTCTATTAAAGCTTTAGAAAATACCTTGGTATAGGGTAGAATATTACTTGATGCCTTAACCTGTTTTCCTGTCGTGACATCAAAACGATTAACACCATGATATTTATCAGGTGATGCTTCTGCAGGTGGATATCCCTTTCCCTTATGTGTGACAACATGCACCAAAACAGGACCACTAGGATATTCACGAACATTTTTTAAAACAGGCAATAAATGCCCCAAATTGTGCCCATCTATGGGTCCAAGGTAATAAAAGCCAAGCTCATCAAATAAAGTTCCCCCAACCAAAAGTCCACGCGCAAATTCCTCTGAACGACGCGCCTTATCCAAAAAAAACTTTGGCAATTTTTCGCTCAACATCTTTACGCGTTCACGCAAATGACGATAAGAAGGACGAGATACTAATCGTGCAAGATGTGCACTCATAGCACCTGTAGGTGGTGCGATAGACATATCGTTATCATTAAGAACAACAATCAAGCGTGCATCCAAAGCGCCAGCATTATTCATTGCTTCATAAGCCATGCCCGCAGACATTGCACCATCACCGATGACAGCTATGATATTGCGTCTTGTCTCTGCTTTCAAAGCACTTGCCACCGCCATGCCAAGCCCCGCTGAAATAGAAGTAGACGAATGACCCGCTCCAAATGAATCATACACACTTTCTGAACGTTTTGTAAAACCTGATAATCCGCCCTCTTGACGTAATGTGCGAATTTTTTCTCTACGCCCCGTTAAAATCTTGTGTGGATAGGTTTGATGACCAACATCCCAAATAATCCTATCCTCTGGTGTATTAAAAATATAATGTAATGCAACAGTGAGCTCAACAACACCAAGTCCTGCCCCAAGATGACCACCTGTTACAGAAACCGCATCAATTGTTGCGGTCCGCAACTCATCAGCCAACTGTACCAAATCAGACTCAGGCAATGCCCGCAAATCTTGCGGAAAACAAATACGGTCAAGCAATGGTGTTAAAACCTGAGACAAAAAAACCTTCCTATTATCTTAACTCAAGAAAACGCAACGATAAAAATGTATCTTCTCTACTCTTATTTATAGTTTTGCATCTTTTTTACTCAAAAATGTTCTTTTCTATTTGAGATGAGCTATAACTTCCTCATTTTTAACTTATTTTATAAAAAAGAAATCAATCGATTTAATTTTCTATAAAAAAGGTTATTATATCTCCTCGTTTCACAATAAATATCCAAAATATTTAATATTATTTAGCATCAAGTGGTTCTACTCCTTCTGGAGAACCTTCTTCTGAAAGTTGTATTTTTTCAATTTTAGCTTCAGCAACTCTTAAGAGTTTTTCACAATGCTTTTTAAGCGCTTCACCGCGTTCATAAATATCAATGGATTGTTCCAAAGGCACATCGCCACGTTCCAAATTTTCGACAATAACTTCAAGTTGCTGAAGCGCTTGCTCAAAGCTTAAAGTCGTAATATCCCCCTCTTGTATCTCTTTTTTCATATGAACCTCAAAAAATATCTGTTCTGGATATACGAATTCCAAAACCTTCTAAACCTACATAATGATGTTCTTTAGCTGCATAAACAATAACAGAGCCTATTCCTAGATATTTTAAAATTTGTGATCCTAAACCAATTTTGCGCCATTCTTCTTCGCGTTCAATCGCCTGCACATGGTTTTCTGAACTGTCTCTTGCCATATTTTGAATATCAATAGTTGATTGCATAACAGAGCCTTTACGCAAATAAATAAATACGCCACGTTTTTCTTTTTCCATCATACGCCGCATCATCACCATAATATCTGAAGCTTGACAAAAAACGTCATTTATAATGTTTTCATGATGTAAATACACAGGAATATCACCACCCTCACGGACATCACCAAAAACAATTGCAATATGCTGAACGGCTTCCCAAGGGAGTTGATAACTATGAACAATAGCGGGACCTACAGATGTTTCAATAGGCATTTCTCCAACATGCTTGATCAATATTTCCTTACGTTGGCGGTAAGCAATTAAATCTGCAACCGTTATCATATGCAACCGGTGTTCTTGCGCAAATTGCATGATCTGATCGCCATGTTTAACGCTGCCATCATCATTGACCAACTCACCAATAACACCAACTGGTGGCAAACCAGCTAATTTACATAAATCAACAGCGGCCTCCGTGTGACCTGAACGCATGAGCACCCCCCCTTCATGCGCAATCAAAGGAAAAATATGTCCTGGACGGACAAAATCGTGAGCACCAGCATTTGGATTAGAAAGATTACGAACTGCCAATGTGCGGTCATGTGCGGAAATACCCGTCGTTATCCCATGTTTAAAATCCACAGTAACAGTAAATTGCGTCCCATGTGCAGATTTATTATCTGGTACCATAGGAGCAAGATTAAACCGTTGTGCTTCTTTTTTTGGCATAGGTGTACACACAATACCTGTTGTGTGACGAAGAATAAACGCCATCTTTTCTTCTGTACAATGCACTGCAGCAAGAGTTAAATCACCCTCATTTTCACGGTCATCATCATCTGTCACCACAACAATTTCACCGCGTTCAAAAGCTTTAAGTGCAGAAACAATTTTTTTTTCATCATACGCCATTGTTCACCTTCTCAATCACCCAATTTGACCGCGATGTCTTAGATAATGGTCAGCAATAGCACAAGCAACCATCGCTTCACCAACAGGAACGGCACGAATCCCAACACATGGATCATGACGTCCCTTCGTTATAACATCTATATCATGACCATCAACATCAATGGAGCGACGAGGCGTTAAAATTGATGAAGTAGGCTTTACAGCAAAACGTGCAACAATTGGCTGTCCACTCGATATTCCCCCTAAAATACCACCAGCATGATTGGATAAAAAAAGCGGTTTTCCATCATTTCCCATTCGCATTTCATCGGCATTTTCTTCTCCCCTCAAGCGGGCTGCCGCAAAACCATCACCAATTTCCACTCCTTTTACCGCATTAATCGACATAAGTAATGATGTAATATCTTGATCAAGCTTTGCGTAAATAGGGGCTCCTAAACCTGCCGGAACATTTTCTGCAACGATCTCAACAACCGCACCAACAGATGTTCCCTCTTTACGGAGTTTACTGATATAATCACTAAAAATGGGAACCATCTCTGCATCAGCTGTAAAAAAAGGATTATTATCAACCTCTGACCAATCCCAACGATCACGATTAATATTATGAGGACCAATTGCTATCACTGCTCCTCGTACAATCAAACCAGGAACGATTTTACGAGCAAATGCACCAGCTGCAACACGTGCGGCCGTCTCCCGTGCTGAAGCACGTCCCCCACCTCGAAAATCACGAATGCCATATTTAATATCATAAGTATAATCCGCATGTCCTGGACGATACTGATGGGCAATCGAGCTATAATCCTTCGAACGCTGATCTGTGTTTCGAATCAACAGAGAAATTGGTGTACCTGTTGTCACCAATGTCGTCCCATCGTCTTGAACAACAACTCCTGAAAGGATCTCTACTTCATCTGGTTCTCGGCGCTGTGTTGTATACTTTGATTGTCCTGGTTTGCGTTTATCAAGATAAGCTTGAACTTCTGCAAGAGTAAAAATAATTCCAGGTGGACAACCATCAATGACACAACCAAGAGCAGCACCGTGACTTTCACCCCATGTTGTTACACGAAACAAATGACCAAATGTATTATGCGACATGAAAAAAGATCCGTTTCTCTGTCAAATATTACAACGACAACGTATGTTGTGTGCCATACACAAGGTAGCTCTTTGCTCCCAAATACTCTCAGCCACTTTAAATTTGGTCAAATTACTGCTGTCCAATAAAATCCTATAAACCAAACTTTATTCTTTAACGACAGAAATGTCTGGTGCATCAACTGCTTTCATACCTATGATATTATAACCCGAATCGACATGATGGACTTCACCGGTAACAGAACGAGACAAATCTGAAAGAAAATAAAGCGCAGAATCACCAACCTCTTCAATTGTTACCGTACGACGTAATGGAGCATTATATTCATTCCATTTTAAAATATAACGAAAATCACCAATACCTGAAGCCGCTAACGTTTTAATTGGTCCAGCAGATATAGCATTAACACGAATATTTTGAGGACCTAAATCTACCGCTAAATATTTCACGCTCGCTTCAAGAGCTGCTTTGGCAACCCCCATTACATTATAATTGGGAACAACCTTTTCTGCACCATAATAGGTCAGTGTCAAGATTGAACCACCATCTGACATCAATTTCTCTGCACGCTTCGTTAGAGCTGTTAGGGAATAAACCGAAATATTCATGGTCATCATAAAATTTGATTCGCTGATATCAATATAACGACCACTTAACTCATCTTTATCAGAAAAACCAATAGCATGAACTAAAAAATCGAGCTTTCCCCATTTCTTCTCTATTTCTCTAAAGACCGTATCAATAGAGACACTGTCAGAAACATCACAATGTCCACAAACAAATCCCTTTAATTCTTCAGCCAAAGGCTCAACACGCTTTTTCATTGCTTCACCCTGATAGGTAAAAGCAAGCTCTGCCCCTGCGCTACTTGCCGCTTTAGCGATTCCCCAAGCGATGGAGCGATTATTGGCCAACCCCAAAATTAAACCACGCTTACCGTACAATAAACCATTACCCTTAGCCATCAGCACTGCCCCATTGTTACTTAAAATTAATATTATTCATCTGCCTATGACACAGGTCAACTTTTTCTTCAAGTAATTGGTTTAAAATCAAACAAAAACTACGCTTTTATATATAAAAAATTTTAAAATTAATCTTGTTGCATTTGCAAAAACTGTTCTAGCGCGGCATTTTTACCTTCTGGCAACATAATGCGAACATGCACATAAAGATCATCTCTTGTACCATTTTTTAAACGAAGCCCTTTCCCTTTCAACCGTAAAACGCGATCAGAACTTGACCAAGCAGGAATCGTTAAAACCACACGTCCCTCCAATGTCTCAACTTCTTCTTTTGCTCCCAAAACAGCATGTTTAAGAGAAACTGGTAAATCAAGATGGAGTGCTCTTCCTTCAACCCGAAAACGAGGATGTTTTTGAATCTGAATGGTTATCAACGCATCTCCTGCTTGCCCAAGAGGTACCTCTTCTCCCTGACCTTTTAATCGAATAGTCTGTCCGTCTTCAATATAATCTGGAAGTTTAATTTTTAACTTTTTTCCATTTGGAAAAACAGCTTCCACCTTTTCTGCGCCAACCATCTGCTCTAATGTTATAGCAAGATTAGCACGAACATGTGCTCCTTGTTGGGGACGGTTATAGTGTGTGGAATTCGAAAAGCTACCACCTCCTCCAAACAGATCCCGAAAAATATCACTCGCATCAAAACCTGCACCACCTGAAGAGGAAAAATCAAATCCCTTTGCTCTTCCTGAAAAGGGATTTTGTTTATTGCTAAAATTTTCACCAGTACCATAGGCTTGATAAAGCGGTTTTCCTTCCATATCAATTTCACCGCGGTCAAATTGTGCCTTTTTATCCTTATCACCTATAATTTCATAAGCTTGATTAATTTCAGCAAATTTTTCTTTAGCCTTTGTATCATCTTTATTATGGTCTGGATGATACTTCTTTGCTAATCTTCTAAATGCCGATTTAATCTCTTGTGATTTTGCGGTACGTGCCACACCCAGAATCGTGTAGGGATCACGCATATTGCCCTCTTTTCAATTTTTTCGGTTTCAAAATATCAACTGATCCGTTGTTCAATATCCCTTATATCTTCATCAGTCTATTCTAGAGAATAATTTCTTCTTTCCTCTTTATATGTCTATCAATAAACTAAAATACCAGATAAAATGAGGCATTTATTTAATATAGCTCATTGTAGTCTATGCTAAAGTAAAAATAATTAAACTACCATAGAAATACACAATAGCATTGGCTTTTTGAAAATAAGAAAAAATAGTACTGTAAATTTTTGATGATAAAGTAAATGAGAAAATGCCTTACCCATGCTCACTGATATTTGGAGAAACTATGAGCAACAAAATACCAACAGATGATCATTTTATGAAAATGCAAAAACCTTTTGAACTTTTCGCAAAGTGGCTTGAAGAAGCAACGATAAGTGAAATAAATGATCCAAATGCTATGGCATTAGCAACAGTTGACGAAACAGGACTCCCTAATGTTCGTATGGTTCTCCTCAAAGACTACAGTCCCCAAGGCTTCGTCTTCTATACCAATTATGAAAGCTGTAAAGGACAAGAAATTTTAAAATCAATGAAAGCATCTTTAGGTTTTCATTGGAAATCGCTCCGTCGTCAGGTCAGAATTAGAGGAATTGTTGAAAAAGTAAGTCAACAGGAAGCCGATGCCTATTTCCAATCGCGACCACGTGGTAGTCGAATTGGTGCATGGGCATCTAAACAATCTCAACCTTTAGACAATCGTTTTGTGCTCGAAAAAGCAATTGCTCAATATACTGCACGTTATGCTCTAGGCAATATTCCACGACCACCTTATTGGTCTGGGTTTCGTGTTAAACCCCTTTCTATAGAGTTCTGGTGCGATCGCCCATTTCGTTTACATGATCGTCTGCTTTTTACACGCGATTGTGTTGAACACAGCGATTGGAAAAGACAAAAACTTTATCCCTAATCCTTCAAACTTCATCGTTATAAAGATTTTTTCTTCCCGACAGTTAAAAAAATATTTTTTATTTGAAAAATTCTAAAATAAGATGATTTAGTTTATTTAAATAGAAGAATTTCATTTTCACTGTAAAAGTTGATTGGTAATATTTTCTACTGTATCGCTTAAAACAGATTAGCAACAAACTTATTTAAAAGAAAATACTGTATTCAGCAGAAACTATGATTTTAGCTAACTTATTTTTAGATCGCAGGATAAAATATCGTCCATATACCCCCAAATACCAAACCAGCAAAAATCACAAAACCAATAAGCGAATTAGATTTGAAAAGCCTGAGGCATTGTGAACTGTCATCTATATCAATGACTTTAATTTGAATAAACATATGGATGCTTGCCGCAAAAATCCCCAAAAAACTAAGAACAGGGACTCCAGCTAAATAAAATGCTAGACTAACGAACACCACAAAACCACCATACAAAAATACTAAAGCACGCTTGGTTCCTTTACCAAAGAGAAGAGCCGTAGAACGGACACCAACAGTAGCATCATCTTCTTTATCTTGATGTGCGTAGATTGTATCGTATCCTATGGTCCACAAGATTGATCCCACATAAAGCAAGATTGGGGCCCAACTTAAACTTCCAAAGACAACAGCCCACCCCATTAATGCCCCCCAATTAAACGCAACGCCTAAAAAAAACTGCGGCCAATATGTTACGCGTTTCATAAAAGGATAAAACGCAACAGCTATCAATGACGAAATACCTAGAAAAAAACTAAACCTATTAAATTGTGATAAAACGACTAAACCAACCAAACATTGCATAAGTATAAAAACTCTGGCTTGAAACCGACTCACATGACCTGTCGGCAATGGACGAGAACGTGTCCTTTCTACCTGAGCATCAATTTTATGGTCAATAAGATCATTCCAAGTACATCCTGCCCCTCGCATAGCAATAGATCCCAGAAAAAAAAGAAAAAGATACCAAACCCAATGAAGAAACATTGATAAAAGAGTATCGTAATGCATGTTATAAGAGAAAAAAGCCATTGTTGTTGACCAAAAACAAGGCCACATCAACAATTGCCATCCGATAGGCCGATCCCAACGCGCCAATTGCGCATAAAACCATAAAGAACAGGGAAGGAAATTGTAGACCCATTGTTTGGAAGATGCGTCCATAACCCGTCCCTGACTCTCACAGGATTGAACATGCGCGATATTTTTATTTTTTTTCATCAAATGATTTACCTTTGGTCTTGCGATAGAGACATTTCATTCTTATGAGAAAGAGATGAGATTAATCATCTTTTATGAGAGGAGCAAGCAATGAATATTCTTCTTATTGGCTCAGGTGGACGAGAACATGCTTTAGCATGGAAAATAGCAGCATCACCACTGCTAACAAAGTTATATTGTGCTCCTGGAAACCCTGCAACAACAGAATTTGGTGAAAATATTAATTTAAACATTGATGACCATCCCCTTGTTATTGATTTTTGTAAAAAACATTCTATTGATCTTGTGATTGTAGGACCAGAAGCACCATTGGTTGCGGGTATAACAGACTCTCTTAATAGCGCTAACATCTGTGTATTTGGTCCTACTCAAAAAGCTGCTCAACTAGAAGGTTCAAAAGCTTTTACAAAAGATTTATGTCGTAAGAATAACATTCCTACAGGAAGTTACCAATGCTTTAATGATGCTTCTAAAGCTAAAGCTTACATTCATCAACAAGGTGTTCCCATTGTTATTAAAGCTGATGGCTTAGCAGCTGGCAAAGGTGTCGTGGTTGCAACAACTATGGAAGAAGCATTTAACGCAGTCGATGCCTGCTTCAAAAGTGCATTTGGAGATGCAGGAAACAAAATTGTTGTAGAATCTTTTCTTGAAGGTGAAGAAGCAAGCTTCTTCTGCCTTTGTGATGGTAAAATTGCTCTTCCTTTTGGATCTGCCCAAGATCATAAACGTGTAGGTGATGGGGATATTGGAGCAAACACCGGTGGTATGGGTGCTTATTCACCAGCGCCCATCATGACCCAAGAAATAGTGAATCGTACCCTCAAAGAAATTGTTGAACCAGCTTTAAAAAGCATGAAAGAAATGGGCGCCCCCTTTAAAGGTATTCTCTTCGTCGGATTAATGATAACGCAAAAAGGACCCGAATTAATTGAATTTAACGTACGATTCGGTGATCCTGAATGTCAAGTTTTAATGATGCGTCTCAAAGATGACATTTTGCCAATTTTTCTTGCTGCAGCTCAAGGAAAACTTGAACATAAGCCTCTTCGGTGGTCTGAAAAAACTGCTCTCACCGTTGTTATGGCTGCCAATGGTTATCCAGACTCTCCCCAAAAAGGTACTGTCATCCGTAACGTTGATAAAGTAAACACTCTTCCCGATGTGAAAGTTTTTCAAGCTGGTACAGTATTGCGTGATGGAGAACTCATTGCAAATGGTGGACGTGTTCTCAATATAACAGCAACAGGAAAAACGATTACGCATGCACAAAAACGTGCTTATGAAGCTGTTGATTGTATTGATTGGCCAGAAGGTTTTGTTCGTCGTGATATCGGATGGAGAGCCATTGCGCGAGAAAACTAAATCCTTTGAATATTCTTTTTTACGATTTGATTATTTTATATAAGAGCATAGTACAAAAATTTTCTCACTGTTTTACGTTGATCATAATTTTGAAAAAATGAGTGTGCTTTCGTTTGAACAATCAAATATTGTAAATAGGATATCTACTCATGATAAAATAGGAAATTTCTCTGAATATGACACTGTCATATAAACTGATCATTTTACTGTTGTATTTACTTTAAACGTATTTTCTCATCACTTTTATAAATACTTTCTTTATTATAAAATCTTGACGAAAAACATATATACTATCATTTCTTTTATTTATCGCGTTTTTTAATGAAATTCCGCTTTTACGAAAAATAAAATGCCAAAAAAAAGATACTGATGTTATTCACGTACAGATTCTTAAACAATACCCCTCATGCTCGTCACTCCCATTTTACGATACTACCTGCAAATAGTATAAATCCATACTGCCATCTTTCTTGAATAAAGATAAAAACCGATACCATCATTGTATTTTCCAACTCTCAATATTACGATAACCCTTTCTATCTAAATGCTTTTGATTATAAGAGAGAGAGATGAAATAAGAATATTTTGTAATATTTAAAGCTCTCATTCAACATGGAGAAATGATTTATAAAAAAAATCAAAAACACTTCCAGCAATCTTCTGGTGTTTTAACGATGTGGCAAAAACCAAAAATTACACCGCCAAAAAAACGGTTTCTATTGTTATGAAAGTCGTTTTACCTCTCCGAGAAAAGCGTTTAACATAACCGATTCCTGCTGCAAATATATGGTGTCAAAAAATTCTCATTTACAATCATTGACTTCCTCTTTGCCTTAAAGAACCAAAAGTCACACCAAATCCCATCTGGAAACATCTGGATTCTCATTGAGCAGGTTCCTCTTGGTTCCCACTCATATGCTTCACTTACACAAAGACCGACATTTAAGAATATTCGCCATGTCCTCTAAAAATACTTCATGTATGAAGTTTACATGCCTTATATTACCGCCCAAACAACGATGTTTTACGGCACAACAAGATAAATGCTTACGGTAGTACAAAAATGAATGCATATTAATATTACTGGAGTGCAACTCGATTCGCAATCACCAAACGCAAGCCTAACGGATTGCTATAACGAAGTAAGAAACGCTTTTGTTTAGAATGTGCTGTTGTACCAAAAAAACGATGTAAATCAGAACGATCTTTTACAACCAGAATGCGATTATCTTCATTGATCATAAGCATGGGGAGGCCATAAGTATCCGCCCATAATCGCCAATCCAGAAGAACATTATTCAAATCTCTGGAAACCAAAAGCGGTATACAAGCTTCCTCATCAGCATGAAGTAATTCTAATGCAACAGCTCTTTCTCCTGAACGCGTTTTTACGGTACGTGCTGCAATTCCTTGGAAATGATAAGGCGGTATTAAATGCGATAAGCTTGAAGGCATATCCGTTTTAAAAGAAACACCACGCTCATTTAACGAACAAATAACCTGATTACCCGTTTTGGATGAAAAATATGTCGTCGTTTGTGGCAAATGGCACGGATCTAACCGAAATTCAAGCACCGCTTTTGCCTGATTAAAGCATTGATTAGCCATATACATATCCCAATTTATCTTAAATAACATACACCCTTTAGCAGCTTTTTCTCATTGGATTATTAAAAGTTTGAATAAAAAACAACTGGTTTCTTTTTTGGTTATTAAAATCTAAACAAAAATACATGATCACTATTCTTGAATTATAATACTTTTCCGGGATTCATTATCCCTAAAGGATCGAGCGTTTTTTTAATCCCTTGCATAATATCCAATGCAACAGGCGATTTAAAAGAACGAAGTTCTTCGCGCTTAAGCTGACCAATTCCATGCTCAGCAGAAAATGCACCTCTATAGTCCATTACTAAACTATGAATGCGATGATTCATTTTTGACCATAACTGCAAGAACACCGTTGTATCAGCTCCTACAGGTTGTGTAATATTATAATGTAAATTTCCATCGCCCATGTGTCCAAAACAAATCACCCGTGCTCCTGGAGAAATATCTTCAACAATAAGCGCTGCCTCAGCAATAAAATCAGGAATAGAAGCAAGTGGAACCGCAATATCATGCTTAATGGACCCTCCTGCTAACTTTTGTGCATAGGATATACTTTCCCGCAACTGCCAAAAAAAATCTTGCTGTTTTAAAGATTGTGCAACAATTGCATCTTCTATCACCGCACTCTTTAAAGCTTCTTCTAAAATAATACTCAGTACTGATAACGCCTCATCATCGCCTTGCAATGATGAAATGTTCATTAATACATACCATTCATGCTCCCGCTGAAGAGGAGGCTTCTCACACATCTTATAATCTAAAGCCATTTGCAAACTGAGATTTCCCATGAGCTCAAAACCTGTCAACATCCCTCCTCCATATTCTTGAGCCAGAGATAAAAACTCTAAAGCCTTCGCCGGACTATATAATCCCACCAAAGCAACAGCTTTTCCTTTTATTTTTGGAAACATCTTCAAAACGGCTGCGGTTATAACACCCAATGTGCCTTCTGCACCAATAAAAAGATTTTTCAAATCGTAACCACTATTGTCTTTTTTAACAAAACGCAAATCATCTAAAATACGGCCATCTGGTAAAACAACTTCCAAACCAAGACAAAGATCACGCATATTGCCATAGGCTAAAACAGCTGTCCCTCCAGCATTCGACGAAAGATTTCCTCCTACTTGACAAGAACCTTCAGACGCCAAAGAAAGAGGGAAAAAACGACCTGATTCATCCACTTTTTTCTGTAAATCCTGTAAAATAACACCAGCCTCTACAACAACAAAATTTCCCTCAATATTTATAGTTCTAATCTTATTTAATCGTTCCATGGATAAAAGAACGCTCCCTCCTCTTTCATCTGGTTGTTGTCCCCCCACAAGCCCTGTATTTCCACCCTGTGGCACAATCGGTGTGCGTGTTTTGCTCGCTAGCTGCATAATCAATGAGACCTGTGCGCAAGAAGATGGACGTAAAAGTAAAGGTGTTTTTCCATGAAAAAGCCCACGCTCTTCAAGCAAATATGGTGCAATCAACGCTTGATCTGTTATAGCATGCTTAGCACCAACAATTTCTCTAAAACCCTCAATTAATTTCTGCTCCATGTTTGTTTCTCCTTTGGAGCCGCAGCCCGTATAAGACGATCATTGATCGCCTCCCCTAATCCGTATGATGGAATAGGTTCTACTGCGATACATCTCACTTTAAATGAATCTAATTCCTTCATATATTGAAATAAATGAAAGGCTGCCTCTTCCAACTTTCCATCTTCGCTAAGATTTAAAATAGAAACGGCATTTTCAGCCCCCATAACGCGCTTTGAACCAAATGCTAAAAGCGCTTCACCATTTTCCACCTTTTCTACATTCAAACGAATCGTGGCATTGGGAGCATAATGCGACTTTAACATCCCTGGAGCTTCAATCGCCGCCCTTTGATCTATCCGTTTTAAAGACTTCCCCACAACTTCTTCAATTTTATCAGCCGCAAGCCCCCCTGGACGCAAAAGATAAATATTTTCATCACAAATCTTAATAATCGTTGATTCAAGCCCTATTTTAGCAGGTCCTCCGTCCAATATCAAAGGAACAGATTCCCCTAAAGATGCAAAAACAGCCTCAGCTGAAGTAGGGCTAAGACGCCCCGATTGATTCGCACTAGGAGCAGCAAGTGGTCGGCCAAAATGTTGTACTACTTCCGCAAAACGACTGTCTGGAAAACGAACAGCCAAGGTATTCAAACCAGAGGTTGTTAAAGGATGAATATTATGCTGTTCCTTTAAAGGCAAAACCAATGTCAAAGGCCCTGGCCAAAATTCTTCCATTAATTGGCGTGAAAGAAAGTCAATTTTAACATAACGTTCCGCCATTTCGATGCCGCTGACATGCGCAATAAGAGGATTAATTTGCGGACGACTCTTTGTAGAAAAAATAGAATAAATTGCCCTCCCATTGGTTGCATCGCCCGCTAATCCATAAACAGTTTCCGTTGGTAATGCTACTAACTTCCCTTGTTCAAGAAGCGCTATTGCCTCTCTTATCGAAGCACTATTAAGTGGTAGAATCGTCATGACACACCATTTCTATAACACTCTTTTAGTGGTGCAAAACTATAACGATGTAATCCTATAATTGGTCCATATTTATCAAGAGCTGTACGATGCGCTAGTGTTGCATAACCTACATGCTTCTCTAAACCATACCCTTTATAAACTTGTCCTGCACACTCCATCATCCGATCACGCGTTACTTTCGCAATAATAGATGCGGCTGCAATTGAAACCGAACGCTGATCGCCCTTAATCAATGCCATTGCAGGACAGGACAACTCAGAAGGAATATCACGTCCATCAACAAGGACATAGTGGGCTGGAATGGCTAACCCCATAATACAGCGACGCATTGCCTCTAAAGTTGCTTTTCTAATATTAGATTGATCAATTGTACGAGCACAAAGACTAGCGATTGAAACCGCTAATGCACTTTGCAAAATTTCATGATAAAGTCTATTTCGTTGGAGAAAAGAAAGTTTTTTTGAATCATTTAACCCATTAGGAATATGGTCTTTATCCAAGATAACTGCTGCCGTTACTACAGGTCCAGCGAGAGGCCCCCGTCCTACTTCATCAACACCTGCTATATGAAAAAAACCCTGTTTTTGCAAATCCAATTCGCACGAAAAATTTGGTTGAAGCGGAACATTAAACATCTTTGATAAATCACAAATACAACAAACATACATCTATTTCTGTAGCCTAATCATTTTTTGCAAGCATTACAGTTTTAAATGGCTCTCCAAACATTCTGCAAATTCTTGCACAAAAGATAAAAAACACATTTCTTTGGTTACCCTTTTTCATTGTGTATAATAAAATCATGACGAAATAAACGCTTTTATATTTATTTATCAGATATTTCCTAAAGTCATGATCGGTTTTACAAACCAATTTGGGTGCATTGATTTGATAAAAAGAGCTGCTTGTTGCGCTGTTTGTTTATTTTTAAAAATGCCAAAGCAAGTTGCTCCCGTTCCAGACATGCGGGAAAAAAGAGCGCCACATTCATCTAATACAGATAACACTTCAGCTAACTGAGGTGCTATTTTTAATGCAGAAGAAAAAAGATCATTACGCGTTTCTTGTAAAGCTTCAACCAATGAATCAACACTCTTTAAAGCGTCTGTATTAATTTTTAAAGAAGGATTATGACGCTTCTCTAACGCTTTAAAAACAGTTTGTGTTGAAATCTCTTGTCCATGATTAACCAATACTATTGCAAGAGAACAGGCTCCCTTTAGTTGTATCATCTCTTGACCAATTCCTTTGACCAAAAGCGGCTGCTGATATTCTAATGCATAAAGACACATGGGAACATCAGCACCAAGAACTAAGCTCATTTTTGCTAATTCTTGGTAAGAGCAATCAAGATTCCACTGTTGACGCAACATGCTTATAACCCCAGCTGCATCACCTGAACCACCACCAATGCCTGAAGCAACAGGTAATGTTTTTACAAGCCGAAAAAAAGCAGGTTGAGCACATTCAGAAAAAGTATTATGCATAAAATCCCGTGCGCGAATAACCAAATTATCTAAATGAGACACAAGGCCTTTTGCAAACGGTCCCGTCAAAACAAACTGATTATTTTCGCAAGGTGCATAGTGTAAACAATCACCGCTAAGACTAAAATAAACCAAGCTTTCTATTAAATGATACCCATCAGCACGTTGCCCCACAACATGTAGAGCTAAATTCAATTTAATAGGTGTAAATAAATAGGAATGTCTTTTGGACGAAGCTTGTACATTTGATATCATATGACGTAATATCCACCTACACAGGGTTCTTTTACAAACTCCTCCCTTTTATCCATATTTTTTATTAGCACAAGCACTATAAACAGTTTGGAATATTCTTAATCGTTTTCTAAACAAACAATAAATATGAAGAGCACTCATACAAAATAAACGACATGTTCTCATTCGTATCATTTCAAGCCTTTTTTCTTCTAAAATCTGTTTTTAGATAAAAATCCCTCTGGCTTGAATGATCCTTTCCATTACAAACCATAACGCTGCCAAAGTGCTCGCTCTTCTGCTGCCATCAATGCACTGTCAACGACTGTATAAACCGTATGTGCCGTCACTCCTGAAGGCGTTTTAGGTCCTAAGAAACTTTTTGGAGGCATAATAAGTCGAAGTTTTGCATCATTACCAAAGCGCTCCTTAATAACAGAACGTACATCATTTAATCCATCAACCAGACCAAGCTCAACGCTTTGTTTTCCACTCCAAAACATTCCTGTAAAGAGATTCGAATCATCTGATAATTTTTCAGCACGCCGTTCTTTAACCAAATCGATAAAAGTTTGATGCACTTCAAGTTGGAGAGATTTCAAATGCTCGATATCCGCCTTTTTTTCTGGCTGAAATGGATCTAATGTAACTTTGTTCTTTCCTGCCGTGTATACACGCCGTTCGATACCAATTTTCTTCAAAAGCTCCGGAAAACCAAAAGAAGCTGAAACCACTCCAATGGAACCAACAATTGAAGAAGGATCTGCAAAAATTTCATCCCCCGCACAAGCAATCATATAACCACCGGATGCTGCAATATCTTCAATAAACACAAGAACCTTTTTATTTTTTTCTTCTGCCAAGTCACGAATACGCTTGAAGATAAAACGCGATTGTACAGGTGAACCACCAGGAGAATTAATAATAAGTGCAACAGCCGGTGACTTTTTGTGTGCGAAAGCCTTCTCTAAAAGATTTGCACACCTACTGAGGGAAAGGGTCCGGGATATAGATGCTGATGAATCCATAATTGCTCCTTGAAGGCGCACCACAGGAATTTCAAGTTTATCGGAAGAAAAACGGCGTGGAATAAAACTTTTAATAAAATCCATCAAAACAAAATCTCCTTATAAATTAAGAACAATTAAATAGGCAAGGACAACAAAAAGGAACAACGTGATACCATCCAAAAGCGCCAATCAATCCCCACATTACAACCAGAAATATAACTTCACCCAAAAGCTAAACCTCCCTAATGACAAAGTGTAGACTTTAAATAATAAACTAAAAAACACAAGATACTATTAGAAAAGTTCCCACAAGCTTATATATCCATTATTAATTGCATCAACTCGGGGTGAAAAAGTATGGTCATTACCTTCATGTATAATCAATGCCGGTAAAATAGATAAAGCTGCTCGGCTTCCTCGTTTTGCGTAAAATAAAAGACGAATTGCTGCTGTTTTCGCACGTGCATGCACAGGAATTATACAAATACCACCAAAACGCCCTTCTAAAGCACGCAAAATATCTGTCAGCGATTGTGGACGTGCAATAAGCCCTAAGTATCCACCTGGCTTAACAATGGCTGCTGCACTCCGCAACCAGTTATCAAACATCGCTTCAGACATAACATGTGCTTCAGATTTTTGTTTATCAGGTGTCTTGCGATCAGTAGGATTATTAAAAGGTGGATTCATAATCGCAAAATCAAAGCTATTATCTATCAAACCTGCTTTTATACGGGCATTCCCTTTGAAGGTAACATCTGCTTCTAGCAAACAAACTCGGCTAGAAAATTGTTTATTTTGTTTTAGCATAAGCGTTTTTTGAGCGTAAGATACCATAAAAGCTGAACGTTCAACTAAGGTAACATGAACTTTCAGACAACGCGAAGCAACAGCCAACCCTGCAGCTCCAGCGCCTGCACCTAAATCAACAACCTTGCCCTTTAAATTACTTGGAACCAAACCAGCTAACAACATCGCATCCATTCCAGAACGATGACCATATTTATGGGGTTGAACCAAATAAAATTTCCCGCGGTGAAAACTGTCTATTGTTTCACCACTCTGATTCGTTGTTTTATCCATTTAAAAGCCTAATGTTCACCTTTATAAACTGCATTTTTGCCATTCAGCTGCTATTTTAAATTTTTTTATTATTTCATAACAACAAGATTACACTCGCTAAAGAACATTTCTTGCCAATAACATTCCAAGCTTACACTTCAAAGCGCCATCAAAAGCTTGAGTCAAAACCAAACCCCCTTTATGCTAGTAAATAAAGTAAATTTTATATATGTCCATTGCAATACTCTAGGAGTAAACACATTGAGCGCAGCTATCAAACCAGAACAAATAAGAAATAATCAAATTTCTCTTCAATCTCTTGTCAACCTTACTCAAAAAGATATGGAGCGCGTAAATCAATTTATTCTCTCTATGGCAAAATCAGAGGTTGAGATGATCCCTGAAATTTCTAACCATCTTATTTTATCAGGTGGAAAGCGATTACGCCCAATGATTACGCTCGCTTCTGCTCATATGTTCGGTTATCAAAGTGACGGGCATATAAAACTCGCAACAGCTGTTGAATTTATGCATACAGCCACATTACTACACGATGATGTGATTGATGAAAGTAATTTGCGACGTGGAAAATCCACGGCACGGATGATTTGGGGAAATCAAGCAAGTGTACTTGTTGGTGATTTCCTGTTGGGTCAGGCTTTTAAAATGATGGTCGATGTCGGTTCCATAGAAGCGCTCTCTGTCCTAGCGAATGCTGCTGCAATTATTGCTGAAGGAGAAGTTATGCAACTTTCTGCTGCAAAAAATATCAAAACCAGCCCTTCAGACTATCTCAAAATCATCAATGCCAAAACAGCCGCCCTTTTTTCAGCAGCCGCTGAAGTAGGACCGATTGTTGCTGGCTATGGACATAAAGAGCGTTCTTCATTACGTGAATATGGAACATCTTTAGGTTTAGCTTTCCAATTGATTGATGATGCACTTGACTATAGCGGTAGTGCTCAAAACTTAGGAAAAAATATAGGGGATGATTTTAGAGAAGGAAAAATAACAATGCCTGTTATTATCGCATATGAACGTGGAAATATAGTAGAAAAAAATTTCTGGAAACAAGCACTTGAAGATGGCAATAACAATAATGAAGCCTTCGCACACGCGCAACACTTAATAGAAAAGTATGATAGTATCACAGATACAATAGAACAAGCACGCATCTACGGAAAACGTGCAATTGATGCTCTTGTTCCCATGAACGAAAATCTTGCTTACAATGCTCTCGTTGAAACTGTTGAATTTTGTATTGCGCGCGTAAACTGAATTCTTTGCAAGAATCACAGTATTTCTCAATAAAGTAATGAGATATGATCTATAAACAACACCATCGATTAATTATCTTGAAAAGGATTAGCTCCATGTGCTCTGCAACGGTATCCCGACTTTTTACCCTCTTTATCGTGGGTATCATGCTGATGCCATTCCCCACCTACAGTAAAATAAGCACCGCAATTCATACAAGCTCATTTACAGGTGCTTATTTAGCTGGAAGGGTTGCAAATCATGAAAATAAAACAGAACTTGCTATCAATTACTTTAAACAAGCACTCGTTTATCAACCTGATAACATTGAAACACAAAAAGAGCTCCTTGAAGCTATGCTCTCGGTCGGAAACTTTAAAGAAGCTGTCCAACAAGCCCAAAAACTCAAAGAGCAAGATGTTATAACTCCCTTTGTTTCCTTAACTTTGTCAGTAGAAAGTCTCATCAAAAAAGACTATAAGAATGCCAATTTTCTTCTGCAATCAAAAGAACCTCCGAAATCCAATAATCCAATACCTGAACTCATCGGTGCTTGGATTAAATTTGGATCTGGACAAAAATCTCAGGCAATCGCTGATCTTAAGAAA
The DNA here is from genome assembly GCF_042194435.1 of Bartonella sp. LB28NMGDW. Classification (NCBI taxonomy): domain Bacteria; kingdom Pseudomonadati; phylum Pseudomonadota; class Alphaproteobacteria; order Hyphomicrobiales; family Bartonellaceae; genus Bartonella; species Bartonella sp. LB28NMGDW. Next base: position 280,090 of record NZ_JBHIMX010000001.1, read on the forward strand.
CTCAAAGGTCCCGTCTGGTATGACCTTTTTATATCTTATCATCTAGCACTTATGAGCGATCTCGCAGAACAGCCAAAGGATGCAAAAAAATATTTCATTAAAGCACTTAGTAACAAACAGGGGACTCTTATCGCTCCCAATACCTATGAACGTATTATCATAGCCTATGCCTCATTCCAATTGCGCCATAATATGCGTAACCAAGCTCTTCAAACAATCCAACATGGCGAACAAATGTTGTCAGGTCGAGAAGTCCTTAAAAACTTTCGAGAAAAAATTGAAAAAAATTCTTTCTTAGAGAGAGTTATTAAAACACCTCAACAAGGAGCAGCCGAGGTATTATATAATTTTGGAACTGCCCTCAACCACAAAAACTCAGGACGAATCGCACGTATTTTTAAGCAATTATCTTTCGCCTTATACCCTCAAAATGACGCAACACTGTTTCAGCTCGCACACATCTCTGCTAAATTGAGTGATCCTCATCAAGCAATTAAACTTTATCGCGCATTATCCCCTAAATCTGCTTATTATAAAGATGGACAACTTCATCTTGCATTCCTTCTTGCCAATAACAACAATTACAAAGAAGCAATAAAATTACTCACATTGTTAAATGAAAAATTTCCCAATGATCGTAATATTTTGATAACGCTCGTTGCTTTTTATATGCAGGACAATAAATTTCTTGAGGCCATTAAAACTCTAGACACCGCTATTGCCCAGATAAAAAACTTTCAGCAGGACGATTGGAAACTCTTTTATCAGCGTGGTATTGCTTTTGAACGTTTAAAGCAATGGCCAAAAGCAGAAATTGACTTGAGAAAATCACTTGATTTTTTTCCAAACCAACCGCAGGTTCTTAATTATTTAGCCTATTCCCTTGTAGAACGTGGTGAAAAGCTTGAAGAATCGCTCCGTATGCTGCAAAAAGCTTCTGCTTTGCAAGCTCACAACAGTCATATTCTCGATTCTTTAGGATGGGCTTATTATAAACTAAAAGAATATAATAAAGCAGTGCAAATATTAGAAAATGCTGTCAGATTACAACCAGAGGACCCAACACTGAATGATCATTTAGGGGATGCCTATTGGAAAGTTGGGCGTAAACGTGAAGCAATCTTTCAATGGAACCACGCAATTGATGGAAAACCAGAAAATTCTGAACAAATTCAAGAAAAGTTGAAATTTGGTTTGCAATAAACGACGCTTAACCATAAACCACATGAAATAATAAACAGAGAAACTAAAATTATTTTGGTTTTTTGTTTAGTCCAATATAAAGAGTATAAAGCGTGAAACTGCCTGAACATCTTAACCCCAAACGTTCTTTTCAGGGACTAATCTTAACTTTGCAAAATTATTGGGCACACTATGGATGTGCAATTTTGCAACCTTACGATATGGAAGTCGGAGCTGGGACTTTTCATCCCGCAACAACATTACGCTCTCTAGGTCCACGTCCTTGGCAAGTTGCTTATGTCCAACCCTCTCGACGTCCAACAGATGGCCGATATGGTAAGAATCCAAATCGTTTACAACACTATTATCAGTTCCAAGTGCTTCTCAAACCCTCTCCGCTCAATCTACAAGAACTTTATATAAAGTCGCTACAAGCTATCGGGCTTGATACAAAACTGCATGATATTCGCTTTGTTGAAGATGATTGGGAAAGTCCTACCCTTGGTGCTTGGGGACTTGGATGGGAATGCTGGTGCGATGGAATGGAAGTCTCTCAATTTACTTATTTTCAACAAGTTTGTGGCATTGAATGCGCTCCAGTTTCAGGGGAACTCACATACGGTCTTGAGCGTCTAGCGATGTATATCCAAGGGGTTGATAACGTCTATGACCTTAACTTTAATGGTTTGGAGGGAGAAAACAAAATAAGTTATAGAGATATTTTTTTACAGGCAGAACAGGAATACTCATATTACAACTTCGAATTTGCTGATACAAAACTGCTACATCAGCACTTTATCGATGCAGAACGCGAATGCAGCGCACTTCTTGATGCTGGAAAACCAAATAAAGAAAATATATTACATCGCTGTGTTTTTCCTGCCTATGATCAATGTATTAAAGCGAGCCATATCTTTAATCTTTTGCAAGCACGTGGCGTTATTTCTGTAACCGAACGACAAAACTACATTCTTCGCGTTCGTGATCTCGCGCGCCGTTGTGGGGAAGCCTTCTTACTCACAGAAGCTGGACAAATATATACTGGAGAAGCCTAATGTCTGATCTTCTTCTTGAACTTTTCAGTGAAGAAATACCCGCACGTATGCAACGAAAAGCTGCTGCTGATCTCAAAAAATCTGTTACAGATCAACTTGTGAATGCTGGATTGATCTATGAAGCTGCTCGTGAATATTGGACACCTCGTCGGCTAACATTGGACATACGCGGACTTTCAATACGCTCAAAAGATATCCATGAAGAACGAAGAGGTCCTAGTATAAAATCACCACAGCATGTAATTGATGGTTTTCTACGTGCAACAGGATTAAACGATATTTCTGAAGCACATATTGGACATGATGATAAAAAAGGTCATTTTTATATTGCTAAAATTGTTAAAAAAGGTCGAGCTGCAGAAGAAATTATTGCCGATATTTTACCGAATATTATCCGCAACTTTCCGTGGCCGAAATCTATGCGTTGGGGAAAAGATTCAGCACAAAATGGTGCTCTGAAGTGGATTCGACCTTTACAAAACATTCTTTGCGTCTTCGGACCAGAAATTGGTGAAACACATGTTATTCCGTTTACAATTGGTTCTCTTAAAAGCAATAATTTAACTTATGGTCATCGTTTCTTAAGTGATGGAAAGCCATTTCAAGTGCGCCGCTTTGATGATTATGTTACTCAACTTGAAACCCATAAAGTCATTCTGGATGCCGAGAGACGAAAGAATATTATTTTAGCTGATGCCCAAAATCTCTGCTTTGCCAACGGTTTAGAACTAGTTCAAGACAATCCCCTCCTAGAAGAAGTTGCTGGTCTTGTTGAATGGCCTGTTATCCTGATGGGTGATTTTGACCAATCATTCCTTGATATTCCTCCAGAAATTATTCGCTTGACCATTCGAGCTAATCAAAAATGTTTTGTTACCCGTAAACAAGGAGAAAAAGTAAAACTTTCTCATCATTTTATTCTCGTTTCTAATATTCTTTCAAATGATGAAGGCAAAGAAATTTCAAAAGGAAATAGTAAGGTTGTCCGTGCCCGTCTTTCTGATGCACTTTATTTTTGGCAAACCGATCAGCGTGATTTGCCTGATATTCAACAATTAGAATCTTCTATAAAAAAATTTGATCTTGATATAAAAAAACCTCTCGATCAAAGAATGGCGCGACTTGATCATTTGAATGTAACTTTTCATGCTAAATTAGGTACCCAAGGTGCAAGAGTAGAACGCATTGCTACACTCGCACAAGAAATTGCACCTTTAATACAGACAGATCCTCTTTTAGCAAAACGTGCAGCAATCCTTGCAAAAGCTGATTTGCAAACAGAAATTGTCGGAGAGTTTCCTGAACTACAAGGGGTTATGGGGCAAAAATATGCCCTTCTTCAAGGGGAAGATCCTCGCGTAGCTGTAGCAATCGAGGACCATTATAAACCTCAAGGACCAACAGATCGTCTTCCACAAGAACCGCTTGCTATAACCGTTATGCTCGCCGACAAAATTGACATGCTCGTTGGCTTTTGGCTCATTAATGAAAAACCAACGGGCTCAAAAGATCCCTATGCGTTAAGACGAGCAGCATTGGGAGTTATTAGGCTTGTACTTTCGCGAGATTGGAAAATCAATCTTATGCCACTGTTTCAGTTCGCAATGAATCTTTTCTTACAACAAAAAAATAAATATGAGATTTCTCAAAGAGAAAATTCACAATTGCTGAATCTGCTTCCAGAAAAAACAAAATATATTTTATCAGACCTGTTATTCTTTTTTCATGACCGTTTAAAAATCTATCTAAAAGAGGAAGGTGCTCGTTATGACGCTCTTGAAGCGATTTTAAATAAAGATTCTGATGATTTTTTATTGGTTGCACGTCGTGTCGAATCGCTTATCGCTTTTATCAATACCCATGATGGAATGAACTTTGTAGCCTCTGTAAAACGTACTGCCAATATTCTTGAAAATGAATTTCAAAAAAGCACGGCAATAGCGAATGAAATTAATCCTGAGCTCTTTGTCGAGAAAGAAGAAAAGCAGCTCTATCATGCAATCTGTGAAGTAGAAAAACAAGCTCTTGCTCCCATCAATGCGACAAATTTATCATTTGCACTCAGTGTGCTAGCGCCACTTGGAAAATTGATTGATATATTTTTTGAAAAGGTATTGGTGAATGATAAAAAACCTGATGTTCGTGCTAACCGTCTTGCTCTTCTCAAACGTACTCACATTGTTACACAATCGGTTGCGGATTTTTCAAAACTTGTCATTTAGAATCAAAATGTCCTATTAACTGGTAAAAATAATGAAGATAAATTTTTCTTTTTTATGACTTTTATTAATTAATCTTGAGAAAATTATGCAACCAAAGAGGCCATTTTTATCTCTCAAATATCATTAATTAAGATATGTTTTCATTTTGATAAATGATTCTTTCTCAAGAGACTCTTTAATAAGTTCATCTGCCTTGTTAGAATCTAATTCCTTTGCAATAAGGATACGTGCTGTAGAAATTGCCAAATCAATAGCCGATGAAGAAACCATGCGTATCGCATCCGCTTCTGCTTGAGCGATTTTTTGCTCTGCCAATTTATTGCGGTTTTTTACATATTCTTCTGCTTTTGTACGAGCCTCAGCAATAACAGATTCAACTTCATGTTTTGCTGCTGCAATAATTTCTTGCGCGTCTTTTTCTGCTTCTGCATGTTTGCGTTGATATTCAGCCAATATTTCCTGTGCTTCTTCACGAAGACGCAGAGCCTCATCCAGCTCATCTTTGATACGCTTCGCGCGTGCATCAAGATGGTGTATAAGCTTCTGTGGAATTTGGAAATAGACTAAAAGAGCTAAAAAAAGAACTAACCCAACAAATGCCCAAAAAGTATCAGTCATTTTTCTCTTCCTCAATAATCCGCAGCTTTAACAACTGAACGAACAGCCTCTTTGCTAATATCAACGTCAATCAATTTTTTCACAATTTCAAGAGCTACTTCTTCAGCAATAGAACCAACATTTTGCATCGCTTTATCCCGAATTTTTGCTATCTGTTTTTCAGCATCTGCGAGTTTTTTTTCTAAACTCTCTTCAATTTCTTTTCGTTCAAGCTCTGCTTTTTCTTTTAATTCTTCACTAGCCACCTGCGCTATAGCATGCGCTTTCAAACGCGCTTCTGCTAATTTCCGCTCATAAGTTTCAACAACAATGTCTGCTTCCTGCTTCATGCGCATTGCCTGATCTAAATCAGATGCGATTCGATCTCGCCGTGTTTCAATAACACCACCAATACGTGGTACAATTACACGAGAGATAAAAAGATAAAAAAGTCCGAAAGAAATTGCCAACCAGAAAAAATGCGAACCAAAATGTACAAAATCAAAAGGTGGAAACACACGATTTGCATGCTCTGCCACCTTTTTAACATGTTCTATCGACGTTTCAGTGTTCTGTGCATAAGCGCTTGAAACAAACATCTTCTTTCACCCTTTAAATAGCTTATTAAAGCCCTCTATAACCGATGATAACTGACTGGCATCTCTCTCTGGTTAAGAGCTAAAAGGGTAAACCTTTCCTCGTGCAAGAACAGATATACCCTTTTGATGATGATTAAACCCCAAAAAGAAGTAGTAAAGCAATGAGCAGTGAAAAAATTCCCAAAGCTTCTGTTACAGCAAAACCAAAGACGAGACGTCCAAACTGACTATCTGCCGCTGATGGATTTCGTAATGCACCAGAAAGATAGCTACCAAAAATATTACCAAGTCCTAAAGCTGTTCCAGCCATACCAAAGCAAGCAAGACCAGCGCCAATATATTTTGCTGCAAGCACCATTTCCATGTTATTCTCCTTTAAAGCGAAATTGCATTATTCGACGGAAAACCGCCAATTCTATTAATGTCCTGGATGAATTGCATCATTAAGATACATACAAGTTAAAACCGTAAAGACGTAAGCCTGAAGAAATGCGACCAAAAACTCAAGAGCAGTAATTGCTACAGTCATAATAAGCGGTAAAATCGAACCACCCACACCTACGAGTCCTACCCCAATCATTGAAACAACAAACCCAGAAAACACTTTAAGCGTAATATGACCAGCAAGCATATTCGCAAAAAGACGAAGAGAAAGACTAATTGGACGGGAGAGAAAAGAAATAACCTCAATCATTGTCACCAAAGGCAAAACCACAACAGGAACTCCACTGGGAACGAACAGTTTCAAAAAACTGACCCCATGCTTATAAAAGCCATAACCAATCACCGTCAAAATTACCACCATTGCTAACGAAAACGTGATCATGATTTGAGACGTAACCGTATAAAAATAAGGAAAGAGACCAATAAAGTTAGCAACCAAAATAAAAGTAAACAGAGAAAAAACTAAAGGAAAAAACTGCATTCCCTGCACACCAGATGATTCCCGCAGAGTCGATGCTACAAATTCATATGCCATTTCCGAAAGAGACTGCATCCGCGTTGGAACCAATCCACGACTCGATGATGAAATAAAGAGAAAAATAGAAGTTATAACAACCGTGAGGACTGTAAACAATGATACATTTGTAAACGATAAATCCATATTTCCTATGGAAATCTTAATCAGCCTTGAAATCTCAAACTGATGAATAGGATCTGGAGCGTGCGCTGTCACTTCAACCTCATTTATCGGACCTCTCATTGGCCCCTTTATCTTGTTTATCTTGGCGCGATACGCCTTTTTTTCCCAATTGACTGGAGGAAACATACCCCACAGACCGAAGAATACTCACTATACCAGCAGCAAATCCAAAGAAGAGGAAAAATACCAATCCCCAAGGATACGAACCTGCTAACTTGTCAAACCCCAACCCCAAAACAACACCAACTATAACACTCGCCAGAAACTCACTGGAAAGCTTAATTGCATCTGCCATCCCTCCTTGTGATTTTTCCCGCTTATTCTTATGCTCCCGCTTCTTTAATGCCTGCTTGCGCACTAAAGCTACGCTTAAGTTCCTACTACGACATTCCAAATCCTCTGAATGAAGACATTCTCCTTGCTTTTCCTCTTCAGCCTCCTTACGGCTTATAACGGGTCTCTCGCCCACCGCCATCATTGGCTCCTTAATTAAAAGCAAAGTAAGAATGCATTTCATAAAACCGTGTGCATCATATTGTTCCCGAATTTATTCGTCAAGATACTAAAAAAAATCTATCACAAATTATCGTATAAATTTTATTGTATAAATAACGTATTTTTCAATTTACATGCTTTCTTAAAAAGATATTCTGAGCACCTAAACCGACTTCACGACAGCTCCCATGAATAATATAAAACTCATAGAATAGCCTTTTTTACACTTAACAAAAGGCGTAAACTGACACCATCTTATTTTCTGGCTCCAAATTTTATATCAATCCTAGTTTTGAAAGAGAACATAAAAAACTAAAAAACATTATGAGAGCGTTGTTTTGCTCCTTTTATTCAAATAAACTTGCACTTTTTATTTTATGAAAATGATAATAATCAATGGTTTTTATATGATCCTATTCGCAAAGTATTTTACATATGCCATCACAGAACCCATCACTCAATGAGCTTGAGGGTATTAAGAGAGGTTTATTTAAATACGAGATATTAATAAATCTAAAATTTTAAATAGATCACCATACCACTTTATACAATTTTAATCCACTTTTTTGAATTTTGCCCTTTATGATTGAATATCGGTAGATTCAGCAAATATTTTTTCTTTTTATTTAAACAAACTATTGTGAGCAAAAGCGCTTATTCATAGCCTTTATTTTTATGAAGCGATAATTTAATGCTTCTTTTCAAACGAGCATCATAACTATATTCCCCTACCCTCATATTGCATCTATTCTTGCATTTAAATAACCCATTAAGAGGATGATGTACTCTTTCTTAAATACCCCCTATCACACTCTTCTCATAACATACAAATAAATGATCTTTATCAAGATGAGAGAACTCTATTCAATAGCGCTCATGGTAAATGATTATCAATAAAATTAAAACTTTAGCAAATAAAAATTTTTTCTTTTATGAAAAGAAAGATCATTGAAAAAACTTATTTTTAAGATTCTTAAGTATAGATTTCATTCACTTAAAAAATTAAAGAGTTATCATTTCTTTTTGGAACGTGTCGCAAAAGGATTATCAGAGGCTCGTAATGATATGCGAACGGGTATACCAGACATATCAAATGTTTCACGTAACCCATTGACAAGATAGCGCAAATAGGACTGGGGCATACTTTGGGGGCGCGAGCAAGAAATCATAAATCCAGGAGGACGTGTCTTAACCTGTGTGATGTATTTAACCTTAAGTCGACGTCCAGAAACCGCAGGAGGTGGATGATGAGCCACAACAGTTCCAAGCCATTGGTTCAATTTAGCCGTCGAAATGCGACGATTCCATACACGGTGCATCATCATGACATTTTCCATCAGTTTATCGATCCCTTGACCATATTGTCCTGATAAAGGAACAGCTCTCAAACCACGAACTTGAGGAAGAAATCGCGCACATTTTTCATGCAAATCAATCAATGTGGTCTGACTATTTTCAATAAGGTCCCACTTATTGAAAGCAATAACTGGAACACGCCCTTCACGAATCACAAGATCAGCAATTTGTAAATCCTGCTTTTCAAAAGGTATCGTTGCATCAAAAACAATGACCACCACTTCTGCAAAACGAATAGCACGCAAAGTATCTGCAACAGATAATTTTTCTAATTTTTCCTGAATTTTCGATTTTCGACGTAAACCTGCAGTATCAAAAAGTTTAATATGACGACCACGCCATTCCCAATCTACAGAAATAGAATCACGCGTAAGTCCTGCTTCTGGTCCTGTTAACAAGCGCTCTTGTTTCAACATACTATTGATAAGAGTCGATTTTCCTGTATTTGGACGCCCCGCAATTGCAATCCTAATGGGCTTACTTTCATCGTAAATAAGCTCCTCTTCTTCCAAATCGTTTACATCATCACCAACAGATGCAGGCTGTATCGTAATATCTTCTTCTTTGTTGTTGCCAAAAGCATGCTCTGACCCCACAGCATCTATAATTGCATCACGCAGATCACTAAGTCCCAAACCATGTTCAGCCGATATTGGGCACGGCTCCCCCAAACCTAATGACCACGCCTCATACTCTCCTCCTGTTGCCGCTCTTGACTCAGACTTATTAGCAACAAGCACAATTGGCTTTCCTGATTTGCGAACCAATGAAGCAAAATTTAAATCACTTGGTGTTATCCCGCTCTTTGCATCAAATACAAATAAAATAAGATCCGCTTCATCAATCGCAGCTTTTGTATGAGAACGCATTCGCCCCTCAAGTGTATGATCACCTGCTTCTTCCAGCCCAGCTGTATCAATCACATCAAAACGTAGATCTTGAAGTTTTGCCGCATGAATACGTCGATCACGTGTTACACCAGGCTTATCATCAACCAAAGCCAATTTTTGCCCAACCAAACGATTAAATAGTGTTGACTTCCCAACATTAGGACGACCAACGATAGCAATGGTAAGGCTCATCGATTTATTCCTTATTTGCCTTGCCCTCAGCTTGTATCAGCTCAAGCATTATTCGAGCCCGATCTGTTATTTTTGAACCCGAAGCACCTTTTTCAGAAATTTTCTTAAAATAATAAACCGCCTCATCCATTTTATCCGCCTTATAAGCAGCTAAACCTAAAGCCTCTCTTGCAGACATATGCATAGGATCGGTATCACTTGTCATATCTTTGATACGCTTTTCAACATCAGCTAACGTCCCTGTATCAACTAGGATATAAGCCGCCCGAATTTTTGCAACTTTCTGCAAAATCTCTGGTGCTTTCTCATCCGCTGCAACAGAATCAAAGATCTCCACTGACTTAATAATGTCACCCTTCTCCATGAGTAAAGAAGCCTCACGTAAACGAGCAAGAAAAGGATACCCTCCAAAATGAGAGGTTTTAACAGTTTCTAATTGCTTTATCGCTTTATCAAAATGACGTGTATCCGCAAAATCAAGACTTTTTACAAATGCATCACCAATATAACCGGCTTTCTTTATTTGCTGATAATGGTAAATTTGATAAGCAACTATCATGAGTATAAAAAGAATAGCTGCTCCAATAATTGAAAAACCATACCGTCTCCAAAAAGCAAGCGCCTTTTCCTGACGAAATTCTGCATTCACTTCAGCAATAAAACTATCATACGACATATATCATACCTTGAAAAAAGTTACTTTATCTGTGCTTTTACGCATAAATGGACCAAGATGGTAGTCCTAATTAACTAAAAATATTTAAATTGCTCGTTTATTTATTTTAAATCAACATGTAGCCAAATAAATCGGATTTTTGCAACAGTCTTAATCGAAAATGATGTAAACGCCCTGTTTGTTCACATTACAGCTTTTACATATATTGTCTTGAGTCTTATAAAAAATTCACTGTTTTAATATTTATCATGATTGCCTATCATCTCAAGCGGATTTTCTCCACATTATATAGAGAGATAATCTTTTAAAGTCTTCAACGCAATCGTTGATAGTATTGGATTATAGAATTATAATAGAAAAGACAATTCTTTTAAAAACTTGAACAAAAAATAAATTTCCACGAATACCTACTAAAACCAAATAGATAAATCTTATCTGTATCAAAAATACCGAAGTGCCATAATAAAGTGTGGTATAATTTCAAATCTTCAGTTAAAGCTCTTTATACAAAATGTATCCCTTCAACTTATCTTCATACGATTAACAACCTTTTGTAATTGATCCTTAAAGTTTCTAAAAATATCCTATTGTAAGGGCCAAACCCACATAAGCATTGGAACAGCAATAATAACGATCAACACCGCCAATGGAGCACCCAAACGTGGATAATCACTAAAACGATATCCTCCTGGTGCCATCACGAGCATATTACTTTGATGTCCAATAGGTGTAAGAAACTCACAGCCTGCACCAATTGCAACAGCCATCAAAAAAGCTTCAGGCTTATAATGAAGGGAATGAGCAAAACTTGACGCAATTGGTGCTACCATCATCACTGTTGCTGCATTATTCAAAAATGGCGTGACCAACATAGCTGTCACCAACATAAGTGCTAAGGCACCAGATGGCGGAAAAAATATTGCCAATTGGCTCAGCCATTGACCAATGAGATCTGTACATCCTGTTTTCTCTAACGCTTCACTCACTGGAATAAGAGCCGCTAATAGTACCAATATTGGGCCATCTAATGCCTGATACAGATCACGCGCAGGCAAAACGCGAAAGATAACCATTGCAGCAGCAGCAGAAAAGAAAGAAAAAGCAACTGGAACAATATGAAAAGCTGTAAAAATAATGGCTATAAATAAAACAGCTAAAGAGATGAAACCATGTCGTAAATTTCCAAACACAATATTTCGTTTTGCTAGGGGCAAGCATTTCAATTCTCTTAATAAATTTGGAATAACTGCATCCTGTCCTTGCAAAACAATCACATCGCCAAGATGAAAAATAATATCATCGAGTCTTCCCCGCACCCTTTCATGTTGACGACTTAACGCAAGCAAATTTACATTATAGCGATCAAATAGAGAAAACTCTTTCGCACTAATACCAATAAGAGGTGAATTATGGGTAATGACTGCTTCAATAATATCAATGTCACTGTCCTTATCACCTGCAGCGATAGTTCGCCCTTTAGAAAACTCTAAACGAGCAGAGTTCATCACGCTATCTAACCCTGTATGCGACCCTTCCAGCAAAATAATATCATTTTCAGACAAAACAAAATCTGGTAATGGCGAAATAGATACTTTGTTTCGGATGATTTGAATCACCATAACGTCACCACTTGATGGCTTAACCAAATCAACAATATTTTTCCCTATAATCGGTGAATTTATTGGAATATGCACTTCTGCAACATAATTACGAATATCAATGGCATCATCAAATGATGCACCTGAACGCACACGCACAGGCAAAAGCCAATAAAAACAGACCAAATATACAACACCAGCCGTCGCAATAACCGCACCAACTGGTGTAAAATCAAACATAGTAAAAGGTGTTCCTGCTAAACGTTCTTGCATCGCTGAAATAACAACATTGGGAGATGTTCCTATCTGTGTCATAAGCCCCCCCAACAAAGAACCAAAGGCCATGGGCATCAAAAAGACAGAAGGAGAAACCTGAGAACGACGTGCAAACTGAAAAGCTATCGGAAGCATAATCGCCAAAGCACCAATGTTTTTAACAAACATTGATAATACGACAACAGAAAGAACTAAAAAAGCTAATTGAAGACGCACAGATTTCACGTCTGGCCATATCCGTTGAATAATAAATTCCATTATACCAGAGCGCGATACGGCCGTACTGACAACAAACACACTCCCCACGATAATAACAATATCATTACTAAAACCGCCAAAAGCTTCCTTCGGACTGACAAGACCAAGAGCACAAGCTATTAATAACGTACAAATAGCAACAAGATCATAACGAAATCGATCCCAAATAAAAACAACCATCATGAGACCAATGATCGAAAAAGCCATTATTTGATTTTCTGTCATAACACTCACCTCTCCCCATTAAATTATAATGTACAAAAACATATCTTTTATGTTTTAAATATTCCTATAAACAGCAGCAAGATAAAAGCAGACATCGGAATATTTTAGGATAATCTTAAAGTGATAAAAAATTATGATGCGCATAAACTTACCTCTCCTTATTATGCGTTCTTTTCTATAAAGTGCTAAACTCAAAGAAAATTGATAAAAGTTGATCAAGCTATATTGCAAAAAAGATGAGAATAACTCTAATATAGAGAGTAGATAATTGTTGAAACTGGTACACGCTATATTTAAACCTTTATCGTTGCTTAAAAGAATTTATCTTCACTCTCAATTCAAAGAGTGATAAAAATGAAAGAAGAAAGAATGGTCAATCTTAATAGTGGGTATCAAAGTAACCTCAGATATTGGCTCACTTGTATTATTGGATTTGTTGCTATCTTGGCAATTATAATTGTTGGTGGATTTTATATCGCAAAACCCTATCTTGACAGTTTTGTAAAACAAGAAATAGCCCGTCGTGGTATAAAAGCCCTAACATCTGAAGTAAGCATTCTAGGTAGAGTCAATTTGAAGAATGTGACATTACCCGTCCCAGCTGGTACATCACTTAGAATTGGTGCCATTTCTGCCCGTCCTCCCCTTTCCTTTATTCCCGGAACTTTTACATTTTATAATGTTGATTTAAAGCATAATAATATTCATGTGCAAATTCCCCAAATTTCTCTTCGGAGTGTATCCTTAAAAGAAAAAGATAGAACGATAACATCACGGCTTTTACAATCAATGATGCGTATTGAGCTTTCCTCAATTATTGCTCCCAATATACAACTTTCTATAGAAAATAAAAATAACCGAATAGAAACGGTTGAAGTCAAGAATTTCCAGCTTTCTGATTTTAAAAATGGCCATATCCGTTCAGTTAGTATTAAAAATATGGATCTTAAAACAGTTGCAGTAAATGGTGCCAAACAGATGCAGCTTATGGCTAAAAGTGATACAATAAAAGCTCATGATATCGACATCAACTATGCCTATTCTATCATTTTTGGAAAAAACAACGCTCTTAACCAAGATAAAGCCGTTACTGGCCCCATTTCTCTGAATAATGTAAGTATCGATGTGTTTGAAGAAGCGGGAAAAAGTAGTTCTTTCTTCCTCGGACAGTTTAAAACATCTGGTTTAAAAATGAAGCCGCTTGAACAAACTCCTGAAAAATTAATCAAAGCTTATCTTAATGCAAGAAAAGAGAATAATAAAATCGCTGAAAAAATAGCACAAAATGGTCTTCTTCTAAACATACTGCTCGCCATTACCTCAGCGGATGCCAAAGTTGATAATGTCACCGTTGATATACCGCAGTTGAAAGCAACACTCGAATCACTCCAATTTAAACCAACCTTGTGGAAACAACCTATCCCCAAAAAGCTTTTTCTTTCTCTCAATAACCTTTCCGTTCTACCTAAAAAAATGAATGAAAAAGACTTAGAGTTCTTCAAAAATCTGAACTTTGAGCGCTTTGACATTTCAGGAAAAATTGATATTTCTTACGATGAAAAAAAACGTATGCTCCTTCTTGATGCAATGTCTTTCAATATGAAAGACGTTGGATCTGGTAACATATCGGCTAAGGTTATTGATGTTGATGAAAAGCTTTTTTCTGGTCAGCAAAATGTAATGATTGCTGCTTCTCAAGACTTTGGCATCAATGAAATTGATGTGCAATATAGAGATGCAGGTTTCATTGATAAGCTTTTTTCTTATCTTGCGCAAAATCTTAATGACAGCCAACATGATCTTAAAAAGGAACTCTATGACGATTTCTATCTAATGATGACGCAGACCCCAAAAATGCTGCTAAAAAATCATGACGAAGCAGAAAAAATTTCAAAATCCTTAGGGGAATTTGCTAAAAATCCACAAACATTGATTGTTAAAATTAAAGCAAAAGATAATAAAGGGCTCACAATGGTTGATCTCGAATCAGCTCTACAAAATGATCTATCCAAGGCTTTAAACAAAGTACATCTCACTATTAAAAATGAAGCATCACCTTAAACATTTTGTGCTTTAAATATGATGATCTTGTCTATAAATTAAGAACTTTATTCCTCTTTTTGCTTTTATATGATACAGAAGGTATCATATAAAGTCATTTACACAGAGAATATAGAATCCTAAAATTGTCGATGCTTGGAGTTGTTCATGTCTGATTTATCTTCAAATCGCCTGCCTAATCGCGCTTCTCGTGTCACCAATCAAGCGCTTTCTGCGATCGAGCGTTTTCTCCATATTGAAGCTCTTAGTGGTATTGTTCTTTTATTAGCTGCTGCTGCTGCACTTATTTTTGCCAATTCTAAATATGCTGCTTTCTATGAATCTTTTTGGCATACACCTCTTGGCTTTAATTTGGGTCATTTCACTCTTTCATGGGATTTACATTTCTGGGTTAATGATGCTCTTATGACTATTTTCTTTCTCGTCGCAGGAATGGAAATTCGACGCGAAATTCATGAAGGTGCTCTTGCCGATTTTAAACAGGCAATCTTACCAATTGTTGCCGCAATAGGAGGCGTTTGTGTTCCCGCAATTATTTACTTTATCTTCAACTTTAACGAGGGGCATATACGCGGTTGGGCTGTGCCAACAGCAACAGATATTGCCTTTGCTCTAGGTATTCTTGCTCTTCTTGGAAAAAAAATTCCTTCTAATCTTCATATTATTCTTCTATCATTAGCGATTATTGATGATATTATCGCTGTTCTTATTATTGCTTTTTTCTACTCAACAAACATTGATCCTAGCGGTTTAATGATTGCAGGAGCAGGTATTACTTTAGTGCTATTTTTTCAGTGGATCGGGCTTGCATCAGCATGGCTTTACATTTTACCTGGTGCAATCATTTGGTGGGGTTTAATGGTAACAGGTGTTCACCCATCACTTGCTGGTGTAATCTTAGGGATGATGACTCCCGTTCTTCCTACCCGTACTCTTGTAGCGCCACTCACCATGCTCAGTAACGCTATGCAAATTCTTCAAGAAAAAAATACAAAAACAGATCTGCATCATATTTCAACCGCATTGAAAAAAATGCGCAAAGGACAACGGGCCATGATTGCTCCAGTAACACGCGTTCAAAAAGCGTTGCATCCATGGGTTGCATACGGTATCATGCCAATCTTTGCCTTCGCAAATGCAGGAGTAAGTTTTGCAAACTTTGATCTTTCTTCTGACAAATCATTCTTGATTGTTTTGGGTGTTGTCATTGGTCTTTTCGTTGGTAAGCCTCTTGGTATTATCACAGCCAGTTATATAGCCGTAAAATCAGGGCTATGCCGCCTACCCCCTCATATGACATGGACAGGCGTTTTACTCATTGGTTTTTTAGCAGGAATTGGCTTTACAATGTCTATCTTTGTTTCAATGCTCGCTTTTAAAGATATTGTTCTGCTTGATGCTGCAAAAATTGGGGTCCTTTGTGGCTCTGGTTTATCTGCTCTTATCGGTCTGGGATATGGATTTATTTATATTAAGCGCAATAAAGGAATTTCCCGTAGCTCCTGACGAGCTAATTGAAAATACATTTTTATGCAAAACTTTTAAAAAGTAATTTTGCTCATTTGTTGGATTCGTACAATATTTAATGTGAAATCCGTTGTCTCACCTCATCTTTACACTTATGAAGGAGAAATTTAACATCATCATACTATTTACTAACCTCTAATGTCGCAATACCTTTGACACTTAAGAAGATTCATAAGAAATATTTTTATTCCTTTCTTCAATAATCTTTTATTCATACACCAACTCCACTCGTGATATACACAGGAATGATTTTAATTGTTTCAATATAAAAGGCTTCGTGGTTTCAGAGAAGCTGCCTTTCGTCGGAAAAATTATTCACTATAAATAAAAATTTAATTGTTATAAATCAATATCTTATGTTAAATTATAAGAAACAGATAAGAATAAACAAAATTCCGTAATCAGTTAAGTAATTCCATGGCTTATTTTTCCCAATAAACCACCCTTCTCGTTACTGATTTTATTGCTGGTATTTTAAACAACTTTAATTTTTATCTTCTTAAAAGGCACATTATTTTTGGTAAAAATATTTCTTTAAAACAAGCGCGTAAATTGGCAATATAATAGCGTTTTTGTTTTACGTGAAAGGCATATACGATTTATTTAACGTAATAAACAAAAACGTGAACCAATATGTAATATCCATTATTTAAAAGATATTTCTGTCAATACCTTTGAAAGTTGTAAAGCAGAATTAAAAGGAAATTGTAAAATGGAAACTGGTTTTCACTTTTATGGCTTTATATTCTCCCCCAATTAGCTTTTATCTCCATTTCAGAGATTCCCCCAACAAGTATACGCAACATCCTTGTTCCTATCTGGCATACAAAAACAGGAGTTGCTCGTAGTCCCCTTATTCGTCTCAATATATATCGTCCAACATGCATCTACGCTGACATTAGATATTGATACAGGTAACAAAAAACAAAAGATTTATTTGGAATAACAACGTCATAAAATCACTACTCGATTGACAATGGAGTGGAAAAATATCCTCGTTTTTTATCATAAACACATCGCTTGTCTCACTCCATGAAAGAATTAAACTTGAAGCATGCTTCCATAGGGAGCACTCTCGTTTACGTAATTAACTCGCGGGAAAAAATTAGTCATTTAGACTATTCTAAAACATACGATCAGGAGAAAAATAGAGCGTATATACCGCTGCTCTCCCCTTTTCCCGCTCTTAGTTGATATTTATTTTCTTTTTGTTTACGGAGTTAGCTCTATATTTCTTGATACCATAAAATACTCTTTACAGATAATTTAAAAAACAATATTTCCGAGACTTTCGAATTATACAACGCTACATTAAATATAATAAGAGTAAAATAATATTTATAAAAATATCTTTATTGGGAATAAACGTATTAATTACTGCACTTTGATAACATATCTTATATTCACTTCAAATGGATATCCCCATTCGAATGCATTATGCTATTAAAAAGTAATTACAAAACAAGAGAATACGTTTCGCATTCATATACTGAATAAAAACAAATTGTGGGAAAAATATTTAACAAAATAAGAATAATAAAAATGGCTATATTTCTTACAAGAAGAGTTTCACTTACAAAAACAACCATTTGAAAAATATGTAAACATGATAAGAAACTAGCACGATATACGGCATAAATGAAAGAATGTATTTCATGCGTAATTGGCAGTATGACAAAGAAAATACTTGTAATAGAGTAGTTAAGAGAAGAAAGTTAACCTAAAGAATATACGGAGGTATCGAAAACTCTAAAAATCTTAATCATAATTCAAAAAAAGACAAATAGACATAAGAAAAAATTTAAGTAATGAAAGCAACACGCTATAACATTATCATTTAATTTTGATCTATCGTTACATGATTTTATGAAAAGTGCTTCTGAAGAGCTCTATAAGCCACAAACGCATAAGATATAGTAATTTTATAACTTATAGCGCAACATAAATATTGTCTATAGAGATATATTTTTTATTGCCTCATAATACAGAAAAAATTAAATTTACAAGATATATATAAAGCCATAAACAACCATTTGAGACAAGCTAAATATCTCTAGAAAATACATCTTCAATTCTATTTTTAGTAATGCCGTCACTAATCCAATAAGCTCAAATTTCTCTAAGATTTATAACATTAAATCTGTATTCACGAGGCTGTCCCTCATGCAACATGCATCCTTTGAATAAACGCAGTGCATTATTCCTTCTTCTATTAAAGCTTATTGTAAAGACTTCTCCATCCCTATCTATAGGCTCTAAAACGTTTATAAACGGCATATTTTATATCCATTCTTAAACAGTTTTATCCAAACATCTTTCTCTTGTAATGTATAAGCAACCATTTTTAAATTCATCATGAACAAGTTTAAAATAAGAGAGTTTTGCTGTATTAAATATTCTATTTAAGTTAAAAATATAAATTATCCTTAACAAAAATTATTAATATATATTAAAGCTTTATGTTATTGAAACTAAAAAATGCTTATCCCTTATCAAGTGCATAAACAGCATGTAATGTTCTAACCGCAAGTTCAGTGTAAGCACTATCAATCAAAATAGAAATTTTAATTTCTGAGGTCGTAATTGCTTGAATGTTAATACCCTTTTCAGCCAAAGCCTTAAATGCTGTAGCGGCAACACCTGCATGGCTACGCATTCCAATACCAATCACAGATACCTTGGCAAGATCACTTTCAAATTGGAGAACATCAAATCCAATTTCTTTGCGATTCTTCTCAAGAAGTGCAACAGCTTTTTCTACATCTGATGATGGTACAGTAAAAGTCATATCCGTTTTTGAGCCATCTTCAGAAATATTTTGCACAATCATATCAACATTAATGCGCTCTTCAGCCAAGGGACCAAAAATTGCTGCCGAAATCCCTGGACGATCGGCAAGCCGACGAAGGGAAATTTGCGCTTCATCCTTAGCAAAAGCAATACCAGTAACATTTTGTTGTTCCACGATTTCATCCTCATCGCAAATAAGTGTTCCAGAAGAACTCTTTGGATCCTCCATGCCTAACGCATCAGGATCCTCAAAACTTGAACGCACAAAGGTACGAACCTTATGAACCATTGCCAATTCAACAGAACGAACCTGTAAAACCTTTGCACCAAGAGAAGCCATTTCCAGCATTTCTTCAAAAGCTACTTTCGGTAAACGACGCGCTTTCGGTTCTATACGTGGATCCGTTGTATAAACACCATCTACATCCGTATAAATATCACAGCGATCAGCTTGTACAGCCGCGGCTATAGCAACAGCACTTGTATCTGATCCCCCACGCCCTAAGGTAGAAATCCGGTTATCTGGAGCTAACCCTTGAAAACCAGCAATAACAGCAACCTGACCTTCCTGAAAACACTCGATTAAAAAAGATCCATCAATATCAGTAATACGTGCACGTCCATGCGCATTGTCTGTATGAATGGGAATTTGCCAACCAAGCCATGAACGTGCATTCACACCCATTTCTTGAAGTGTCAAAGCCAACAAACCTGAAGTAACCTGTTCACCAGAAGCAACCACAACATCATATTCACGAGCATCTCTATGCTTGGAGGAAGCATCACACGTCCACTGAACAAGCTCATTGGTTTTACCAGCCATCGCAGATACGACAACTGCAACCTCATTGCCTGCATCAATCTCTCTTTTGACATGCCGTGCAACATTATGAATACATTCAATATTTGCTACAGATGTTCCACCGAATTTCATGACAATGCGCGCCATTAATAACACTCTTACCTTTACATCTCTTATCTCAAACGGTAATGAGAATTAGATGCTGTATCAACTAACCATTTTCTCGACATAGCGAATATCTATCATTTGTGCAAGTTTCATTATGATTATATTAATTTCTCTTGACTTTGTATAAAATCTACTGGACTTGATCATTAAAAATAAAAGGCAGGCAACATGATAGATGAAACACAAACAACTATTGATCAAAGTGAAATTGATCATTTTTCACGTATTGCTACAGAATGGTGGAATCCACAAGGAAAATTTCGACCTCTTCACCAATTTAACCCAACGCGCCTTGCTTACATCAGAGAAAAAATTTGTTTAGAGTTTAATCGTGACCCTTGTTCATTTACGCCCTTTGACAATTTGAAAATTCTTGATATTGGCTGTGGAGGAGGCTTGTTATCTGAACCAATGGCACGTCTTGGCGCTATGGTCGTAGGCGTTGATGCTGCACAAACAAATATTGAAGTCGCAAAAACCCATGCAGCTCAAAATGATCTTTCCATTGATTACCGCACGATGACAGCAGAAGCTCTTGCCAATGAAGGAGAAAAGTTTGATATTATCCTTAATATGGAAGTTGTTGAACATGTCGCTGATGTTAATCTCTTCATAGCAGCTACAGCAAAAATGTTGAAACCACAAGGGTTAATGTTTGTCTCAACACTCAACCGCACGTGGAAATCATGGGGGCTTGCTATTGTAGGTGCTGAATATATTCTACGTTGGCTTCCTAAAGGAACACATGATTATAAAAAATTCCTAAAACCTCTAGAACTTAAAAATTTCTTATCAAAAAACGCTCTGACTGTCATTGATGAGATAGGTATTACTTATAACCCATTAAATGACAGCTGGAATCGCTCAAAAGACATGAGCGTTAACTATCTCCTTCTCGCAAAACGGTCTTAAGGATATGTAATTTACAAATATTATACGCCTTGTAATAAAGAATTGAGCTTTCCCTCAGCCTCTAAAGCATAAAGATCATCACAACCGCCAACGTGATAATCACCTATAAAAATTTGTGGAAATGTATTACGTCCATTTGCACGCTGTACCATTTCTTGGCGAAGGGATGTGGAAGCATCAATATCTGTATACTTTACGCCTTTTTTATTAAGCAAATCACGTGCTTTTGTGCAATAAGGGCAGTTAGGGCGTGTATAAATTATTATCTCTTTCATAGTATTATCCTCCAATATTTTTTAATAATATTCACTTTAAATTCCTCTTACGAGGAGGGAAAAATAGAATCTTCTTTGAGAACACGCGAAAATGTTAGCACATCAACCTGCCGTGCACCTGCATATTTTAATGCAGCAGCTGCTGCTGTAACTGTTGCACCCGTTGTAAATACATCATCAATCAGCAAAACAGAACATCCTTTGAGATATTTTTTAACCTTATGCGAAACCTTAAAAGCATTTTTTACGTTAAGTTTTCTCTCTCTTGAAGAAAGACTAACCTGCGGACGGGTATGCCGGCAACGAACAAGCCAACTCGGTTTTAAAAGCTTTTTTTGTGATGCCGCAATATAACGTGCAAGCTCAGCAGATTGATTATAACGCCTCTCCCAAAAACGACGAAAATGCAATGGAATGGGAATAATAACATCACAATCATCAATAACCTCGCGTCCAGCAAACATCATCCAATTGGCCATAAATGATGCCAATTCTATATGATCACCATATTTTAAGCGCGTTACTAAAGTTCGTGCAAGCCCTTTATGAACAATGACTGAGCGAACACGTGAAAAAGGATGAGTATTACGGAGTGCTTCACCACTAAGAAAACCATCCCCCATATCACAAACAAAGGGAGTCCCCATAACAGGACAATAAGGTTTCGTGATAAATTGAAGGTCTTTCCAACATTCGGAGCAAATCGTGCCATAAGTAGAAACATTTTGCTTACATCCAGGACAAATTGGTGGATAAAGCACAGTTTTCAAGCGTTCAATGAACTTACTTAGTATATCCCCACTACTTAACGCCGCTTCTCGAAAATACAACATTATAAATTTAGGCTTTTACAAGTTTCCCTCAGAACAAAAGTTCCTTTGTATTTCCTCAATTTATAATTTTAATTCCTTTAAAAACTCTTACCTTCTATAAATTTATTTTTCTTTTATATTATAAACTTGACAGAGCTTGCACAAATAATGAACCTTTTCAAAATATATTCTTCCATAGATCGAAAGTGTTCCACAATATGTCGCATCCTTTAATTTTTGATCATAACCGCATTGAACAATTCCGAAAACGTGCCTTTCAAAAAGCAAAAAAAGGATACGACTTTTTACTCTCTCACATGGCAGAAGATCTCTATAAACGTCTTAGCACTGTTGATCGCCTCTTTACATTAGCTCTCGATTTACACAGCCATACAGACCTTGCTGCGCAAGCTTTAATGAAATCTGGAAAAGTTTGTTCTATAGAACGTATTGAGACCGATACGCTTTACCAAAGCCATGATAAAAAATTTCATTTACGTCATCGAGAATTTCTTGATTTACCTCAAAGTTACTGTGACCTTATTATTTCACTTCTTTCATTACAATTGACCAATGATACCCCTGGTGTTCTAAGCCAGATAAAAAATACCCTTAAACCAGATGGCTTATTTCTTGCTGTTATGGCAGGAGCTGGTACATTAAGAGAATTGCGGGAAAGCCTGCTGCAAGCTGAAAGTGAAATTTATGGTGGAGCAAGCCCTAGAATCTATCCTTTTGCCGACATTCGTGATGCAGGCGCTCTTTTACAGCGTGTGGGCTTTGCTCTGCCTGTAGCAGACGTTGAAGATATCACAATACGTTATAATACAATGTTTGACCTTATGCACGATCTTAAAGCTATGGGAATGCAAAATGCACTCATCAATCGTTCACGACGCCCTGTATCTAAACGTTTTTTTCTCCGCGCAGCTGAAATCTATGCACAACGATTTAGTGATCCTGATGGACGTATTCGTGCACATTTTTCTTTCATCTGGCTCTCTGGTTGGGCTCCTCATCCCCATCAACAAAAACCCCTACAACCTGGTTCAGCGCAAATATCTCTTACAGATGTTTTACAGCCCAAAAAAATATAATCTAAAATTATTTTTTAAAAATACTTTTATCTGTTGTCCGTAATATTTGACTGGTAACCGTTCCAGCTATCATTGAATCGCTCACGTTTAGAGCAGTACGTCCCATATCAATTAGCGGTTCGATAGAGATAAGTACAGCAACCAAAGTAACAGGAAGCCCCATAATTGGTAACACAATCAATGCAGCGAAAATAGCGCCTCCCCCCACACCAGCAACACCAATAGAACTCAACGTCACGACCCCAATAAGCGTAGCAATCCAAGTAGGATCAAGAGGATTAATACCCATAGACGGTGCAATCATGGTCGCAAGCATCGCTGGATAAAGACCAGCACAACCATTTTGTCCAATTGTTGCCCCAAAAGAAGCTGCAAAACTCGCAATGGGTTGTGGTACACCTATCCACTGTGTTTGCGCTTCAATATTTAAAGGAATACTTGCAGCACTTGAACGACTGCTAAAAGCAAATGTTAAAACCGGTAAAACCTTTTTGAAAAAACGAAAGGGATTAACCCCAGAAATACCAAGCAATACACCATGAATTCCAAAAATTAAAATAATACCGACATAAGATGCAATGATAAAAACCAGTAAATTTAAAATATCTGCAATACGCGATGTTCCTCCTACTTTCGTCATAAGTGCAAAAATACCATAAGGCGTCAAAGCAATCACAATACGGACTAACCGCATAATCCAAGCTTGTCCCACTTGAATAAATAAAAGCGCTTTTTCTCCTTTTTCTGGCTCATCTTTCTTTAAAAGAAGAACCGCTGCACCTAAAAATGAGGCAAAAATAACAACACTGATAATTGACGTACGTTTGGCTCCACTCAACTCAGCAAATGGATTTTTAGGAATCATAGACAAAATCATCTTTGGTATATTCATATCTCCAAGTTTAGAAATATGACCTTCAAGAAGAGCAGAAACATTTTGCCCTTCATGCACCAAACCATCAGTTGTTAATCCAAAAAAATTAACCACAAGCACACCAACCAATGCTGAAAGAGCCGTTGTAAAAAGCAATATTGAAATTGTTATTATACTCATCTTTCCAACAGCATAAACAGAATGTAAATGAGCAACTGCTGAAACGATAGAGATAAAAACCAGTGGCATAACAATCATTTGCAACAATAAGATATAGCCCTCACCAACAATGTTAAACCATTCAACGGATTTCAATAAAGTGCTTTCACCCTCTCCATAAACAAACTGCAAAACACTTCCAAAAATCAAGCCAAGGATAAGCCCTAGCATAACACGTAGTGAAAGACTCCATTGCATTCTCTTACTTTGAGAAACCAACAATAAAAAAATAACAAATAGAAATAAATTGACGAAAAAATTAAATGTCATTGTCTATGCTCACTTACTATTGTTATGATTGACGTCAATAATCTGCATAATTCAAAATCAATGCATGATATTTAAAATTAACATAAAGCTTACCAGGATTTTACAAAATCATTATTTTTTTAATTTATCGATTAAAAGAGAACTTTTTATCTACTAATAACTGTTTAAATAAAATAAATAAAATTATTTTCCTATTCTTTAAATTTACGCTCTCATAAAATAGTTAAAAAAGAGAAATATAAACAACATTCATTGCGTCTTAATACTGAATAATTCCAGCATATCTTATCCTATCAATATCCTTACCTCTCTCTTTTTCTATTTGAACTGAAGCGAGCTTTCCAAGAAAGGATGAATTAACAATCGAACATTCATGACTTTTCTAGAAAATACACCAACAAGCTACTTTTGCTAATTTTATGGACTGTACTCTCAACAGCTTTGACCAGCATTTCAAATATAATTATTTTATTGAAAAGACCTTTCATACATTCTTTCTTTGCTCTCAATGAAAGCTTTTTTATTTTTCGAAATTCTTTTTATAGTCATAAAAAAGACTTTGAACGCCACAATACCTATTGAATGACAAAATATTGATTTATAAAAATAATTTACTGTTTTGCATATTAAATGAGAGTCCCGAATAACGTAAGATTCTCTTATTTCAAACCTGTTTATCTTGAATCAATCAAAATCACTTGCTTGCACGTCACAAGCAGGGCTGGCGTGTAAATAAAAAATGTATAAGAAAGGAGTAGAAATACTTCTTATGAAACGTCTTAATTCAAGAGCTATCACAACATTGGAGGGCGGAGCTTGGGCAGAAAATATAAATAATATGATTGCTTTTTATAATAGTGCAGTAAAATGTTTTAATGATACCTATCTATATGCTGATCGAACAACACGTGCACGTACCGTAGATAATTTTATCACTTTAGATGTAAAAAAGATAAGTTGTAGTTATAATGTTAAGCAAGAACTAATCAGAGGAAGGGTTTTTGAATTTGAAGAGATATGTCTCACGCAAAGTTCGTATCGTCCTTTTACACGACTATGACTTTATTATAATCGTATCTTAAATGACGGAGTTGATCAGATACCACATGTATTCCCTATGGGGCAAGCAGTAGAAAATAGAGTCATAGAAATTACAAGCATAGGAGCACGAAGCTGTTTTTCTGTGTTGATAGCTAAGAATTTACCTAATCTAGATGCAATAGATACAGGCCAATGCTTTCCACAGTATCTTTATAAAAATGTTGAATCTTCTATAACTGATCATGATGAGAAACAATCCCATTTGTTTACAAATTCAATAAAGGAAAGAAAAACATCTGGTTTACAGAGGCGTGATGCCATCACTGATAAAGGATTAACGCATTTTAAGCTGCTTATCCTAGTGAGACCATAACTAAAGATGATCTATTCTATTAAACTTACGGATTATTGCATTCAAAAGATTACCGTACTCGCTATGCTCATAATTTATGCAAAGAATTGCCTCGTATCCCCTGTGTAAAAAGCGCTGAAGATTTCAGGATATTGTGGACAACAGAGTGTGAGTTTGATCACTTGCACATAAATTATGAAAGTGTGGAGCCTTATCTTGTGACCTTTAAAAAGGATAAATCTACTGTTATTTACAACAGCAATATCATCATGAAAAACATCCCTCTTGAAGCTTATGAGTATATCGTTAATGGCAACCCCACTCTTGAATGGGTTATGGAGCGTCAATGTGTAAAGATAGATAAAAAGAGTGGCATCGTTAATGATGCCAATCGCTATGCTATTGGAACCATTAGTAACCCTGCTTATCCATTAGAGTTGTTTCAAAGGATCATACTATAAGTTTAGAAACAATGAAAATTGTTAAAAAACTACCAAAATTAGAAGTGTGAGAAACCGAATAGACTTATGAGGTTAACACACCTCATAAAGATCTCTTGTGTATTGCTTTAAAAAGGCAGTCTATAACTTTAACCATCTTATTAAGTTTATTACCTACAATCTTAAAAGGATAGTTTATATGTGTTATTCTAAAGACAAGGCTTTGCACTTTTAGACACTGTTATTTGGATTGCTTTTAAAAGATTATATCATAATCTAAAATGATAGCTTTATTGTTTTCAAAAGCTCTGTTGAAAAAGAGCTATATGTATTCATTTTACTTATAGATTTTGAAGGTGTCTAAAATCCTCAAAATCTTCAAGAACCTCAAAACTAATAACCATAATGGTCTTAATAGCATTTTTTATGACTAAAACCTATCTTTTGAAATGGCTTTAAAGGATCACATGCTTATCATAAGATATATTTAATCACTCACTAAAATGATCTATTTTGTCGGTTCAATTTACTGACAGAAAAACGACAAAAGTCTATTAAAAGGGAGTTTTCTGACCTCTATAATTATCAGTCTCTCTTTAGATGTCTTTATAACAGGCAATAAAGCGCATTATCATCTTTATTATTTATGTTATGAAAATGAAAAATGATGCCACGACTATAAAAAATATAATAGCTATAGAGCATACGTGAAAAAACAGGTTTTCATAATCACAATGCAAATGAACGCGTTGGTTACAAAGAGCGCAGTGCCTATTAAAGTTGTTCAAATTAGAAACCCTTATCAACAAAATCCACAAAAATCATTAAAAACATTTAGTAAAAAACTGATACGTTATAAAGCTAAAAATACACATGATGATAGCGTTTACAAATATTATTAATGTTGTATATAAGAAAATAACGCATTCATTTAATGAATACCATAATATAGATTTAAAATATACAATAAAAAATAATAAATTAATAATTATATAAATAATATTTAATACACAATATATTTAAAATATAAAAATTTTATTGATAATAAATATGTATTGCATCATATAAATAATATATATATTAGCGGATATGTTACGAAAAAGCATTTTCCATACCTTTAAAATACTGACTGTCTTTTATGTTTTTGTTAGTATATGAGTACTTTGTCGGGTGTAGCTATGCCATACAATACCCTTTTATGGGAAATGCAACGCCACTCGTAATCTACATATCATTCAATATAATTTGAAACACAATACCAACAAAAATATCACATATACCATTGATATAACCAAATTAAATGATATCAACCGTCGTAATAGCCCCGTATTCAATACCGACCTATTTATCGAAGATAAGGAGTTAAATCACTCATGAAACGTACCGTAACATTTATTGTTTTATCTGCTCTATTGATCGTTTTGTTTGCTGTATTAATATCACTTGGATATACTAAAGTGAATGATCCCCTGTAATTTTCCTATCTGTTTTAAAAATACATCTATTGCCTTCATGATGACTGTATAACTATATCGTATAATGGTACAAAAGGTATAAGAAGCCTCAGGAGATCTGGCTACTAAAAAACGGAAGAAGAAAAATTTAAACGCACTAGATATGTTTAGCTAACAAAAAAGTTTTCGTTGCCCGTCTCTGCAAAAACTGAAATTTTTTATTTTTATTCCATACTTTACTCTTGTAACAAAAGAATAACACATATTGCTATAATATAATCAAATACATGGAGTGAGAATAATAAGACATAAAGAAATATTCATATTAGCAACATAATTTCAAGAAATTATCCATTAAAAATGATTTTTGGTATATTTCCTCCTTTAAACGCAAATTATATTTTTTTATCCCTTTTAAAAGTGAAAAATATTATTTTCAAACCTATTCATAAGTGGGATGAGCCACGTGAATAAAAATGTTTTATAATAAGCTTAAGTATATCTTTTATGAGCTATCTTTAGCACAAAGGTACAGCATTAAGATTACGGAAATATCGTGATATAATTGAGTATAAAAATCACACTGCCTAAGAGATTTTTGTATTGTACCCTTTATGAGAAATGTTAAAAGCAAGGCAGGATAAGCTCTCTAGAGCAAATGAGTGAATGAGCCACCACGATGATATGCATTTTTAAAAAAGTAGGAAGTCTCTTTTCTTCAAATTTAATAGGCACATTCTAAAAATAACGGTTCTACAGATTCATTCCAAATAGAATAGTAATGAGACAAAAATTTTTCAGCATCTGTTTGTCCCATTGCAACAACCTCTTCTAAAGGATTAAGAAAACTTGTTTCATCAAAACCATTGGTATCATACTGTTTGCGATTTTTTAAGCCTTTGCGGGCAATAGCAAGAGCTTGTCGTGCTAACTCTAAAAGAATAGTTTGACGAAAAGGAGTTCTTAACCCTTCTTTAGGAACGCGTTGGCGCACATCTAAAACTTCTTCAAAACACCAATCTTTTGTCAAAGCTTCTGCCTCATTAAGTGCTTCCCTATCATAAAGAAGCCCGACCCAAAAAGCCGACAACGCACAAATGCGCTTCCAAGAACCGCAATCAGCTCCTCTCATTTCTAAAAATCTTTTTAAGCGGACTTCAGGAAATAACGTCGATAAGTGATTAATCCAATCTCCCATGTTTGGAATTGAATTTGCAACGTGTCCTTTTAATGCTCCATTCATAAACTGACGAAACGTTATATGTGTACAATCATAATAACGACCATCACGCACAACAAAATACATTGGAACATCAAGAGCCCATTCAACATAATCAGCAAAACCAAAACGCTCAGAAAATATAAAGGGAAGAACGCCTGTCCTCTGATTATCCGTATTACGCCAAATTTCAGAACGCCACGACAAAAAGCCATTTGGGCGTCCTTCTGTAAAAGGTGAACTTGCAAATAATGCTGTTGCAATGGACTGTAACTTCATGGATACTTGCATTTTTCGCCGCATATCACTTTCAGATGAAAAATCAAGATTAACCTGAACTGTTGATGTGCGATACATCATATTAAGACCATTATATCCCACTTTAGGCATATAATCAGTCATAATCTGGTAACGTGATTTAGGCATTCGTGGCGTTTCAGCTAAAGTCCACTTTGGACTAGCTCCAAGACCTAGAAAACCTATACCCAATGGTTCTGCAATTTTTTTGAGAAGAGTTAAATGCTCCATCAACTCGTGATATGTATGTCCTACTGATTTTAATGGTGCACCAGATAATTCAAATTGTCCTCCAGGTTCCAAAGAAATGGCTCCCTGATTAACTGATCCTACGAGCCCAATAATATTCTCGTCATCTAAAATAGGTTTCCATCCTAAGGCACTTTGCATCCTCTCTAAAAGCGCTCGGATTCCCCTCTCTCCTTCATATGGAACAGGGTGAAAACCATCTTTATAAAACGGAAATTTTTCATGTTCTGTACCAATACGCCAATCATCTTCTGCTTTATACCCCCCTTGGAAATAACTAACCAAGGAATCTAAGTTATAAATTTCACTTTCATCAGTTATATCAAGCGCCATAACTTATCGTATCCTATCATTGGTATCATCATCTTAAATGAATTGTTTAGAATGATTTTACAGATTTCTCAATCCATTGCCCAATCCCCCACGGTAGCATTAAGAAGAGCCAAAGCAGCAACAGCGGCAGTGTCAGCGCGTAAAATACGCGGACCTAATGATATTGGAACCACAAAAGGATGTTTTTTTAAAAAGCTCCGCTCTTCTTCACTAAAGCCACCTTCCGGTCCAATAAGAATACCAGGTGTTGTAACGTCACGCTTTTTAAAAGAAGGTAATGGATTATGCGATTTATGCTCTTCATCACAAAAGAATAAAGGCTGTGTCTCATCCCATCGTGCTAAAAGTTCTGCTAATGATAGAGCAGATACGCATTCAGGGAGAGATAAAATACCACACTGTTCAGAAGCTTCAATAACATTGGCTTCCATACGCGCCATATTGATACGCGTAACCTGCGTATGATGCGTTATAACAGGCTGCAAAACCGATACCCCCATTTCAACAGCTTTCTGCACCATATAATCCAACCGCGCGTTTTTGAGTGGAGCAAAACAATAGATAAGACTGGAATGCGTCGTTTGTAATCTTTCTTGATGGATAAGCTGAACCACAACAAATTTTTTCTTAACAATGATAAGTTTAGCAAGCCACTCACCATCCTGTCCATTAAAAAGTAAAATTTCTGCTCCTTCTTTCATACGCAAAACATGCACAAGATAAGAAGCTTGTGCCCCCTCTATCTTTATTTCTTCATTCAGAGCCAATGTCTGTCGTATAAATAATCTTTTAAGTTTATAATTTATGCGCATGAAAATTTTGCCAATGCTCACTATCGTCATCGAGAAAATAAAGAAAAATATATAGCAAAAAGAAAAAATTATATCTATAGAACTATAATATATTAAAGAATTATAGAGTTTTTTTAGCTTTATGAGATAATAACAGGAACTTATAGATCCTTAAGTGATTCTACTTTCATAAAAGTTTAAATAATGCACCATTCATCTTTGCATTCAGTCATTGATGCATCCGTGGAGGAAAAATATGTCTGCTAAAAAAGCTACAATTATTACGATTACAACCCTCTTAGCCTTTATTTTGATTACAGTGGGAATTGGTTCTGTTGGAGCAGATGGGAAGCATACAATTACCAAAGATGGCTATGGTATTTCTTCTGGGATTCAGTAAGCACTGGCCGACATCCCTCTTAAAAATTTAATGTTTTTTAGAAACTTTTCTAAGAACTTGCATCAATATTATGAATTTCTTGTATTTGAAAGATTCCATAAGAAGGATTTTTATTTCTCTCTTTAATCATTTATCTGTATCAACCACACTTATGACAGAGAGAACGATTTTTACTGCTTCATCACGAACGGATTTAAAATGAGAAAATCTTCCGATAGTGAGACCTCTGATTTAAATTTAAAAGACAATTTTAAGTTACAAAAAGATGGATTACCATTATAAGATAGAATGTTATATAGATAAAAAACAATTCTCAATCTGCGTCAATGTCTTTTGTAACCCAAAAGTTACCATGATTTTGTCCTTTAGAGCTTAGAGAAAATGTAAAAGGCCATGCAAGGCTATTAGCGAGACATTGGACATCTTTACATAAAGTTTCTGATCTATAGTTTTTGCGTAGTTGTGCCTGTAATATCAATTCATTCTGCTTCCCTTGCGCGATAGCAGTTGCAACGCTTCCTTGAATGGATAAGCTCAAGTCTGCTGTACGCATTAATGACTCTGTCACCTTCATCATACCTTCTGAAAAGCTTGTCTGAATATCCCAGTGATCAAATGTTGTTGAAAAAGTATCATTAGTCATTAAAAGAAATTGTTGTTTATTTAAAAGTCTTGTTTGTAATTCGTTCAAATCATACCCTAAGAGCCGACCAGAAGACATTTTCAGTGTTAATTCACCCTGCATTTTTGTAAAAATTTCTCGCCAAGAATCAGCAAGTGTTCGTACCGTTGCAGTAAAATTCGTTTTGCTTTGTATAAATGGAATAAATCCCAAGGTTTCTAAAGTCTCCTGCATATCAATAGAAGCACCTGAAATATTTCCTCCAATACGCACTTTCTGTCCAGCTGGCGTAACTTCAATATTACTTTGCACGGATCCACCAAAAATATTCGCATGTCCAAGATCAAAAATACCATGCCCATTTCTTATTTGTATTGCAGCAGCTAAATTTGTGAGTGAAATATTTCCTATTTTAGCTTGTGGCGCAGAAAGTCGTATATCCACGCCAATACGATGAAAAATTGTCATATCAAAGAAGGAATTTTTCTTTTTACCTGAAAAAAACATTGAACCCAAGAGGCTAAGATCTAGGTTATCAAAGGCTAACGAACCCATAACATTTGGTACATAATCTTGAAAATCGAGTTTTAAAGCTCCTCGCGCATTTGCTTTCCCCATCGTAAATGTAACATTGTTCATTTGAATATGCATTGGCTGCGCTAAAAAATGAGATTCCCATACAATGGGTATTTTAAATTTATGTCCCCAAAACTGATTTCCACCAACCCAAGATAATGTCTGATTCCATCCCGGAGAACGCATCGATACTTTTCCGTCAAAAATATAATATTCAGATAACCGAGCCTTTCCTGTAAAAGTTATTCCCCCACGTACAGAATTGAGACTTGCCCTAATATGACTTTTTCCTCCTGCAAGAAGCAGCAATGCTTGAGAAGCATCAATTGATAACTTTGTAAATTCTCCGCGCCAACGCGCATCTGCACGTAACCGTACTTCCTGAGTCGATTCCGGCCAATCTAAAGTCGCATTTAATCCTGTTATTTTTTCTGCTAATCCTGAAAAACTATCGTGATACACAAGAACACCATTTTTAATGACAATCCGCCCAAAAGGTTGTTTTAAAAGGTGCTCTATTTCTGGATGTTCAGGATTATGTTTTAATATTTCACGCTTATTGCGTATTGCCAACCCTAATGCACCTTGTGAGCGAGAAAACCGATCAAAAAAATCTGCTATTGTTTTAACAGGCTTTTCCATAACAAATTGAGGACGCATAATCCGCGTCTCTGAAAAAGAAACATGTCCCCAAAGAAGATCGACGACAGAAAGATCAACTTCTATTGATTCAGCTTCCATTAATGGCCCAACATCATCCATTTTAGATGTTAAAGTAACACCAGAAAGAAATGCTTTAGGATAAGGAAAAAGATGTAACCGCGGTGGATCACGCAATTGCACATTGTAACCAGTCCATGCACTCAAATCCTGCGCTAAACGAATGCGA
The DNA here is from genome assembly GCF_042194435.1 of Bartonella sp. LB28NMGDW. Taxonomy (NCBI): domain Bacteria; kingdom Pseudomonadati; phylum Pseudomonadota; class Alphaproteobacteria; order Hyphomicrobiales; family Bartonellaceae; genus Bartonella; species Bartonella sp. LB28NMGDW. The sequence continues at coordinate 313,325 of NZ_JBHIMX010000001.1, forward strand.
ATCGCATCTGTAGAGATAAGATAAGGTAAAACGAGAATCCCCACTCCAAATAAAAAGATAATTGTAATAAAAATTCCGCTCAAAAATTTTATTATTCTGATGCGCACAATATCCCTCTATATTTATCCCCCTATAACAGATTAAAAACAAACTTAAATGATCAAAAAAAGTTTTTATAACCCTATAATTCACTATATCCACTTTGTATCTTAATTATTTTTGTTCTTTATCCAAAATTTATTCAAACAGCAATGTTGCTGCTTCTTTATAAAGCAATTATTTAAAAATCTTCAAAACTATAAATCCACAACATTATAAAACCATTCTTACTGTTCTCATATGAATATTGCTATAAAACTCTATCGTATTATTAGAAAATGCTTTACAAAAAAACAAACAGCCTTACCGAAAGGATCTCTGAATGAATAATATTATCGATGGAAAAAAACTTGCTGAAGAGATTATTGCGAAAGTTAAGGCCGAAACAACAAAGCTCCGCCATCACTATAATATACAACCTAGTATCGCTGTTATTATTGTTGGAGATGATCCCGCAAGTCAAGTATATGTCACCTCAAAAAATAAAAAAGCCGAAGAATGTGGGTTTCTTTCAATCAAACATGTCATTTCCAAAGAAACACAAGAACAAGAACTCCTTCAACTTATTGCAACATTAAATTCTGATCCAAAAATTCATGGTATTTTGGTACAGCTGCCTCTCCCTGCTCATATGAATACAAATCGCATAACACAAGCCGTTGCTTTCCAAAAAGATGTTGATGGTTTTCATTATATTAATGTAGGAAAACTCGCGGCAAATGCACTTGAAGATGCGATTATTCCCTGCACACCAGCTGGTGCCATGATGATGATCGAACAACACTGTGGGCAAGATTTATCTGGACTTGATGCTGTCGTTGTTGGACGCTCTAATATTGTTGGAAAACCTATGGCTGCCCTTTTAACAGCAGCCAATGCCACTGTGACAATTGCCCATAGTCGTACCCGTGACCTTGATGATGTTTGTCGAAGCGCTGATATTTTAGTCGCAGCTGTAGGCCGCCCACAAATGATTAAAAAAGACTGGATCAAAAATGGTGCAATTGTTATTGATGTCGGTATTAACCGCGTTGCTGCACCAGAAAAAGGTGTAGGGAAAACACGTCTTGTTGGTGATGTCGATTTTGAAAACGTAAAAGAAAAAGCTGCCGCGATCACCCCTGTTCCAGGAGGCGTTGGACCAATGACAATTGCCATGCTTATGGTTAATACACTCAAAGCCGCCGCGCGATCACACAATCTGCCTATGCCAAAATTCTAAGAATTATAACAATTCCTTGTATATGGTTTTATTGTACATGATTAAGCTTGTTTATTTTTGCATTTTTCATGTCATAAAAACAGATGCTCCTTGATCTGCACGATTAACGGATTGACGAAAAACATGAAAAAGTTCGCGTCCAAAACCGTGTTCGTTTTTTGAAAGATCAGGAGGTATGATTTTTCGTACGTTAAATTTTGCTAAATCCTCCAAAAGAGTTAATTTACCCTCATGAGCATCAAGAAAAACAATATCACCATCTTGCAAACGTGCAATGGGACCATTATCCACTGCTTCCGGTGTCACATGAATGGCAGCAGGAATTTTTCCTGACGCCCCTGACATACGCCCATCGGTTATCAATGCTACCTTTTGACCGCGATCTTGTAAAACGCCTAAAATGGTCGTTAATTTATGAAGCTCTGGCATACCATTGGCTTTTGGTCCTTGATAGCGAATGACAGCGATAAAATCTTTATCATACAACACTCCAGATTTAAAAGATTTTTGTAGTTCTTCTTGATCATTAAAAACAAAGACTGGTGCTTTAATCTGCCAATACTCTGGTTTAACAGAGGAAACTTTTATAATAGCTGTTCCCAAATCTCCCGATAAAACACGAAGACCACCGTCAGGCTGAAATGGCTTTCTCCACCCTGCTAACACCTTATGATCACCACTTTCCTTGAGAGCCGCTTCACGCACCACATGACCATCAGCAGAAAGCTTTGCTTCAATTGCATAAGCATTGAGATCTTTACCAAAAACCGTTGAAACATCTTCATGTACTAAACCTGCATCGATAAGCTCGCGAATAATAAATCCCATCCCCCCAGCAGCATAAAAATGATTGATATCCGCTAAACCATTAGGATAAATGCGCGCTAAAAGAGGCACATGGCAAGAAATTTCTGCAATATCATGCCATGTCAATTTAATACCGCAAACAGCAGCCATAGCAATCAAATGAATCGTATGATTGGTAGAACCTCCTGTTGCATTTAATCCTACAATGGCATTCACGAAAGAACGCTCATCAATGATCATACCAAGTGGACTATAATGATCACCAAGATCTGTCATTTCAAGTACACGTTTCGTAGCTTCTTTTGTTAAAGCATCACGCAACGGTGTATTCGCATTAACAAAAGAAGCTCCCGGCATATGAAGCCCCATCATCTCCAGTATCACCTGATTAGAGTTAGCGGTTCCATAAAATGTACATGTTCCTGGTCCATGATAAGAACGAGCTTCTGATGCTAGAAGTGTTTGGCGATCTATTTTATTTTCCGCGTAAAGTTGACGTATCTTCGCTTTTTCATCATTACCTTGACCACTTGTCATAGGACCAGCTGGTATAAAAATTCCTGGTAAATGACCAAATGTTAGTGCACCAATCAATAAACCTGGTACAATTTTATCACACACCCCAAGATATAATGCTGCATCAAAGACATCGTGTGATAAGCTTATAGCTGTCGCCATTGCAATTACTTCACGCGAAAAAAGGGAAAGCTCCATCCCCGCATTTCCCTGCGTAACACCATCGCACATCGCGGGAACACCACCTGCAACCTGTGCAACACCACCAACCATACGGGCCGACTCTTTAATTAAGTGAGGAAATTTTTCAAAAGGTTGATGAGCTGAAAGTAAATCGTTATATGCCGTGATAATGCCAATATTCCCAACGATATTTCCCTTCAAACGCTCTTTATCTATTGCACCACAAGCAGCAAAACCATGAGCCTGATTGGCACATCCTAAAAAACTTCGTTTGGGGCGATGAACTTGTGCTTTCGCAATACGATCTAAGTAAATTTCTCGTGTTGATCGAGAACGTTCATAAATCCTTCGTGTAACTGTGGCAATTGTCTTGGAAAGTGCCATATTCCCCTCCCTCTTTCATTGTTGCTTCCCCTCATTCATTGAGAGAGAGTACGTTTTTATTCACCTTGTCTCTCATATTCTAATTCACTTATTTCATTATCTGCAGGCGACCAATAAACCTGCACAAGATGAGGGGAATTACGCAAAACTGCCCGAACAGGCATTTCTATTTCAGATCCATCTTGACAAGCTTTTTCAAAACAATCGCGTTTCTGAAAACCTTCGATATGGAGAATAATACAACGAGACTGCATAATAACTGGCAAAGTTAGTGAGAGTCTTGGCTCAACAGCACTCTTAGCATGAAGGGGCAAAACAAGTGCTTGTGTTCGCAGATCAAGCGCTTGCTTTAAACGATCAGCATCAGGAAAAAAAGAAGCCGTATGTCCATCACCCCCCATTCCTAAAACAACAACATCAAAGGGTTTAGGCAAAGTATTAATACGACTCGCCGCTGAAAAAGCTGAAAGTTCAGCAGTAATCGCTTTATGATAAAGCCCTACAAAACGCGCTTTTTCGGCAAAATTTTGTAACAAATGACACCGTACCATATGCTCATTTGAACGTTCATCGTGTGTAGGAACGAAACGTTCATCGACCAAAGTAATAATGATATTTTTCCAATCAATATCCGCTTTTGACAAATAATGAAAAAACAATTCTGGTGTTTTACCACCAGACACCGCTAAAACTGCTCTCTTACGCTCAAGAACAGATACACTAAGCTCTGCGGCTACTCGATCTGCTAATGCCAAGGCTAAAGTCTGAGGGGTTTCAAAATCTAAACGGTCAATATTCATTCTATACATACTTATTGCTCTAAACTAAATTGTTCCATATACGCCCATCACGTTCCATGAGAATCGCCGAAGCAGATGGCCCCCACGAACCAGCGTTATAACTGTGAAAAGGCTGTTTTATTTCTTCCCACCCCTCAATGATTGGATCAATCCAACGCCAAGCAGCCTCAACTTCATCACGGCGCATAAACAGCGTTTGATCTCCACGAATAACATCCATTAATAAACGTTCATAAGCATCAGGATTACGTTCAGAAAATGCGGAAGCAAAACTCATATCTAATGGAATGTGACGAAACCGCATACCGCCGTAACTTGGATCCTTAATCATCAACCATTGTTTTACACCCTCATCAGGTTGGAGACGAATCACAAGCCGATTAGAAAAAATTTCATCTAAATCCACATTAAAAATATTATAAGGAATAGGTTTAAAAACCACAACAACTTCAGACATTCGCGTGAACATGCGCTTACCTGTTCGTAAATAAAAAGGCGTATTAGCCCAACGCCAGTTATCAATCTTAACCTTAAGCGCTACAAATGTTTCAGTCTTACTCACTCTTCCCAGATCATCGAAATAAGACTCTACAGATATACCATTTGATAGACCAGAAAGATACTGCCCACGTACAGTATGCTGCCCTACATTATGTACATCAAGCGGTGTTAAAGAATGTAAAATTTTAAGTTTTTCATCACGTACAGCATTAGCACTGTTGGTAAATGGTATTTCCATAGCAACTAAACAAAGTAATTGTAGCATATGGTTTTGCACCATATCGCGTAGAGCACCAGTGCTTTCATAATATTCTGTACGCCCCTCTAACCCTAAAGATTCAGCAACGGTTATTTGAACATGATCAATATAGTTGGAGTTCCATAGCGGTTCATAAAGTGTATTAACAAACCGCAATGCCATTAAATTTTGAACAGTTTCCTTCCCAAGATAATGATCAATACGAAAGATCTGCTCTTCATTAAAGGCGCTTGCAAATGCATCATTAAGTGAAACAGCTGTTTTTACATCGCGACCAATTGGTTTTTCAATGATAATCCGTGTTTGTGGTGTCACCAAATCATTTTTTCCCAACTTCATCGCAATATCAGCAAAAAGTGACGAACTAACAGCCAAATAAAAAGCTCGAATATTCGCTGAACCTTGTGACAGAAGGAGAGCTAAATCCTCCCACCCTCGATTTGAGGAAACATCAACAGAAACGTAAGTTAAACGTGCAAGAAAACGATTGAGTTCTGTTGAATTGAGATCTTTTGGATGGATATGTTTTTCTAAAGAAGTGCGGACAAAATTTTGATATTCTTCATGACTTAAGGAAGTGCGGGAAGCCCCAATAATACGTGTTGGCTCACTGAATTGACCAACACACTGACAATGATACAAAGCCGGCAAAAGCTTGCGCGACGCCAAATCACCATTGCCACCAAAAACAATACAATCAAAGGAAGAAACTGGAATAATTTTACGCACCATGAACTTGTTTATTTTTCTATTCGATTATGAAATCCCATATCACTTATAAAAGCTTCCATTATTAAAGCAGACAGATACTAAATAAGCCATTAATTTTCTTCATTTCAAGCAATGTTTCCATTAAAGGCGATCCATTAAAGAAAACCAACGCATTGCTAAAAATATAAGTGGATAACGCAAAACTCCTCCCCCCGGAAAAGATGAAATCTTTAAGTCTTGGAAATAGGAAAAACGTTCATATTTTCCAGTCAACCATTCTGCGTATAATTTTCCTATGAAAGGAGCCAGCATAACGCCATGCCCTGAATAACCACCACAATAAGTCATCCTTGAGAAAAGTTGTCGAACATAGGGCATGCGCTCAACTGTGATGGCAACCGTTGCTCCCCAACAATGGCTTAAATTGATAGAATGTAATTGAGGATAAATTTCAGCAATTTGCCGTTTTATACGTTCATCTAAATTCAAAGGATGTTTATTATCATAACTTTCTACGCCACCAAATAAGAGACGATTATCAATGCTTTTGCGAAAATAGCGAACCATAAAACGGGAATCATCAACCGATTCCCCGCCTGCGAGAATTGAACTGTGCTTTGGTAATGGGTCCGTTGCTCCAATATAAGAACGAATAGAAACAATATTTTTTTCAATAAAACGCTCCAGACCAAGTTTATACCCATTTGTTGCAAGTAAAACATGCTCTGCTGTTACACTGCCTTTTTCTGTTATCACTTTCCAATGGGCTCCCTTGCGCTTTACTGTCGTTACTTGTGACTTCTCATAAAGCTTAGCACCAGCATCTTTAGCTTTTTTTGCCAATCCAACAATCAATTTTAAGGGATTTATATGGCCGGTATCCGCATCATAAATACCACCACAATAAAAAGACGATCCAAGTCGCCTAGATGTTTCTGCCCTATCCATAAAAGTAAGCGCATGATAGCCATAACGCTGCATCACCTCAATATGCCGTTGATAAGAAAGAAGCTCACGCCTTTTATGTGTCACAGAAAGCTGTCCTCCTATCAAATCACACGAACAATTAGGCATCGCGCATAAAGATAAAATATCTCTTTTAGCTTCTTCTGCTAAATCAAACAGAGCCTTACTTCGCTCAAAACCATACTTTTTTTCTAATGTTTCTACCCATTGCCGTTGCCCTGTTCCCAGCTGTCCACCATTGCGCCCTGAAGCACCATCACCAAAACGTGATGCTTCAAATAAAACAACATCTACTCCAGCCTTGACTAAATGATAAGCAGCCGACAGACCCGTAAATCCGCCTCCAATAATGACCACATCACACTGTCTGTTTTCACAAAAAGAAGGATAAGAGGGACGTTCTTTTAAAGTATCTTCATACCAAGAAATTCCTGGAGAAATTGAATTATAATCAATCATCGTCATAAAATTTAAACATTCAGCAGAAGATATTCACGCTCCCACGGACTAATTACTTCCATAAAAGTTTCAAACTCCTGTCGTTTGATTGCAGCATAAGTACTGACAAACACATCCCCTAAAATAGCACGTATTGCTGTATCTTGTTCAAACAAATTGACTGCCTCAATGAGTCCACGCGGTAACTCAATATTATCAGCGTTTACATTATTTGTCGCTGGCTCATCCGGCTCAATTTTTTGTTGCAAACCAATAAGACCACACGCTAAAGAAGCTGCAAGGGCTAAATAAGGATTCGCATCTGATGAAGGAAGTCTATTCTCAACACGCCGCGCTTGAGGAGCAGAACGGGGAACTCGAAAAGCTGTAGTACGATTATCATATCCCCATCGCAAATTAACAGGAGCCGAATTATCAGGGACAAGACGTCGATAAGAATTCACATAAGGCGCAAGCATCACAAGTACCCCTGGCATATGTTTTTGCAATCCACCAATAAAATGGCGAAAACAGATACTTTCTTCACCATTTTCCTGTGTAAAAATATTCATACCGGTTTTCTTATCAACAACCGATTGGTGAATATGCATAGCAGAACTCGGCTGCCCTTGAATGGGTTTTGCCATAAAAGTTGCATACATATTATGTTTTAGAGCTGCTTCACGAATTGTTCGTTTGAACATAAAAACTTGATCCGCTAATTCAATAGGATCACCATGACGTAAGTTAATTTCAAACTGACCTGCTCCTTCTTCATGAATGAGAGTATCAATTTCCAATCCTTGTGCCTCTGAAAATTGATAAATATCATCAATCAAATCATCAAACTCATTAACACCAGCAATGGAATACCCCTGTCCACCACCAATTGAACGCCCAGAACGACCAACCGGTGGAACTAACGGATAATCAGGATCGGGATTTTTCTGTACTAAATAAAACTCAATTTCTGGTGAAACAACAGGGCTTAAACCCATTTTTGTATAAAAATGAACCACCGTTCGTAAAACATTGCGTGGTGTGTAATCCACAATCTGACCATTTTGATACACAAGATCACAAATCACCTGTGCTGTGGGAGCATCTTCCCATGGAACAATGCTTAACGTAGAAAGATCAGGTTCAAGGCGTAAATCACCATCTGCTTTAGGATATTCAAAACCATGACCATCTTCAGGATAATCCCCTGAAATTGTTGCCATAAAAACGGCTGAAGGCAATGCCAATGATGTTTCCGATGTAAATTTTTTAGAAAGCATCATCTTGCCCCGTGGTACCCCTGCTTGATCAGGCGTAATACATTCAATATCCTCTACCTTACGGAAAGCAAGCCATTGTGAAACTTGTTCCCAATTGTGCACACCACGTAAACTTTTGAGAAAACGAGAGACAGGTTTAAAATTTTTACTTTTCGTTTGTTTACCATTTTTTACAGCCATAACATACCAACTTTACAAACAATCAAGTTCTATTCTTATAGTATCAGCCTCTGCATAAACGACACGAAAAAAAATTATCAACTGATATTTTTGAAGAATACTATAAGATCTATCAAGGTAAAAGAACTTTACGCTCAACAAGCTATCCTATCACCATAGTGAAAAAGTTGATATTGCACGCGATACATCGGTGCGAACCTTCTCCTTAATATAAAACAGCGAGAAATACCATGGTGGACGTAACCTAATTCCGATTCAAATAATCATATATAAGAAAACATTGGCGAGAATAATAAAGGCGAGATATTTAATTTTCTTTTGGCCGTAGCAATGCTTAATTAAAAGAAAAGAAACTTTTCTTTTAATATGAAGCAAGTTTTGTAACTCTATTGTTATTCACATAGAAGAAAACAGCCTAGGATAGTGAGTAGCTATGCCTTTACAACTAATGCTTACAAACACTCACCACGCCGTAATATGCGTAAATGTATTTTCAGGATAAGACATACGCTCAGCATTTCCGACATGAAACTTAACCATCCCCTGCATAATAGAGCTATCAACCTTGTTCTGAGCGGATACCTATAGACTCTGCACTTATATAAATTCCCACCGCTTGACATTGCACTTCGCACACAATATTTAGAGCTGAAAATACAGTAGAGCATACCAAATCCAATAGATAGGATTTTTTGCTAATTGCGCCATGCGTGATCCAATATTTGATAGTCTCCAGCCCACTAGGAGATGTGTTATTTATATCTAAAAAGCCCCAAAAATCAGGATATGAGAACACAATAATATCAATTTCCTTTGAACTAACGTCCTTCATCGTCGATCTTCCACCGTCATAAAATCTTTTTTGTATCAGTTGCTTTCACATACTTTGACTTATGACCTAGTGATACTGTGCAGATTGAGTACACATCCCCAAAGCCTAGATTGTAATTAAGTTCGTACCACTCTGCTCTTTTATAAAATAAATAACCATAATCTTCAGATATAATACGCCTAGATTCAATAATTACCGTAAGCTTATGTAAATCATAACCCAATTGTGATAATGCCTCATAAATTTTACGAGGGTATTCGTCATTGATCGTCACGGCATAGCAGAACGCTGTGGAAGTCGGATATCCCCCGCCTAGACTGATAAAACTTTTTTGATCCTTCAATGCGTAAATATCCTTTCCAACCTTAGTTAAGGTGGATACTATTAACTCAGTCGAATTCAAATTAGAGCCCATATGCAAAGGCACCACATTAAGCCTAATCCTATTGGATTCTAGCAAAGATAATGCGGCACGTAACTCCGCCGCAGTCATATCAAAACGCGATCTATCCCCGTTTGCCAGTACATGGCACAATCTCAATGAGATTTTAGGCAATATGTCAAAATGGCGGGCAAGAGCGATGATGTCATGTAATTCGATAATATTATCACACTGGACATTTATATGTTTTCTAATAGATAATTCTATCTCTTCTCGAAGTTTTACAGGGATATTAAAAAATATATCTCTACCTTTAAAACCATCTTTTTGCGCTAATGATATTTCATAACCAGACGCAAATTCCAAGTCCCAGCAACATAACAATGATGCCCCGCACGTCCATTAAAACACCTTGCTTTTTCTCGCTCTAGGCATTCATAGCCCGACCACGTAAAACAGGATACCAATTACAATATCAGACCATAAGGCTGCAAGAGAAAGTTCTTTTATATTTTTATCTTTATATTGCCTCTTAAACAAGCTCGCCTGTTCATATAATAAGTTATATGTATAATACATATAACTTATTAAAAAAGGAGGATTCATTATGTTCCGTGAAAATCTTTGGTAATACACTCGGGTGATTGGGTCACCAGTCGCCCGTCAATAGTACAGTGCAAGTTAAGAAATTGGGGGAGGTAATCTGTGCAACTCGTGGATCATCCTTTTGTAAAATTCGATCAACTCAAGCCGATTTACAACTTCACATATCCGTTATTTCGCACTATTTCAAATGAATTTTACGATTACCTAGACTTTAATAAACTAGCGCAAAGTAAGCAGATTCCACAAGCGCGTACCATTTCTCTTTATTTGCATATTCCCTTTTGCGAAACCATCTGTTCCTTCTGTCCCTTTCAGAAAGGGGCCTACAAGCACGTTAAGCAAATCGAATCTTATATGTCAGCGCTTACCACAGAGATCAGAACCAAAGGAAATTTCATTCGCTCGCTTAGAGGGCCCATCCACAGCATCTATATAGGGGGCGGCACACCGTCGCTTTTGTCCGCAGATAATATCCGACACATCGGAAAAGTATTGCATGGCGAATTTGAGCTCTCTTCCTTAACCGAGTTTACACTGGAAAGCGAACCGAAGAGCGTCACACGTGATAAACTTTATGCTGCCCGTGAGATCGGCGTTAACCGGTTCAGCTTCGGTATACAGAGTTTCATTGAGCGTTTCCGATCATTGTTTAACCTCACCTCAACACGTGAACAAATCAACAATACCGTGGCTTGGTCACAAGAGATCATTGGACATGTCGGTTTCGACCTACTATATGGCATGCACAGCCAGCAAACTGAAGAACTATTATACGATTTGAAGCAAGCCAGCGAGCTTCATCCTGAAACCATCAACCTCTATGCAATCAACAATCTGGCTATCACGTCGCAACTGCATAAGTCTTACGTACAAAAAGGGCTAAAGCCATCCAGCCTACAGCATCGACAGATGCTTCGCTTATTTAGCGACATCGTTATGCGCAGCTGCGGCTATGCGCCGTGTAATGGGCATTCCTATATCAAAATTGCCAATAACACTCCTCTAACGCTCGCTAAAACGAGTTCAGCTAATTATTTCCGCTATCACAAATATTTGCATGGTTATCATGACGATTATGTGGTTGGCTTCGGGGCGTCAGCAATGTCGATTCTCGGCTCACTCGTCACACGAGCCAATCCCAGTCGAAGCGGATACATTACCGACATACAACTTAAAGGCAAATCCAAAGTATACTACAATTAGGTATCAGCGGAGCAACAAGCCTCCAAGGCTTTGTGTATGCGGCTACCTTATAACGGCTATGCCAAAAAAGAAAGAATTGACTGGACCGCACTTCCCTCTTTTGTATACAATAACCTACAACAGCTTATAGGCGCAGGTCTCGTCGCAGAAAGTGATAACGATCTCCAGCTGACTCAGCGTGGTTGGCAATGGTATTCCAACCTTATGTATTTTCTTCTACCTCAGGCAGATAGGAATATCTTGGACGGCTATGTCTCAAACATGCTGAATACAACCGCCGTACTTAATGGACCAGCGGAAACCTGTGTGGCATCTTAAGGAGAAAAGAATGTTCACTCTTTTTGCCAATAAGAACATACGCTATTTTTGCCTAACCGTTAGTCTGCTCGCCTTACTCAGCGGTGCTTTGCGTACTGCAATCCCGCTATTAGCAAGACAATCTGGATATGGCGTAGTCGGAGTAAGTTGGGCGCAAGGTCTCTTCTCATTAGCGTGGCCAATTTTCGGCATCCTTGCAGGCGCTTTACTTGATCACTGCGACAAAATAAAACTTGCCACCTCGGCTCTCCTCATCTTCATGCTACTGCATATTGTACTGTTCGTACTGCTCATGATACAGATTGCTCCAGCCGAACAAATTTTCTTCTATGCAACCATTGCTGGATTCATCGTCGTTTCTGCCGAAGCTTATATAATGACGATTCCACCACTTATCATGGAGGGAGAGCGATTGATGACCTTCTACTCAATTGTCTTGTTTTTAGATTTCGGGGTCTCCTATTTTCTTGCCCCTGTCATAACAAGCAGCATTTTAGCGCATAGCACACTGCTATTTCTTGGCCTGTTAATCGTGCTTTTTATCACATTGATTTTTACCGCTCGCCGTGCTGTTCCGACATCGCCAACACCTGATAAAGAAAACATCACTTTTCGTTATATCATTGCCGGCTTTCGTTTCATTTTTTCAAATCGGCATCTTACCTCCCTTACATTACTCACATTCTTTCTATCGGTGGTATTTGGAGCATTCCTAACCTCGTTCATCTTCTTCGTTACCGACGGTCGGTATCTGGGTCTACATAGCAGCCAATATGGCGTGATGTTTGCAGCCTACGCGCTTGGTACAATGGCAGGTGCCCTATTTGCACCACATATACGCTATGCACCGGTGCGCCTAGCTGTTCTCACTGACGGGTTAGGAACGGTTATCTTGCTGCTGGTTCCAGCCTTTTCAAAAAGTGCTGTCGTCGTATGGGGCGTCACCTTTATCGCTGGCGTTGGAGCAAGCTTATGGTTTATTGGTGTTACCGCCTTCAGGCAGCGCCTCACACCAAAGCAACTTCTCGGGCGAGCTAATTCTGCTTTTCGGGTGATCGGCTATGCTGGAATGCCGGTCGGAAGCTTTTTGGTCGGCGTCCTTGGTTCTTTTATATCATTGCAGTTTGCTGCCGCCTTTATCGCTGGACTACTATTGGTGGCTATCGCGATAACGCTTCCATTTCTTTGGCAGGCTGATCATATAGACACACCCAACCCTGCCACGAGGTAACAGCTGCCTTTTAAAAAAGACACGGTCAAAAAAGGCACACATACCCTATTACGCAATCGATTGACCTGTTCTTTGGACGAGGAAATTATAACCGTAATGGCTGATAGAGCCAGCGACACTAATGGAAAGCAGCCAAACAAGCGTTAAAGGCAAAATAGCCCCTTTACGTTGCATTGGGCGATGATCTCAACGCCTATATGAAGGATGTAGAGAGCTTATAGCGTACGGAGCGCAATTCTTAACTAAAAACTCCGCCCTAGCAATGCCCACTTATACTCCAGTTAATCCGTCACCCGCTGAATATCAAATGCCTCACCCCTTTACTGCTCCTCAAAATACATTTTGCTGCACTTACGCGCCGTATTCTTCCTTTGGAATTAAAAGAGCAGCCCTCTTTTCCTAATTTAGAATCTCTGCCTACACAACGCAGCAACAGATGCGACCATATATGCAATCACGCCTTAGGATCTGCGTAGTAGAAAGCTTAGTTCGAGAGATTCATAAAGCCTATATCCCAATAAATTTTCCACCCAATCCACCTTTTAAAAGGGCGACTTTATATAAACCGTTAGAGCAAGCTATGAAATCCTTAGGTGTATTAGAAATAATTGGCGGTTTTTACCTCAGACCAATGTTGATTGACTTTTACTCGTGCATATACGCAAGCGGTGCTACTCTTTTCTCAGATAGAAAGGACATAACCGTTACCATCTGGCCTATTATTGTTTGAAAATAAAGAAAAAGTATCAGTGCGACTGATGATATTGAAGAGCTATCTCATTATGTGGCTGTACTTAATTACGGCATTGGGAAGCTAGACACGCAATCACCCATTTCTGCGTGCCTTCTGCATGATATTCATAAGATTTTATTACGCGGTAAACGCGGTACGTCCAAAAGCCTTGGTGAATTTCGCAAAGCACAAAATTAGCTTGGCGGTACGCAACTAAAGACAGCGTCATTCGTGCTGCCCATTCCTACCACAGCCCCCCACTCTCTCTACCACCATCCCCCGCTTAGAATCGCGCCAACTCATCACCGGTGCCTCGTTAAACACCACACCAGTCTCAAGGGCGGTAAAATGCGCCTTGCCGCATTAATCTTCAGCATTTCTTTAAGGCGCAAATCAAACTCGCTATTTGTTCCTTTTGATTCCAGTACAAAATAAAGCTTTTGCACGCCATCTCACTCTAAAACACCCCCAAATCCGGCGTGTAAGAGCCTATGAGCGTCACGATTTTAAAGCTCCTTGGCAATTTAAAAAATAATTTTACTTCGGAGGCATTATCATTAATTTTGCGCAAATTCTTTCTCAATATTACTCTTATAAACCACATGATCATATACACTCTTCTCACTCACCAGAACTGTACGCTCTAAATTCGCCAAAATTTAGCTACTTGCAAAACATTCTTGCACACTATAGTCTTGGCCAGCTAGTTTTAAATATTTAATACCAGCAATAGTAAGATTGACATACGCTTTATCGAGGATTTCCTCCGCGCACTCTAAAAAAGCTTGCGTTTTTTTTTGCAAAATCTAATACGCGCCTACTATTTAGCAAAACATCAATATCATAAGCATCTCTACTAAAAACGATGGATAGCTATTAATTTCAACTCAATCCATATAAGATGACCCACACACTATTTTTTCTTGTGTCTTTATGTAAGTCATAGGCAAGTCCCTATTCAACTGTATTTTCACTTTCAAACCTCCTCGTCTTTTATTAACTTTTTATCAGTATAAAGCCAGGCCAAATTAAGCGGAATAATTAAACATATACAAAGCAAGGTGAAACAAAAAGCTGCTTCTATACAAACATTGTTTGCCAACCAACCAATCAGCACAAGCGCTAAAATACCAAAAATACGTGCAAGAAAACTAACAATGGATAAAACCGTATTTGCATTCTTTTGTTGAATATGTTTAAAAAATTCTGCTTCAAACTGCGTTACGGGGACAGAAAAAAAACTGTGAAATATGGTGAATAAAATAATGGGGGCCCAGCTGTTTGCAATGAGAAGCAGAGCAAGCATCACAACAGCACTCAGGGCGAGTGAGCACAAAGTTATCGCCATAGGAGCATATTTTTGCATAAGATATTTAATTACAAAGCGATTAAATAAGTATTTTACGAGAGTATAAGACACAAAGCACAGGCCAAGAATAAGAATTTTAGTCTTTCCTGTTGCATTGTCTAATACTCCTGTTTGTCCCAAAATAAAAGGTTGCCAAAAATGAAATATTGGCTGCAATGCAGCAACAATAAAACCACATATAAATATATAATATAACCCGATTTTTGAGGTAACTAAATAAGCAAAAGCTTCTGTTGCATGCAACAAAGAACCTGAGTCTATTGACTGACTACTCGAAACGGATGCAATAGCTATCCCCGTCACCCGACTAAACAAGAATACAAGCACGAGAAACCCGAAAGAACAAAAATAATATGCTGACTGATAATTATCCATACACAAAACAATAAGAACACCTAGCGCACCAGCAACCGTATTCATGAATGCCGTTAGTTCCCGCTTATAGGCGTTTACTTGGTGGTAGATCAAACTACCCTTGTAACCACCGCCGTCGATTAAGCCTTTAATCCATGTGCTATCAGCGCCAGAACATAAAGCAAAGCCTAAAGCATAAATAATTTCTGCCGGAATTAAGACAGAAAGATTAGGCGCGTAGATACATAAAAAGAAGAAGAGCGAAAAAAAGAAACATGATAGGATAACATTTTGTTTAACGCCGATTTTATCTCCTAAAATCCCACAAGGCACTTCAAAAATACAAATAGCGACGCTAAATACAATTTGCAATAAAGCTAACTGTGTTATACTAACGCCCATAGACAAGAAAAAAAAAGCATGGAAGGAACCTGTAATCAGCCGAACCCCGCTCATTGCCGCACAGCCATAGAGCAATTTTTTAACTTCATAATCTATTGTCATTAATATATCCAAAAGCTCTAGAGCTGGCAGCTTTATATATTTTAAAACCTCAATTCAGAAGGGAGCTTCGAGCAGCTATTTTCTGCTCATTTGCTCGGGCTTTGAGCGCAGTAACATCACCCCGCTTAATTTGATTTTTTTCAGTGGTTTATACATATTTTTAGTTTTCATAACTTTACCTCCTGTATTAAATGAAAACAATTAAATTTCACATGAAGTACACATTATAGCTACTTTTTAGCTAGCTTTTGTCAATTTATTATTTTGATATAAAAAGTTTGGCTGTCCTCCCCGCGCTCACGTTAAGTGTTTCATGCACCAATCATTCTGCAACAACCATCGCAGCACTTGGAAACTCATGCGCCGCTTCGGGCAAAGTACGCTTATATTCACGCCAATTTGTCACCGGCTGGTCGTTAAATGCAACGCTCGTTTGCAGTGCAGCAAAATGCGCTTTGCCGCATTTAATTTTCAGCATTTCTTTAAGACGCAAATCAAACTCGCTGTTTGCCCCTTTTGTTTCCAGCACAAAGTAAAGCTTTTGTTCGCCATCACGCTCTAAAAAGACCGCCCAATCAGGTGTATAAGAACCAATGGGTGTGGCTATTTTAAAACTTCTTGGCAATTTAAAAAACAACCTGACTTCAGGATCATTTTCAAGACTTTGTGCAAACTCTTTCTCCACACTGCTTTCATAAACCACATGATCATACACACTCTTCTCACTCACAACAGCTGTACGCTCTAAATTTGCCACAAGTTCTTCACTGGTAAAAAGCTCTTGCACACTATATTCTTGCCCTACCAACTTTAAATATTTAATGCCATCAATTGTAAGATTAACATGGGTTTTATTGAGTATCTCTTCTATGCGCTCTAAAAAAGCTTGTGGATTTTTCACAAACTCATGCTCACGCCCACTCTTTGTCAAAATACCAATAATTGTCTTTGCGGTTAATTTCAGCTTTAAGGTCAAATAATGTACAATATCCGGCAGTGCACACGAGATATAATTAAGCGCACTCTGCTTTAATAACTTCTCTTCATAGGTCACACCAGCACTATCCAGTTCTATTTCTGCTGTCTGATAAACCAAATGCGCGGGCGCAACTGGCGCCATTTTTTCCACTGCATCCACTGCTTTGGCAATAAACTCTGTGCGATCAAGCTTTGCACGATAAGTGGTCTTTTTATTGATCTTCTCCCACAAGGACAAAAACTCGGGCGAAGCCACTGTTTGCTTTTTAAGCTTAACCCGCACCTCGCGCGTAGCATTACGAATAATCGGCATGGCTTGGATCGCCTCTAGCGCCTGCATCACAGCCCGCTTTTGCCCTTTACTAAAACGTTCACTTAAATCCAATGTCCCCGCTGCCCATTGCGCTTTTAATGTATCTGTAATTTTTCCTTCTGATGTAAGCAAGGCTTTTTCACGCAACTCAGCCAATATATCAGCAGCCTCTTGCGAAGACATAAACTTTGTTTCCGTCACAGCTGTCACATACGTCAGATCTTGCAGCGTCTCAACATTAATAAGTGCGCCCGCATCAATTTTTTTCACAATTTCTTGACGCAATTCGCGTGGCATTTCCTCCGCCCCTATAACTTCAAATTCATTCGCTACCAAATCTTGATTTGCTTTAACCATACCCGCCTCGTCAATCAAATCTTTTGCAACAAGCGTTTTAATAATTTTTTGTGCTTGTGACACTTCCACTTTAGCGGCTATATATTTTACATCTTCATAAATACGGCCAACCAACTCCTCCATCTGCAATGTACCAAATTTATAACCAATATCCGCCTCTAATTCTTTTTGCAATGTACTCACAAACTCAGCAAAGCTTTCATTCACCATGACATGCAGCACATTTATATCTTTATCTTCCACCCGCTCACCTTGTTGGTTTACACACAAACGCAAACCGCGACCAATCTTTTGCCGCGCGGTAAAATTCGATTTTTGCTCAATCAACATACACACTTGAAACACATTCGGATTATCCCAGCCTTCTCTTAATGCCGAATGCGAAAAGATAAAACGCAAGGGGCATGCAAAAGATAATAACCACTCCTTATCGCGCATAATCGTGTTATAAGTGTCATCATCAGCTTGGCTGTCGCCCTTTGTATCCTTATACACGCCTTTCTTGTCTTGCGAGAAATAACCGCCGTGTACGTTTCGAACATTTTGCGCAAACTTAGTTCGCAAGGAGGCATATTTCTTTTTCGCCAACAGCTCTTCATAACATTCCTCAAACATACGCTCATAAAGTGCTGGCTCTTCATCATTGCTACGATATTTAGCCACCTCATCAATAAAAAAAAGTGATAAAACTTTAATCCCTAAAGGCGCAAGCCGCAATTCTTTATCTAAATGTGTTTCTATAGTGCGATAAATTTGCGCGCGTTTAAGCTCTACTATATTCACCTCACCAAGCGCGTGGCCAAACTTGACAATTTCAGTATCAGAAAACTCAACGGCTTCATCCCCCGCCATGCAATTGATACCCGAAACAATATAACCCCTATAAAGCTCACGCCCGCCCGTAACGCGATACAAATCATCGCCTTGTCTCACTGTAACTGTTTTGCGGCTCACAGTGCCATTCTTTCCCGCAATATCCAACTCTAAGTGCGCCTTAAAGCCATGTTTGTGTGATACGGATTTCAAGGCAATATAGGGACGGTTAAAATCTTGCTCTATCTGATTAGAAGAGACACAAATTTGCTTTACCAGTCCTTTTTGATAAGCATCAACAGGTGTTAAACGATATAAAAGATTAATCTCATCTTTATGCGTGGCACTATAGCGGAAAACACAAAGCGGGTTAAGGCTTGCAATAGCCTCCTTCGCTTTTGCTGTATTATCCACCGATTGCGGTTCATCTATGATCACAATCGGATTTGTATCTTGGATATAACGCATAGCACTTTCGCCATTCAGTCTATCTTGCGGAAGGTTGATAATATTTTCTGCTTTTTTAAATGCATCAATATTGATAATCATAATTTCAATATTGGTAGAGCTTGCAAATTGGCGAATTTGCGAAAGATCTTTTGAATTATAAATAAAATAACGATAGGGCAGATTATCAAACTCTGCTTGAAAATGCTCTCTTGTTACCTGAAGTGATTTATATACCCCTTCGCGAATAGCAACACTTGGTACGACAATAATAAATTTGGTAAAGCCATAGCGTTGATTTAACTCAAAAATCGTCTTGCTATAAACATAAGTTTTGCCTGTTCCCGTTTCCATCTCAATAGAAAACTGCTTTTGCTCTAGCGTCTCACTCGCCAAGAGTTTATTGTTCTGTTGCACCTCTTGTAGATTTGCTAATATGCTTTCATCACTAATTAATAATTGATTACCACAACCAAATTCATTTAACGCTAATTGTCCTTGTTCTAAATGCAAGAAAATAGAAGAATTCCGTCGTGGTTGGCCTTTAAATAAATCAATGACGCTTTTAACCGCATCATTTTGAAATTCTTGTTGTTTAAATTTAAGTTTCATATCGCCGCCCCAATCGTCTCTCTATAGTTTAAATTTTATCAAAACTTACTTCATTGTCTTTAAAGATAAAATCGCAATTAATAAGCGCCTCATCACTTTTAAAGGCCGCATCAAGCGCTACGATTTTTACGGGCAAATACTTTATCATCTCTTCCGCATCTTCGGGTTCAAAGGGCGGGTCTATAGCTATAATTACCAAGACATCGCCTTCGCTCTCGCCTATATAATAGAATTTTTTGCCATTGATTGGTAAAGGATAAATTTTTAAATCCAGTGGCCAACCATATTTAAGTATGATTTCGAAGATAATATCTTGATGAGAGCGCTCGGGATTCACCCCCTGCAAAATATGATCCAAGCGCATTTGCAATTTTTCTTTAACATCAAGTGCATTCGGATCAATCGGGCTATCGTCCCATATGGAAAAGTTGGAACTATCGAGCTCTAGAACGCGAAATCCGGTGTCTAGAGGCTGCTCGCTTGTGAGTTCTGCTTCATGCTTTTGCTTGATTTGTGTACCAGCGCGGCGAATACGTTCGCTACCTATATCGCAGATAGTTTTATAACCAGCTTTATAGGCTTCGCTCTTTTCATCACATAATTCAGGCAATTGCACCATGATGAATTTGCGATTACCACCATCTTCGGCATTCAAAGCCATCACTGCATGCGCTGTTGTACTAGAGCCAGCGAAAAAATCGAGAATGATGTCGTTGTCACTGGTCGTCTGTTCAATCAATTGCTTTATAAGACTCACACCCTTGGGATGATCAAAAAATTGGCCGCCTAAAAGTTCTCGTAATTGTTTGGTCGCTATAAAATTCATATCTGTTTCAAGCATTGTACTAAATGGTTTAGTTTGAGATTTAACTTCTGTTTGATGACGTTTATAAGTAGGCGTACCTTGTCCGTTTTTTGGGAAGATCACCTTGCCTTCTTTGATGATGTTTGCCATTCGTCCTTTTTCATAAGCCCATACACGATTGGGATTACACTGGTAAACTACACCCGTTTGTGGATCAGTAATCGGGTAATTAAGATTTGGCCGCTCTGATGCTGTTTTATTGCATGTCAGATCACCTTGCGTCCAAGGCCCGCGCGGGTCATTATCGGGGTTGGTATAATTTGCAAAACTCTTTTGTACTCCACTAAAAACAGTGTGCCTGCGACTATAACACAAAATGTAATCATGGTCTGTACTTACATTGTTTTGCGCATCATTAGCACCAGTGCGTTTCCTCCACACCAGCTGCGCAACAAAATTCTCTTCGCCAAACACTTCATCACATACTTTGCGCAAATTATGAACTTCATGATCATCTATTGAGATAAAAATCACCCCATCGTCACGCAATAAAGTCTGTGCCAAACGCAAGCGCGGATAGATCATATTGAGCCACGCAGTGTGAAACCGCCCCATTGTCTCAGGATTCGATTTTGTCGTTTGGCTCGTCACTTCTTTATAGCGCGCAAGCGGGTCTTTAAAATCATCACCATAGATAAAATCATTCCCCGTATTATAGGGCGGGTCTATATAGATCATCTTCACTTGGCCAAAATAAGCCCGCTGGATAAGTTTTAACACTTCAAGATTATCGCCCTTAATATAAAGATTATGTGTATTATCAAAGTTTACGCTCTCCTCGCGCTTCGGGCGCAATGTCGCAAATGAAGGCTTTTGAGCAAGCTTTAAACTTGCTCCTTTGCCCTTCCATTCAAATTTGAACTTCTCAAAATCATTATCAATATATTCGCCGCATAGATTAAGAAGCTGATCTATATTGAGCTTTCCCTCAGCAAAACATTGCGGAAAGGCTGCTTTTAACTTTTCTATGTCTGGATTAACTGGACTTTGACTCATGCCCTCTATTTTATCTTCACCTGCTATTATACTCATCTTTGCGCTTCTCCGTTACGCTTAGTATAAAATATGTCTATGAATATTTCTTTTGTACGTCGCAATTCCTTTTATCCTATTTATTTCTGTATCCTCTGCAAATTTACTTTCATGAAAAGTGTCGTATAAGCTGTTCTCTTTATTTTTTAAAGTTTCTTGTGCTTGTTTTATTTCTTTTTACTTACGCAAGTCAGCTAGATCAATTCGCATTACCACATGCGGCGATTTTATATTTTTTCTTGTGTGCTATTATGGCACTTACAAACATTATCAGTAAGCTTATCAATTGGCACAAGCACATCCAAAATATGTCTATCTTTTAGCCTTGTCCTATTTCTGACAAATCGAAGAGCTGTATCGTCAATTTGACGACATGCCACCATAGGTAATTTTAAAATTGCGTCACATGTGGCTTAGTCAAGCACATACAAGTACTATCACTGTCAACTAAAACATAAATTTCTTCATCATTTATTTCGATGCAATAAAAACCAATTTCTCAAGGGATTATGTCGGCATCCACTTCTAGTTCTCCCTTGTCCGTGCAAGCAAGATTTGCTAAAATACCTTTTACGGAGGGTAAAAACACCCTCAAACGTCCGACAACATGTTGAAAATCTTCCCCATGCTATAAAACGCTTTACCTTTATAGGTTTTATACTGTGCGTCAGATTCATAATAAAATATAGCTCTTATCATTTTGTCCCTGAATGATTTGGCCTTACCAATCATATAATTAGGATCGCAAACCATGCTTCTACAATCTGCCATAGGAATGTATTAATCTCTTGCACTCACTCCTTAAATATATTGCGGCATGATTTTTACATTATCAACAACGTTGGTATTCATTGCCAACCTTCATGACAATAAGCTTTAACAAAGCTTTCGCCTGCTTCTTTTTGTCATCCAGTGAGTTAAACTCCTAAGCCTTCTTCGGTGAATTTACGTCTATATATAGCGCCGCGTATTGGTTTTATCGCTTGTTTAAGCACCTTTCTTGTCCCCTGTCACCCTCTCATCCACGCCTTAAAAGGACAAAAAATAAATGGCCATTCCAATTGATGTCGGTAATATGCTTGGCAATAGCTTTCAAGCTTTTGTAAATCTTTCCCTCATATTGATAACCTTTTGGCACCACAAGCACATGATGCGTTTGTCCTAAATAATCGTCACTGAAATAAGTGTGTCATAAGGCTTTGGACTCCTACATTGACGTATACTTTACAGTGGCTATTTCTTGCTCTAATTGTTTACAACTCATTGTCTAATCCTCTCAACACATGAATGTTCTATTTCCTCGATTAGTCAGAAATAGTGTGTGTTCACAAAGTTAGACCAAAATGCAATTATGTCGAAAAATAACCAACGCTCAGCGCAAAAAAACAATTTATTCTTTTGCATTGGATAGCTCACCCCCCTCCACGCTTAGAACCAATAAACCTAAGCTTATTGATCACGTTTTTCTGTATACCTCAATCGATCAAACACAATTTAAATAAACTCCTCAATAATGACGGTATCTGCTAACTATACGCCTAAGCTTGTTACTGCTATAAGTCTACCGCGCACCCAAAACGAGAAATTTATATCCTATTGAAAAAAATAATAAATTTAGAAGATCCCTTCTTAAACTAAGTCTCGACTAAATAAGATGGTTTGGGCATTTTTAGCAAAAAGAGAGAAAAATTCACTGTCTCAAGGAACTTGAGCTACGTTATCGATCATATGCAAAAAAGGCTGAGAAGTGCAGATTTCTTAAAGAAACAAAAGAAATGAGAATAGTTTTATAAAGGAAAATGGTACTGCACGCGATACATCGGTGCTAACGTTCTCTTTAAAAACACACAGATAATTACAACTAGCTTCAAAAAACAGCCTTACCAATGAAGTACTCGCTAGAGGGTTGCGTGCACAACACAATAATGACACACTGATTCCCGCAAGCGTGCTTCACATATTGTACGCATAGCCTGTACAGAGTCTACCGCTCCTAAATACTCAGACGTAATGCTATTGGATCGTACAGTGACCGCAGTTGCACCCTTAAACACCAGTTCCTACCATATCATAATGCTTGATAAAAGCATCGTGCCATCATAGCAACCGCTTTGCATATGGGTTCCACAACATAGTTCTACAAATTGTTGACGCATTGCCAAGCTAACAGTTTTCTTGCCCACCTACGCCAATGAGACCATCACTATCCTCTTTTTGAATCGTAAAACAAAATGATTTCCCATGAGCGATAAACCATCTGCTCAAAGTCCAGCTAGCTCAAACTCATAGCATTCTAAACCTTTAGGCTCGCTCTTCCCCCAAGGGGGCATAGTCAGATATATCACTTCCCTCACCTCTTCACGCGCTGGGATAAAAAAATCTGAAACTACGAGGCAACGCTGCATTTGTATGCAGCGTTGTTGTTAGGAATAAGCTTCTATTGAGATAGTTCTAATGGGAAGCACCCACAGCTAATGGTATAGGGATTAATTTGGATTCTTTCGAAATGCTATATATAAATTTAATGTGCCGCCCCACAACACACCACCAGTAAACCCACTTAAAAGACCAAAAAGAAGGTTAAAATCAAATGCATATTTCAAATCAGGTACAACCTTGAGAAAAACAATCAATGTGAATTTGATGACAAAAGCGATAAGAATAAATGTCAGCGTCAACGGCGTACCAGGCAGAATAATGAAATCCGTTCCCTCTTTGATTTTTAAACGCGGAGTGGCACGCCAGAGCAACCAGCCAACGCCAAAGCCGATCATCAGCCCTGCCAACATTGAGATTGCTCCCCAGCGCGGGAACGCCAGCTGGTTAATCACATCGCTTGCGCCCAAAAAAAGAAAGACTAACGGCAAGAGAAAAAGGCGGTAAACCTTCATTTCCCTATCTTTCAATGCGATTATTCCCCTCGCGATGAGAAAAATAAGCAAAATCCAGGCCCATAAAGGGGTTCCGGTCAGAATGTTAAACAATGACATATTATGCTCCATGATGTTTGATGCGATAAAAATATTATATGATGTTAGGAAGATATTTAGAAAAAAGAATACCAACCCAAATTAAACCCATAGTGATCAACCAAAGCTGGGGGGAGCATGTAAAAAAAGCCCCTAGAAGACCATTGGCAAAAAAGATGATGACCCAAATCCATGTAATATATTTATTGATGAGATAAAAGAGGATATGTTTGCGTTTTTCTTCAGAAACACCAGCAGGAGCATAAAAAATGGTAAAGGGTTTCTTTACCAGCAAGCTCATCAATGAAACCAGAGCAAGTGACAGATAGCAAAAAACTGTGGGGTAGTTCAGTAAAAGTGTAGACCATCCAGCGAAATAATTAACAAACAGGACAATAAATGCCAGAATGTTCGTAATCATCACGGGTTCTCCCTGTCGGATAAATTTAATATTCAGAGCAATAATTAATAATAAAAGCACAGTCAAGATGAGAGAGCATTCGACCAGAGTTAAAACGTTTCCATTTATAACCTAGGAGTAAATACTCCACGGAATAAAAGAGATTATTATGTTAAACATGGCGCATCCTCCTTTTTATATTTGATAGAAAACTTACCGCAAGTGCTTCGTTTTTTAGTTTCCGTATGAATATAAAAAACGCCACCCGGTTCACCCTCTGTATCCTGTTTAATGGTCAACTGATAGGTATCTCCCGGATAAACTGCTTCAATGAACTTTACTTTTTTCAGCGCAACAGATGCGATATTTGTCGCCCTACCCTGCGTGGCCAAAGCCAGAACCATCTCAATCAATAGTGAACCAGGACATACGGCGCGGGAGGGGAAATGTTCCTCAAAAAGCGGGTGATGCGCATTAAATGAAAAAGTACAAGAATCTCCGGTTACGGAGGAAATCTTACATAAATCGCCTAGTAATGGAAGAGCGGCTTTCTCAGAACACGAGCTAGGGAAGAAGACCTTACTGACCATGATGATTGCCTGCGCAATAACGGCCTTTCCATTGTCATATGTGCTGGCCTTACAGTGAATACGGTAGGCCTCATTAATGCGTTCAATATGTCCTTCAACGCATAACCGATCGCTATCAAAATGGGTGGTAGAGAAAAACTGTTCAACTATAACAGGGAAATAGCGATAAGTGAGATCCGAGTTTTTAGCCACCACGGTGGCGAATCGAACTGAAAACTGATGCAAGGCTTCGAGTAACAAGCCCTGTTTCAAATAGTTATGGGCTAAATTCCAGTGAGAAATATCGATTTGCCCGCAAGCACGCATCGGTGCGGTTAAAGTGATACTCTGACATATACCCAAGAAATTTGGCTCGGTGCGATGCTTTATAGCCATAATTTGGGGACCTTTTTATATTTTTTTCTTAAATCCTTTGATGATAAACCGAAGGAATGAGCACTAAACCGCGCTTGATAGTGCGCGAGAAGTATAGGCATACGACAAACGAAAAAAGCCAACAATCCCAGCTCAGGAGCAGCCCGATGTTTGCTCATGATGCTTGCAATTAGAAAATCGACATTGGGTTGCAGTCCTGTATTGTCCAAAATAGATCGCGCAAGAGAACTGAAGGGGCGCATAGGCGCCTGAAAGCGTAAAAAAAAAGAAATCAACCCAGACATCCCGTTGCATAATCGAATGACCAAACCCTAGCCAGGGTTTGTTTTTGCAATAATGCGTTACCACCGCCTCAAGATTCCCAGCTTCAATCTCATGGAGGACACTAGAAAGTCGCATGATAGCATATTTTTAGGCTCCCATATGCGCGTGGCCAGTAGCACACCCTCCCCCCAATTAGTGCAGAAATGACGTCGCTCTTGGTACTGGACGCGTTACGTCGGTGCTAACCTTCTCTATTTTTTGCAGAACAGAAAGCGCGTATCAGGCTCTCTAGCCATACTTAGAGTACGCAAAGTTATTCATCACTCTACAACACTTTAAGCGCGCAATTTTATGTTTTGTATTAAAGGATTTTTGCTTTCAAAATATACGAACAATATCACACAAAGTAGAATAAACAAGCTGCCCCCAACATTAAACCAAACCTTCTCTGTAACCATCACTGTTGTACCGAAACAGTTAACAATAGCGTGGACAAAAAAAGGCGCACACGCATAAAATTTAGAGCGCGTAACAACACCACGATACGCCAAGCATGTATTGAAAATATGCATAAGTATGACGCTCATTAAAGCACACAAAAAAATACTCGCTTGCGTCCAGGAATAAAAAATTACATACTCACTGGCTAATAACCTAGATCGAATAGGCCAGCCATTATAAACAAGGAAAGGCCCTAGCGCCTTATAAACTAATTCGCATAAACCCCAGCCTATGCCAATATTCAGCGGCAAACGCCACAAAAAACTAGGCGAGCACCGATAAAACTTAGTAACTAACCAACGACGCATAGCTTCTTCTGCTACAACAAAAAAAACCGAAAATGTTAAAAATAAAAAAACAAGCGCCAGCCCCTGCTCTGCACGACTCTTGGTTTCAACAATACTCATCATATAAAGCGTTTTTATTACAGATTGCTCCCAAAAAGCAATAAGCCCGCCAGCAATGCAGCTAGCAACAAACCATCCCACAGCACCAGCGACAACCAATTTGAACTTCAGAAAATGATGAAACACACATAGAAGAAAAACAACGCCAAGCACTTGCAGTAAACGTAAGGCATCAAGTTTATGTTCTGTTTCCGAGTAACGCCATACTAACAGAACAATCACCCCAAAAACTATGCCGCTCAACAGCACATTTATCCAACTAAACGTAGAGCGAAAAAAATTATAAATGACAGCGCCATAAATAAGGCCTGCGAGAAGCGAAGTAATAAATAAAACCAACATTATTATGCCCCCTCATTTACTACAACGTAACTGCTATTTTTCTTCATGGATAATCTGTCTTGCACAAAATCATAAATTTGCCGCATAAGAGCAAACATAAGAATAGTAGCGATTGTATAATGCCCAATTGCAAGAAGTTCTGGCTCAGCGGCCTGCCATGAAAAGCGCGCCCAAGCCGCCAAGCATTGTAAAAGCAGGATAAGAACAAAAAAACGCCATTTCTTGTCAAGGCAAACCACAAGCATTAAGAAAGTTGATAAAAGATTCAGACCTATAATAAACGCATAATATATTACCGTCTCAAGTAAAGAAAGTAAGGCGTCCCTATCAAGACTAAAGGCCCCTTTTAGGATTTTC
Organism: Bartonella sp. LB28NMGDW; assembly: GCF_042194435.1. Taxonomy (NCBI): domain Bacteria; kingdom Pseudomonadati; phylum Pseudomonadota; class Alphaproteobacteria; order Hyphomicrobiales; family Bartonellaceae; genus Bartonella; species Bartonella sp. LB28NMGDW. Next base: position 340,825 of record NZ_JBHIMX010000001.1, read on the forward strand.
ACAGCTTCTGGTAGAGATGTAAGCAGTACAAGCCCTATAGCAGCCCCCCAAATCCCCATTCCCACGCCCAGTCCTGCCTCTACACCATTGCCATTATCTTCTGCCACCCAATGAGAGAGCAAAAAAAACTGCATAATCGCCATGCCTATAGGGAATAGACCAACAGCAAAAACAATATTAGGCGTACTATAAGCAGAAAAATCTAAAATCAAACTGCCTATCATAAGCATAAAGCCGTATAGAAAAAAAATCAAAAGCACATAACAACCAGCGCTTGACCCAATAATCGCCTTCGTGCCTTTAAACGTTTTAACCAAAGAGAGTAACCAGCGGTACCCCAATATAAGCGAAAGCGCCAAAACATAATAAGGAAAATAACTCGTAGCGCCATAAACATAAAGAAAAACAAGACACAAAACAACGAGCAAGAAAACCAAATGTTCAACCAATGTTTTTTTCTTCATCAAAGGAAAAATAATCAGCACCAGACAAAAAACGGCGCCGATAACAGATAATGTCAATTTGTCAAGCATTATTGCAAACCTCAAAAATAGAATTTATTAATATTGCATAGCCTGAAGAAATGTCAAACATAAACAAAAGACCAACCGCAAAATGAATTACAAAAGGCAGATAGAAATAGACCTTGCGCTTATCTTGGAAACCAAGATACATAAAACGCGTATTTACAACATGCATCAATACAATCATGCCCGCGGCAATAAGATAGCTGATCGCTTGTGGACAAGATTCAAATGCGACATAGCCCACCATTTGTGGCGCCCTATCAACACGGTAATTCAAGTAAAGAAAAAGAGCTGGGAGGGTCTTATAGCATAAGTCTAGAACACCCCCACAGCCCAGCCCGAAATAAAGGACCTCACGCGCAGCTAATTCTGGCTTATATACGCGAAGCAACCACAAACGCAAAAGCTCTGCAGTTAAAACTGATATCAAAAGGATAAAAAAGGGATAGTTTGCAGCAACCAAACTCATGTAATGCACCACCTGCTGCTGGCTATTATTAGCAGCAGACAAAGCAGGCAATGGCAACAAAGAACTCAAATATATAAAACCTGCCCCAATACACAAGGTAGCAACTGCACCACAGAACCCAAGAACTAAATATTTATATAAGTAGTGCTCGTGCAGAATTAAAAGAATGCCAAAATAACATACCAAAAGCAAAGATAAGTCTGGAAGCCCACTTTCACTATGTGGATAAGCGAAGATGATAGCACAGGAAAGGCCAGCTAGCCCCCCCAAAAAAATGACACGCTCGCCCAACAAGCCATTGTTTTTAAGGAGACAAGGGCTGGAACTTATCCCAAAACTAAGCAGCATTCCAAAAATTAAGTCAGACATATAATTTCCTTAAAGCGCCTTGCCCTCCCAAGCATACCAAGATATTATTGCGGGAGAAAAACTCCCTGCTAAGAGGCTGATAGTGTACCCCTTAGCAAGGCCTTTACCTTGTTAAAAAAGCCAGGTCAAACAACAATTTCACCACTTAGAAGCGAACACAATCCCAACCAGCTTTAGCAATACTCGCGGATGCACCACGGACCCCGCCTACTATTGCTCTAGAAACTGCCCCTCCTGGGGTGGCTGCTCTAGGCTTTAGGATAACCCAAAGAACTATAGCCTCCTGTCTTCTCACTCAGTTTTCTTTTTAAACGGGTTAATCACGCTAAGCTTCACATTCTTTGATTTAATGTAACGCGCGCACACATAAACAACAAACATCAAACAAATCCAACTTCTAACCATTCCATAGTCATCATCTGTATGAACAAACGCTACATAATAAGAAACAAAGAGGCTAAAAAACAGCTCTGCAAGAACATCAAGGAGCAACCAATAATATTTCTTTGTAGTAACAAAGAGAACCATCAAAAATGTCAAAAAAACTTGGCCCGTTAGAATAGCGAAACCAAACACCGCATAATCAAACATTTTTTTCACTGCCTCCCTGTTTGCAAAACCTATCTGTTGATAGATTTCTCGAAGGTCTGATAAAAGCAGTGATGACACAAAAAAGATGCCTATGGCAAACCCACAGCCAATACAAATGCTTAAATCTAGCACTGACATAGATTTTTCCTTCAAAGCTTTAGCAATTAGGACATAGCGAGCCCCCCCTATCATCAACGGAATAATGAAAAGCAGATAAATATAGCCCGAAAGCTGCAGATCAAAAAAATCTAACAGAAGGTCATCACTCATAACAATAAAACCAGCTGCGATGAAAAAAATGGGGCAACTTGCGATAATGGCCAAACTAAAGCATTTTATATTGTTTACTATATTGGGTATAAATTCAATGCAAAAAGAAAGAAAGAACATAATTATAATAACAGGAGGAGATGTTATGGGCACACCGACTATATACTCAAAGGCATACATGAGGGGAGGGGTAACCAATGCCGCCACTATGAATGCAACCATGCTCCTGTATAACATGCTTTTTCCATTAATAGCAATAGTTTTGAAGAATAGATACATGACAAACAATAGACAAAAATAAACGAGCACTATACTAAACTCGCCCATAGCTCCTCCTGTACAATATTTCAAACATAAAGGTGGCACCTTTTACAGTACCACCATTCTAGGCTTTAGGATAACCCAAAGAACTACATCAAAAGCGCATCAACATCCCACACCTGAATGAGCAATAGATCGACCCCAAGATTGTATGCCACACTGGGCAGCAGCCACACCATAACCAACATAACCGCCTATGGTGCCTCCGAACCTATCGCCTACAGATAGCCCCAAGCTTGCTGCGGCCATGCCAGTATTAAAATTAAGCGTTGCCACTCCTACGCCAACACCAACCCCAAGGCCAATCCCAGCACCATACTTGTTACCAAACGCAAAACCAGAGTTATATTTGCTACTAAAATTATCGGCACTGCAATAATCGTACGAACTATTTAAAAATCTCATTTATTTTCTCCAATTTAGTGTATAAATAAATTCCCCCAAGGTTACTTATGTCCCCGCGCCAAAATGGCCTACCCATAATCAACCACCGAAACACCCCTGGAGATATGAATGCATTTTCATGCAAGTTCGCATTTATAATATATAGTTGACAAAATCAAGGATATTGTGTCAAAAATATGGCATATTTTAGTAAATTTATGCTTACTTATTTTATGTGTTTAAACTTAATAGTTTATATTATGAGCAATAATAATGAAAGTTAAATAAGATTCTCTTGGTTTACAAAATATACTAAAAGTATGTAAATATACTGATAGAGATATTTATTGTTGCAATTGCAATCAGAATTATAGATTTAGTTAACCCGTTTATATTTCAAGCGATTATTGATCGTATCATTCCGTTTTGGACAAAATTTGAGAAAAATCATCCGCGCAAGGTCTCTGCTCCGTGACAGCTCACACGCAAAAAAGCCCGCCAAGCACGGCTTTTAACCGCCTCACAAAACGCCAAAAATAAGAATTAGAAAAGTTGTAACAAGACAAATGGTACGGTTGGTGGGATTTGAACCTACGACCTCTGGTGCCACAAACCAGCGCTCTAACCAACTGAGCTACAACCGCATAAAAAGCAAATGTATCATAACTGTTCACGATTTCGTAAACATTTATTCTCCGCTTATGTGACATAAGGAAGATCAACAAAGTTTGCAAGCCCCTTTAAAAAAATCTCGCAATTTTTTGTGAAGAAAAAAGCGTTTTTTTACAAAGAACATTTTGCCCAATGCTCAAGACTATGATCACGATAGTCTTTTATGTTATCAACACCGTCTTGTTGCATCATCTGCAAAATCTCTTGCAGAATAGTTATAGCAAGATTTGGACCTTCATAAACCATCCCACTATATAATTGAATTAAATCTGCACCAGCTTTTACTTTTTCCAAAGCGGTTTGTGCATCCTTTACACCGCCAACACCAATAATTGCAATGTCCTTCCCTAATTTTTTACGCATTTTTGCAAGCACAATAGTAGAACACTCAAAAAGTGGACGTCCAGAAAGCCCCCCCTCTTCATTACTGAGGTGACTATTGCTAAGACCTTGGCGTGCAAGAGTTGTATTAGAAACAATCAGTCCATTAAAATCAGAAAGTTTTATTTCTTCAGCAACATCATCTAATTCTTTCTCTGATAAATCGGGTGCAATTTTTAAAAAAATAGGAATGGAGAATCCATGCTTGTTCTCTTGCTCATTTCGCGCTTGCGAAACTGCACTCAACAAAAGATGCAAACTGTCACGGGCCTGTAAATCACGTAAACCTGGTGTATTGGGAGAAGAAATATTAACCGTAAAATAATCAGCAACATCATAAAAATGAGCAATACCAACAGTATAATCATCAATCTTATCGACCGTATCCTTATTGGCTCCAATGTTGACTCCTACAACACCAGTTTTTTTACGCGCACGCAATCTGTTGTAAACAACTTGATGTCCATCATTATTAAAGCCCATTCTATTAATAATCGCTTCATCTTCTTTTAAACGAAAAAGCCGTGGTTTAGGATTTCCAATCTGAGGCTTTGGTGTCACTGTCCCAATTTCAGTAAAACCAAATCCTAAACGAAAAATACCATCCACAACCTCTGCATTTTTATCAAATCCCGCTGCTAAACCAATAAAATTTTCAAACTCAAGACCAGAAACAGTTACACACAAACGTTTATCGATAACCTTTTGACAGCCATTTAATCCACTTTTCAGCCCGAGAATCGCTAAACTGTGTGCTTGCTCTGGATCCAACATAAATAAGGCAGAACGGCCAATACAACGAAAAAAACTCATCAATCCTTCTCCACAACATAAAAATGATCCATCGCACCTCACCTATATCTTTTAACACAAAAGATCACCAATCAAAGAGAGCATATTATCCAAATAACATTTCCCTTCTAGAAGAAAATTCATTACACAATAGCCATACATGTTTATTTGATGTATACTGTGTAAAAAATTTTTATTCTTAAAAAACGTTTCTCTTTTTCGACATTTTTTAAAGATTAAAATGTGAATCCTAATCTTATAGAATGCAGCATGAATTGAAACATCAATGGCTCTTCACCATAACCATGTTTTTGTGACATCTCATGCAGTAAAGCTCATAATTCTCTTAAAAATGCACGCAAATTATCCCTATTCCCACAGTTCCTTTGTGTGATATTGTTGCCAATAGAAACAGAGCTTGCTCTATAAAGCTATTTTTCCTAGCATTTATAGAATACATAGTTCATAAAATTATCTAAATTCATACTATTGTTGCGCTATTTATTAGCAACAGGGTATTCAATCATTTGTACTCTATTGATAAAATTTTAAAGAAACTGCATTGTTTGCTTTGCCATTTCTGATGCGCTAAATATAATTCTGCATCTATAAGTGCTCTGTCTAACATATATTTTAAGTAATGACAGTTGATCATTGAACTCCCACCTATCATACCAACGATTTCCAAACCAAAATGATCTTGCAAACCCTAGAGCTCTGCTATTTATAAACTAATACAATCTTTCAGTAGATGAAATGTGTTTCTTCCATCAGAATTATCGCCATTTTAGCTCATGCACCCCAGTAAAAATAGCTTTTAGATAAGCCATAATGCCCTCCTAATTGCCATTATCGCTTACTAAATTAAGAGGAACTAAATTATAAGTTTTCTCCTGCCTCATCTATCCATTTCTTCCATCAATACTGAAATATATTTTTTATTTAAAAATTATCTTTTTATAACAATATGTTATACCAATATATGCACTTCATCTGAGAAGTGTCCTGATAGCTCAACTTTCAACGCTGCTCATTTTGTGGTATTCTGTGAAAATCTTTTTTTTAATGTTATCATAAAAATCTTGAGGCAATTATATAAATTAAGTTACGGTTTTCTACTTTCTGTTGAAAAAAGCAGATATAGTTTTTATCAAAAAAGCTTTTCTCTCAGAAAGGTTCTATGTACATTCAAATAGAGCCCTAATGCTCGTTATTAAACCTTATAAAGTTCTTTGAAAATAACATTAATATTGTAATATAATCCTAAAAATAAAATCTGCCCTTTCCTTTTTCATCAAAAGCGGTAAGTAAATTACCGTATATCGCTTACATAAAGGGGAAAACGCAATGCTTAAAGAATTCAAAGAATTTGCCCTAAAAGGTAATATGATTGATCTTGCTATCGGTGTGATTATAGGAGGTGCTTTTGGTAACTTGGTTAACTCAATTGTCAATGATATTTTTATGCCAATCATTGGGCTGATTACAGGTGGAATTGATTTTTCTAATATGTTTATTCAACTTGCTGGCGAAAAACAAGCAACATTGAGTGCCGCCAAAGCAACTGGAGCAACCATTAGCTATGGACACTTTATTACTTTACTTATCAATTTTCTCATTATCGCTTGGGTTCTTTTTTTATTCGTTAAAGCTATGAATAAAATCCGTAGAAAAGAAGAAGAAAGCCCAAAAAAAACGTCTTCAGAAGAACAACTTTTAATAGAAATTAGAGATCTTTTGGCTAAGAAAAAATAATTTTATGCAAGATTTACATCATGGAACACGAGGAAAAAACATTTCCACAGTTGTTCCATGATTGGGTTTTGAGAACAATAAAAATTGTCCCCCTCTTTCTTCCACCATTGCTTTACACATTGGGAGGCCTAAACCTGTTCCTATAAAAGCGCTATCACCAGATCGGCCATCTTTGCGCTCTACTTGACCATAAGGCTGCAGTGCCTTTATAATCTCTTCTTCGTTCATCCCTATACCATTATCACTCACTGAAATTTTTACACGTTCTTTTCTATAAGAAACGTGAACAATGATCTGTCCACCCAAAGGTGTAAAACGAATAGCATTGGAAAGAAGATTCCATATAATCTGGCGAAACACTTGTTGTGATACAGGAATAAATGGAACATGAGGTGGAGCAACAATACGCATGATAATGCCGTTCTGATTGGCTTGAGTTTCAAGAAAAGCTATCGTCGCACGTAAACAAGATATCACATCAAATGTTTCAGAAATAATGGAAGAATCAATCTGGTTATTGGAAACAGAATAATTTATCTTCGAGCACTCTAGTAATTGATTAATCAGCAATAATATATGTTTTCCAGAGGAAATAATATCGCGTAAATATCCACGATAGCGCTCATTTTCTATCGAACCAAAACGGCCTTCTCTCATAATTTCTGCAAAACCAATAAGAGCATTCAAAGGTGTTCGTATTTCATGAACAACCCCAACAATTTTATCCTCTTCTGCTTTTTTTCCTCCTGATGGAACTATTTGTGCCCTATCACGCAACATAACAGCATAATTGCCTTGCTGTGCCAAAAATACAATCGTTATCAAAACGGTTATATTTTTATGATTTTTCGTCATTAAATCAGCTGTTTCTCTGCGATTTAAAACCTGATTTTTCCCCTCCACACGGATTGATTTAAAATATTTTTCAACAAAAAATCGGCTTTGCAAAGTAAATAATGAAGAGAGTGGCTGTCCTCGTAGTTCATTTATTTCATAACCCATTAATGCTAAGGCTGCCCTACTTGCTGATTGAATAAAGCCCTCTTCATCCAACCATAAAACACCATCTGTTGCTGTATCCAACAATGATAAAACTGCTGCGGGCTCTTTTACGAGAGCTTGTTCTATAGCATTTACCGGCAATGTTTGTGTATATGGTAACTGAATAGCTGTTTCTTCAACTAATTTTTTTTCTTTTACCGATGAATTCAATTCATCACGTAATTTCTCTGCAATTTCATGAAAAGCTGAACGTTCTATCTCCGTAAGACATGGCATTTCTGTTTCCAGCTTTTCATCTATTTTTTCTTGGACTTCTTTTCGTATTTTTAAAACACCAAAGCCACGAAACCCCTTAAGCTGCTTTTTAACATCAAAAATTGGCAAAGCCGACAACTCAACATCAAGCCATTGTAAGCAACCATCAACAGGCCATTGAACAATCTCTTTACTCCAAGGCATAGCAGCTTCAATAAAATGACTGAGAACCAGATATCGATCATCATTAAATTGATGAGCAAGCTCATGAAAGCTACATCCTAAAATAGAGGAAGAGAGAGGACCAACAACTTCAGCTAGCTCTTTTGAGACTTCACAAAATAAACCATTATGATCGATTTCCCACGTAAAAGGCCGAGGCAAAAGCTCTGGTGTAAAACGAAAAGCTCCTTGCTGACATTTTAATTCATTTGTATTTAACTTCAATTCATCTGCTTTTAATGGCATAACTAAAACTAAAAAGTGTTGGATTTACTCTCAAATAAATAATGCTAATTTGTTTACAATTACCTGTTCTGGTTAAAATAACTTGATATCTCATATCAATTGTCTGTAGCAAAATTTTGACTGTTTCATCAACAAAACAAGAATAAAAAGAATCCTCCAACTCCTGTTGCTTATTCACCCATTATTGTAACAAACTTGTTACAATAATGGTAACATCTCCCTCGCATAAATAGTACTCAAAAAGAATACACTTATTTTACGCATTCATGTGCCTGTTTTAAAAAGATATCCCCCAAGCTCCCCAAGCTTATTTTACGACGGCATCCGTAAATGGTAGAATGTAAAGGCCCGCATAACAGATAGCAAGGCATTGTACATTACATTTTTATGCTTATAAAAGAGCTGGTTAGGACCATCATTATACTAATTTTAACCCCTAATGTCACCAATAGTTCTTGGCATTTGAAGGCGTTCATAAGCGGCATTTTTATTTCTTTTTTTTAACTTTTTACCCCTACATTCATTACGATACGCAAGAAAATCGTTTTATTTGTTTCAACAGAAACAGATTTGAAATAAAAAAATCTTACGATATTTGAAACTTTCATTCAATATTTATAATGATAAATTATTATTATAAATCAATAAATTGCATTATAAAAATAGAAATTAAAATTTCTTTTTCAAATAAAGTTTCTCGTAAGAACACCTTTCTTGTACCAATAATATCAAATAATAACAAATTTAGCATAGTGCTTTAAAACACCCAATGCAACAAAACTTGCATATTAGATACTCTTCTTATGATGCTCTCCATAATCCCCAAAAGACCTTTCTTTCATCAGAACCGCTATAGAAGAGAAAACAAAAAAATATACCACTGCATTATTTAACCAAAGAATTTTTCTGCAATCAGAAAAGAGAACAAAAATCATCTGTTCTCATATAAAGATTTGTTTAATTTCTTTACATCCCAGATCATCTAGAAATGTTAAAAATACCTCCCCTTTTGGTATCAGCAGTCAAAAGATCACTTTTGTTTTATTACTCTTCATTCAATTTTTTAATATTATTATAAATACATGGTCACATCTGCTTTAAAAAATAAAACAAGCATTCGCTATTTAAATAATGTCTGTCAAACATTTTAAAAATCGCACATTTTAATGTGCTTTTTTATTTCCCTGTATTGAGTAAAATTTCACGTTTTCCCACATGATTAGCGGCTCCAACAATGCCGTTTTCTTCCATCCTCTCAACAAGAGAAGCTGCTTTATTATAGCCGATTGAAAGTCGGCGCTGAATATAAGATGTTGAACATTTTTTATCACGCATAACAATCTTTACAGCTTGATTATAAAGCTCCTCTCCCTCTTCATCAAAATTTTCTTCCTCAGAAACTTCAACCGTTGAATCGGCAGAAGCATCCTCTTTGTTATCATCTTCGTTATCTGTGACGGTTGCTAAATAATCAGGTTTTCCTTGCAGTTTAAGATGTGCAACAATGGATTCAACTTCTTCATCAGAGACAAAAGGTCCATGAACGCGTACAATACGCCCCCCACCCGCCATATGAAGCATATCTCCTTGACCTAAAAGCGTTTCAGCACCTTGTTCACCTAGGATCGTACGACTGTCAATTTTTGATGTCACTTGAAAAGAAATGCGGGTAGGAAAGTTCGCTTTAATTGTCCCTGTGATAACATCAACAGAAGGGCGCTGCGTTGCCATAATAAGATGAATACCAGCCGCACGCGCCATTTGTGCTAGGCGCTGAATGGCATTCTCTATTTCTTTCCCTGCCACCATCATGAGATCAGCCATCTCATCAACAATCACAACAATATAAGGAAGCTGCGTAAGATCCATGGCTTCTTCATGATAAAGCATTTCCCCTGTTTCCTTATCAAAACCCGACTGTACAGTACACATGATCGTTTCACCTTTTTGAGCCGCAAGTGCAACACGTGCATTAAAACCATCAATATTACGTACACCTAACTTAGCCATTTTGCGATAACGCTCTTCCATTTCACGAACCGCCCATTTTAAAGCTGTTACCGCTTTTTTAGGATCTGTTACAACAGGTGTTAAAAGATGTGGAATGCCATCATAAACAGAGAGCTCTAGCATTTTAGGATCAACCATGATCAAACGACACTGTTTTGGTGTCATACGATAAAGAATCGACAAAATCATTGTATTAATTGCTACAGACTTACCTGATCCTGTTGTTCCTGCAACCAATAAATGAGGCATTTTTGCTAATTCTACAATGACCGGCTCACCACTAATCCCTTTCCCCAAAGCAAGAGCAAGTTTAAATTCACTTTCACGAAAAGAACGTGTTTGAATTAATTCCCGTAGATAAACGGTTTCACGAACCGCATTGGGTAACTCAATCCCTATAACATTCCGTCCAGGAATGACAGCAACGCGTGTAGAAATAGCAGACATAGAACGCGCAATATCATCAGAAAGATTAATAACGCGCGATGATTTTACACCCGCAGCAGGCTCAAATTCATACATTGTAACCACTGGCCCTGGATGTACATGGATAACTTCACCCTTAATGCCAAAATCTTCCAAAACACTTTCCAAAAATCCAGCACCGCGTTCCAATGTTTCCTGAGGAATCATCGTACCTTCATGAAAAACAGGTTCCTGTAATAAATTGATCGGAGGAAACTCATAAGCATCACTGTCAATAGATTGAATATTTTGCATAAAAGCAGAATCATAATTGCTTAATGGCACGCGGGCAGATTGCAATATTTTCGTTTTACCGTTTGTTTGCATCACAGACAAATCTTTTAAATTTGGTGTGACATTCTTTGTTATGCAGTCGACAATATTATTATTGGTTTTTTTCGTCTCTATATTAGACTCAGCGTCGCTTAGTGCCACAGTATCGTTTAACGCCCTTGCATTACTTAACGTATGAGCGGAATCTTCAACAGAAAGCTTAGAATGACATTCTTTAGTAATATCATTATTCGTATGCATTAAATCAGAAATTTGCTCAACGCCTCGCATCCTTTCCGCTGGAGATTCTGATGTAATTGAATCATAGAGTTGCGGAAAGCGGTATTCGAGAACACGGTAAAGAGCAGTTATTGACTCATCAAAGATAGAAGGAATATCGGATGTAATTTCATTTGTCGTGTCAATCGATGTTTGATCCTCTTTTGAAGTTTGAGTATCCATATGTTCAAATATCAAAGATCCGCATTCAAAAAATGCATCATCTGAAAGATGCCAAGCAGGATTCGTTTTTTGTAGCACATTTTCTACTTGTAATTTATGCTCTTGTTTATCCTCCTCAAGTGGGATATTTTCTGATGGTATACGAGTAACTTGTCGTGACAACTGCTTCAAAACTGTTGAATGACAAACCGACGTTTTATTTTCTATTGATTGAGGATTAATAACTTTTTTTGTCGATGAAACGCTTGTTGTTTTCTTGTTACAACGTGCAATATCTGTATCTGTAATTTTTTTTTGATCTTGCTTCGTAAAAATTTTAAACTGCTTTGCAAAAACTGGATCTGTTTCTATACGACGACGCAAAATCTCAACTTCTGGGGTTCGCGTGAAACGGACATTTTTTCCGAGGGTAAATGCCTTTTTCCATACTTCCGGATAAGGAAATATCTCCGTAATCTTAACAGATAAATCTTCTCTTGATGCACCTTTCGTACCATCATCAGAAAAAGAAGGCGTAGAAATAGATTTTGTTTTCGAATTATGCATGGCACCCAACAAATTTATAGCAATAAGAAAAATAACCTTTTCAAAAAGAATTCGTAGAAACTATCATACGAAGGTTAATAACCTTTTGCTGATGGTTACTTTTTAATGAAAAAAATAATGCCATAATGCATATTCATAATCTCCCTTCTGCATATTTACGATATAAATTGTCTCGTTTATGATGTCATAGAGCTCGTATTTCATTTGTTTTGAAGAAAACTTCATGATAAAAAGGCTTCAGGAAGGTTGTCTATAGCTCTCTTTCTTTCCCATTTCATAAAAGCAATTAGTCCCAATAATACAAATGGGTATATAAGCATTGCTCTATTGAATTCTCCATGCTCAATTATCATGATATAATCTAATTTCTCGCGTTTTTATAAGATTACCCTTGTTATCCTCGTTTAAAACGGCTTAGACTAAGATAATCATAATTAAACAAACACAAATAGAAAAAAGGGAATGAATTATGTTTAATAAACGGAAATTTTATATCAATGGTCTATGGGATGACCCAAGCACTCCTCACGATTTTGACGTCATTAATCCATCAACAGAAGAGGCTTGTGCTGTCATTAGCCTTGGAAGTAAAAAAGATGCCGATAAAGCAATTAACGCGGCTAAAGAGGCATTTCAAAAATGGAAAACAACGTCACCAAGTGAGCGTCTTGGGTTCGTTGAAAAAATTCTAAATATCTATGAAAAACGTTCTAAAGACATGGCAAAAACTATTTCAATGGAAATGGGAGCACCGATTGATATGGCTCTTAATGCGCAAACTGCAACTGGCAGTTCCCACATTCGCAATTTTATCGAAGCTTATAAAGAGTTTTCGTTCCAAGAAACTTTAATAAAGGGAAATGAGCAAGCAATTCTTCACTACGACCCTATCGGCGTCGTAGGATTAATTACACCATGGAATTGGCCTATGAATCAAGTAACTCTTAAAGTTATCCCTGCTCTCTTGGCTGGCTGTACCATGGTATTAAAGCCCTCTGAAATTGCGCCTCTTTCTGCTATGCTTTTTGCTGAATTTTTAGATGAAGCCGCGCTCCCTGCAGGTGTTTTTAATTTAATCAATGGTGATGGTGCAACTGTCGGCTCTTACCTCTCAGCACATCCAGATCTAGAAATGATTAGCTTTACTGGTTCAACTAGAGCAGGAAAAGATATTTCTAAAAATGCTAGCGCTACTTTAAAAAGAGTCTGTCTGGAACTTGGGGGAAAAGGAGCGAATATTATCTTTGCTGATGCCGACTCAGATGCTATTCAACGTGGTGCGCGACATTGCTTTTATAATAGTGGACAAAGCTGTAATGCACCGACTCGTATGCTTGTGGAACAAAGCATCTATGACAAAGCCATAAAAATAGCTAAAGATATTGCAGAAACAACAAAAGTAGGACCAAATTTCCAAGAAGGAAATCATATTGGTCCCGTCGTTTCAAAAAAACAATATGACAAAATTCAAGATCTTATCCAATCAGGAATTGATGATGGTGCAACTCTTGTTGCAGGCGGAACTGGTTTACCAAGAGGAATTGAACGCGGTTATTATGTCCGTCCAACAGTCTTTGCTGATGTAAAACCTCATATGCGTATTTTCAAAGAAGAAATCTTTGGTCCAGTTCTCTCGATTCTTGCTTTTAATACAGAAGAAGAAGCTGTCGCTTTAACGAATAACACTGAGTATGGTCTTACAAACTATATTCAATCACAAGATCGCAACAAATGTCGTCGTATTGCGGCACAAGTACGCTCTGGTATGGTAGAAGTTAACGGACATGGATTACCTAGTGGAAGCTATTTTGGGGGTGTAAAATTTTCTGGACGCGCCCGTGAAGGGGGACAGTGGGGAATTAAAGAATTTCTCGATAGTAAAGCAATTTCGTACTGGTAAAATCTTATTAAAAACTTAATAGGAATCGTATGGTAATACAGAAAATAACGGATGAAGGTGCTCTTGGGCAACGTCTTGATCAGTGGCTCGCAAAACAATATCATAATGTGTTATCACGTTCGCGTTTGCAAACCCTCATCCGTGAAGGCTATCTTAAAATTGATGGTCAATTCATAAAGGAACCAAAAACAAAATTAAGACCTAAGCAAATAATTGAATTGGCAATGCCTGACCTTCGTGATGCAGAACCTAGTGCTGAAGCTATTGCATTGGACATCCTTTTTGAAGATGATCATATCATTGTTATTAACAAACCAGCAGGTCTTGTTGTTCATCCTGGCAATGGAAATTGGACCGGTACGTTGGTTAATGCCCTTATCTATCACTGCGGTAATAGTTTATCTGGTATAGGTGGTGTTAAACGCCCTGGCATTGTCCATCGTCTCGATAAAAATACAAGCGGTGTTATGGTTGTTGCAAAAAATGATCGAGCTCATAAAAGTCTCAGTGCTCAATTTTCTGATCATGGACGTACCTGTGCATTAGACCGACGCTATCGTGCCTTGATTTGGGGGACACCTCACCGCAATGTTTGGACAATTGATGCATCACTTGGCCGTTCGCCCCATAACCGAACAAAGCAAGCTGTTATCCATAACCAAAACCCTTATGCTCGTCATGCTGTTACACATTTTTCTTTGCTAGAAAAATATGGCTCTCATGCAGACTCAACATCTTTTGCTAGCCTTCTGGAATGTCGCTTGGAAACTGGACGCACCCATCAAATCCGCGTTCATATGGCTCATATTGGGCATCCACTCATAGGCGATACAGTTTATGGCAACGCTTTTAAAACAAAATCAAACGCATTCAACCCCACTATTAGAAATGCAATCGATCAATTCAACAGACAGGCACTTCATGCCGCAAGTCTCACTTTTGAACACCCTTCTACCGGTAAAGTTATGTCGTTTTCCACACCACTACCTCAAGATATGGCTAAACTTATTAAGCATTTTAAAAAAATGAATTGAAACTTTTCTCCTTCTCAAGATTTCACAATAAAATATCTTTTTTTGAACAAAATTGAAAAATATGCTAAAGTAAATGCACGCAGGTATTACTATCTGAAACATCGAATTTGCCTTATCAGGGAATTCAGACAAAAGGAGGGTGCTATTATGGCCCATATGAATTTGTTATCAGTAACCACAGGCGATGGTGGATTAAACCGTTATTTGGAAGAGGTGCGTCGTTTTCCAATGCTTGATCCAAAAGAAGAATATATGTTAGCTCAACGTTATCGTGAGCATAATGATTTAAAAGCAGCGCATAGGCTGGTAACCAGTCATTTGCGTCTTGTAGCTAAAATCGCGATGGGATATCGCGGCTATGGACTTCCCATTGGGGAAGTCATTTCAGAAGGCAATGTTGGACTCATGCAAGCTGTTAAGCGTTTTGAGCCAGAACGTGGTTTTCGTCTTGCAACCTATGCAATATGGTGGATTAAAGCATCAATTCAAGAATATGTATTGCGGTCTTGGAGTTTGGTGAAGATGGGGACAACAGCTAATCAAAAGCGCTTGTTTTTTAACCTTCGTAAATTAAAAAGTAAACTTCAAGCACTTGATAACGGTGATCTCAATGCAGAACAAGTAAAAGAAATTGCAACTCAGTTGCATGTCTCAGAAGATGAAGTTATATCAATGAACCGCCGACTTGGTGGTGACACTTCACTCAACGCACCCCTTCGTACAAAAGAAGGGGAAAACAGCGAGTTGCAAGATTGGTTGGTGGATGAATCTAACGATCAAGAACAAATTTTAATTGAAAAAAGTGAATTGGAAAATCGTCGTTCCATGCTTATAAATGCCATGGACAATCTCAATGAACGCGAAAGACGTATATTCAAAGCACGTCGTTTAAACGATATACCATTAACTCTAGAAGAACTCTCTGGTGAATTTAACATTAGTCGAGAACGAGTAAGACAAATTGAAATGCGTGCATTTGAAAAAGTGCAAAATTCTATCAGAGATTCTGCTTTGTCTCAAAGTCAAGTATAAGACTCTAGAATTAGGTATGAAGCCAATTGTTTGCGCATTTTTAAAGTAGAAATGAGAAAAGCGTATATTGGCTTTGTACTTGTAAATTAGTCTGTAGAATCCTTTGAGTTATAGTATACAATTTTATTGAGCGTGTTTGATATAACTAATAAAAATCGATATCGAGAAATAACCTTTTATTTTATTTGCATCTATGTTTTGTTTTTTTGATCAAGAACTGTTAACTTATCTTGTTGTGCAAGCCATTGTCCAATAACTTTATTGAAAATAGACTCACCTGTTGGTCCCTTCGCAAAGGTTAATTCATTTATACGTCCGTTTTTATCCGTTAACACTAAACGCATCCAATCTAATTCTCGCATCAATTGCAAATTTCGATCAAGAAATGGATGATTACCACTCAATGCAACAAGAAAAAAATCATCGTTAATTTTTATAGAAATAGTTCTTACTAAAGGCTGCCCAATAGATTGTTCGCTTGCTTTAAAGGTTAATGCTTGAACACTGCTTATAGCTTTACCTGAGAATTTATCAGAAAGAATAAAAATAAGATCCATAATATATGCAGCAGGAAATGACCGATCGGTATTGCGACGTAAAATTAACCGTAATGATAGCCCTTCATCAGGAATTGTTATATCACCTTGTATGGCTGTTTCTTCTGGAGCCCCTTTCACATAAGACTCCTTTATAAGCGTCCAGCGAACACTTCCGGTTGCTATCTTTTCTGCATCATAATTTGTACGTGCTTGATAAAAAACAGCTTCACCTAATTTATCAAGCGATTGCAAATTGCTGGAAACAACGGTTGAGATTCCTTCTTCATCCGAAGAATCTGTCGCTTGTTTTAAACCGACATCAATTTCACTCCCATCCTCTAATAAACGTTGTGTTAACTTTCTCTTAACCGAAAGTGCCTTTGGTACTTCGTGAGAAACTTGAAGATTTTCTCCTAATATCTGATAATCATTTGATACAAATACACGCCCACCAATAAAAAAAATACCAATAGTTAAAACAGCAAAACTAACAACAGAAACAGCACTTATCACAATACGCCTTTGCACCAATGATTTATTAGCACGACGTAAAGCCTGAGAAAAAATATGCGAAACAATATGAGGATTATCTTCTTGCGACGAAGAAATCTTTAACGCACAGCTATTAACATGCTGAGAAGATACATCAGCCTCCATATTAACAGGCTCTGCATCTGGTATATCTGATACCCAAGGCTCATCAAATAACTTGCTATCCTTTGGATGTGTAACAAAATCCTGCTTTCTTTTTATGTCTACCACTGAAAATTCATTATTCTTTGGTAATATAGTTTTTTTTGTATATTTCTTATCTTCATTTACATTTGTGGGATTCCACCCAATAACTAAAGAAAGCAACTTCTTTTCAACTGCTAAATATTCTTCTTCAACAGTTGCAATAGCACTCTGAAGAATCTTTCTTTGTTCATCGGCTATTGCTTGTGGTATTTTTGCTGTTACAAATTGATATTCTAGTGTTTCGATAGCCCGTTTATAAATCCGCTTACGCACTTGTGGTGTAACATTATTTTGTGCATTAATTGCCTTTTTTAAGATTCCAACGAAATCTACCATTTCCTCTATAATCTCTCTTAAACTAAGCAAAGAAACCCTAGCACTCAGGCTAAAACAGCTTTATTTTAGGCTCATAAGTTTATTGTCATTTATATTGGTACAACTATTGTCATAGTGTAAAATGAATATGAAAAATAAACAATGTCATTTTACACCTTTCTTTCACGCACTCTTAAAAACTCTTTTTGTTAAAAGATATAGAAGTGAACAAAAGATCTATATGGAAACCTAAAAATAATAATCAATTTGCAAAAGGATCTGTAATAAGAATAGTATCTTCACGTTCTGGACTCGTAGATAATAAAGCCACTTTTGTGTTAATCAGTTCTTCAATATAGCGTATATATTTAACAGCCTGCATTGGTAAATCTTCCCACCTCAATGCATGGGCTGTTTTTTCCTTCCAACCTTCTAATGTTTCATAAACAGGCTTCACACGGGCTTGGGCTCCCATGGAAGAAGGTAAATAATCAATCCTTCTACCATCAAGCTCGTAACCAATACAAACTTTTATTTCATCCAAACCATCCAAAACATCAAGTTTTGTCAATGCTATACCTTGAACACCGCAAACTACTACCATCTGACGGACTAAGACAGCATCAAACCAACCACATCGACGCTTTCGACCCGTTACAACACCAAATTCATGCCCACGCGCTCCCAGAAATTCACCAATATCATTTATCTGCTCTGTAGGAAAAGGCCCTTCTCCAACACGTGTGGTATACGCTTTTGCAATACCCAAAACATAATGAATTGCACTAGGTCCCATCCCTGAACCTGTACATGCCTGCCCAGCAACTGTATTCGATGATGTTACGTAAGGATAAGTTCCAAAATCATTATCGAGTAAAGCACCTTGCGCACCTTCAAAAAGAATGTGTTTCCCTCCTCTATAACCTTCATCTAAAAGACGCCACGTACAATCCATAAAGGGCAAAACTTTATCCGCAACTTGCATCAATTCATCATAAAGCGCTTGAGAATCAATCTCTGCCCCCCCCATCCCACGACGCAAAGCATTATGATGCCTCAAAAGCCGCTCAATCTTAGCCATAAGTGTATCTTTTTCTGCTAAATCCATCACTCGGATAGCACGACGTCCCACCTTATCTTCATAAGCCGGTCCAATACCACGCTTTGTTGTACCAATCTTTAAACCAGATAAACCGCTTTCTCGAATTGCATCAAGATCACGATGCAAAGAAAGAATCAAAGGAGCATTTTCAGCAATACGTAAAATTTCCGGTGTAATTTCCACGCCCTGATCACGTAGCTTTTTCAACTCTGCTACAAAATGATGGGGATCAACTACAACACCATTCCCAATAATTGATAATTTGCCACGCACTAAACCAGACGGTAAAAGTGATAATTTATAACTAGCTCCATCAATAACCAATGTGTGGCCAGCATTATGCCCCCCCTGATATCTCACCACGATATCTGCTCTCTCAGACAACCAATCTACAATTTTACCTTTGCCTTCATCACCCCATTGTGTACCGACAACAACTACATTGGCCATAACTTTCTCCGTCGTGTTTGGTCAAAAAACCAGCATTCAAAAACAAATACTTCTTTATAACGAAACCTTAGAGCAAGTGCGACTCCTCATTTCAGATTTTTCTCAATCTTCAAGTGATTAAATTTTCAAATTTATGATAATAAAGATAAGCAAATACCAAAATATTTTAAATCTGTCATTTTTGCTACAAAAAGTAAAAAATTAGAGATTTTAATTTGTGCGTATCCAACACCTGACAGAGCATTCATTCCTCCTCTTAATCTTTTACAATTCATGTAATATTTAGAGGCTGTTTGTCTGATACAAGAATACGAAAGATTATCATGATCTCTCGTATTCTTTTTCTGTTTAAAAACACGTTGTGAAAATCACCAGTAATTATTTAAAGCTGTGCTTTTTCAACTTGGAACGCCCACTCAAGCCATTGTGTTAAAATTTCAAGATCGGAAGCCTCAATTGTTATACCCGCCCAAATTCGAAGCCCCGGAGGAGCATCGCGATACGAACCAATATCATAAGCAACTCCTTCCTCATCAAGACGTTTCACAACCGCTTTTATGAAAGATACTCGCTTTTCCGTATCCAAAGCAGTAATCACTGGATCCACAATATCTAAACAAATAGCGGTGTTAGAACGCACTTCAGGATCTTTTGCCAAATATTCTAGCCATGGTGTTTTGCGAACAAAAGCATCAAGTACAGAAAAGTTTTTCTCCACCCGTGCTCTTAATGCCGCTGAACCTCCTAGAGATTTTGCCCACTTCAACCCATCAAGAAAATCCTCAACACAAAGCATAGAAGGTGTATTGATTATCTTTCCTTTAAAAATATCTTCGTTCAATTTTCCATTTTTTGTCATATAGAAAAGTTGAGGCATAGGCCAAGCTGGAACATAATTCTCAAGCCTCTCAACAGCACGAGGACTTAAAATCACCATACCATGCGCAGCCTCACCTCCCAAAACTTTCTGCCATGAAAAAGTAACAACATCTAATTTTGAAAAATCAAGATATTGCGCAAAAGCTGCAGATGTTGCATCACAAATGGTCAATCCAGCCCGCTTATGGGGAATGAAATCTGCATTAGGAATACGCACACCAGAAGTTGTCCCATTCCATGTAAAAACAACATCACGATCAAAGTCAAGTTGTGTTAAATCTGGTATTTCACCATAAGGAGCTTCAAAACGACGTACATCAGAAAGCTTTAATTGCTCGACAACATCTTTATTCCACCCAAATCCAAAACTTTCCCACGCCGCCATATCAATGCCACGCTCACCTAATAGAGACCATAGAGCAGCCTCAACAGCACCGGTATCTGAACCTGGCATAATTCCTATACGATGATCAGAAGGAACCTCAAGAATCTCACGGGTTAAATTAATAACTTCAGCAAGTTTTAATTCTGCTTCTCTAGATCTATGCGAACGCCCAACTAATGCATTTTTAAGAACATCAAGAGTCCAACCAGGCCGTTTGCTACAAGGACCTGAAGAAAAATTAGTATTATTGGGACGACTGCTTGGTTTTTGTAACATTATCATTATTTCTCCCCTTTTAGATGTTTTTCTTTCTTTATAAAGAAAAACAAATTATTATAAAGACTAATCAATAATCTTTTTAGAAAAAAGTCAAAAATATTTTCTATTATTTCGTATGCTTAAAATTCACGGAAACTTTATAAAAAAATCTTTCTTAATCATGCTTCTCGATTGATTCTTTTATTTTTTTGTATCATCACCATGATAAGACAGCATTCTACTAACAATACACTAACGCGTCCAATATGCCTATCAAATTTATTTTATGATAAAGATTCATTGATAACTCTCTAGAATAGGGAGATAAACTTATTAAAAAATCAATTATTTTTCTTTTGATGACTGGACAGAGAAAATTTTAATGTTATAACCGCAAACGCTTTATATTTTTTATGAAGCATGCCCAGATAGCTCAGTTGGTAGAGCAGCGGACTGAAAATCCGCGTGTCCGTGGTTCGAATCCGCGTCTGGGCACCACTTTTTGTGTTTAACATATTGAAATATATAGCTTTTTTCTTTAAATAGCCATTTTCAGACCACCTTTTAGACCACCTTCTACAGTTTATATAATTTTACCTAATTTGTT